>DASYJT010000366.1:0-3427 GCA_035996165.1 Acidimicrobiia bacterium
GAATGAGAGCGGCGCTCGCCGCACTGCCGCCGGATGGCACAAGTTGAGAGCTCGCAGCACCGCGCTCACCGCGCTTCGGGCGTCGGTGGAAAGGCTGCGCAGCATCGTCGAACCACTCGACGACGGCGCGATCGGCCGGTCCGCCTACCCCAGCGAGTGGACCATTGCCCAGGTCATGTCGCACCTCGGCTCGGGTGCGGTCATCCTCCAACGCCGCTTCGACGACCAACTCGCCGGCATCACGACTCCCGATGAGCTCGCGCCGCGTACCTGGGACGAATGGAACGCCAAAACGCCACGAGCGCAGGTCGACGACGGGCTCGCGGCCGACGCCGACCTCCTCGCCCACCTGGAGGCCACAAACGATGACCAGCGTGAGAGATTCTCGTTCTCAATGGGCCCCATGACCTTCGACTTCGACGGGGTCGTCGGCCTCCGCCTCAACGAGCACGCGTTCCACACCTGGGACATCGCTGTCGACCTCGACCCCTCCGCCACGATCCCCGAACCGATCGCCGCGCTGGTCGTCGACAACCTTGCGCTGATCGTGCAGTTCACCGCCCGACCCGGCGGCGACCCCGCGACCGTCCGCGTTCGCACCACCGAGCCGGAGCGGCTCATCACTGTCGAACTGTCGTCAGAGGGCGCGGTGCTCGCGCCGACCACCGGCCGCGCAGGTTCCGCCGACCTCGAGTTGCCCGCCGAGGCGTTCGCCCGCCTCATCTACGGACGGCTTGATCCCCTGCACACTCCAGCGTTCGTCGGCGATCCCGTCGACCTCGATCGACTGCGAGCCGCGTTTCCCGGACCGTGACCCGGAGTCAGGCGGGTTGGAACAACTCGACGACATTGCCGGAGGGATCCTGGAGCAGGATCTGCTTGCCGCCCGGCCCCTCGATGATGTCGTTGCGGAAGTGGGCGCCCGCGCCGCGCAATCGGCCGACTTCGGTCTCGAGGTCGTCGACGATCAGGTGAATACGGTTCCAGCCGCCGGGCTCGGGCGTCGCGCCGTCGGGCATTGGTCGTCCCGCGGAGCTCTTCGGCCCCGACAACAACAATCGCAGATTGCCGCGTTTGACATCCGCGAACGCCGGAGCGGCGCTGGTGAGTAGCTCGAAGCCGAGGACCTTGGCGTAGAACTCGATCGCTTCGTCGACGTCGTGGACCATGTACCGCACGTTGACGATTTCATCGTTCTGCATCAGTGATTCTCCTCATCGTGAATCCGCCAATACGGGAAGAAAGAAGTTGATGCGCGTCTCGAGCTCCGTTGCCGTGCGCTCGAACGCCGGATAACAAGCACGATTGGTCGGGCCCTCGGCGGCCGGGTCGGGCATGCTCCAGTGCACGAGGTCCGGGTGCGACGGGAACTCGGGGCAGACCTCGCGGACGCGGTCGCACAGCGTGATCAGCACGTCGAACTTCTGCGACCGGAGCTCGTCGAGATGCTTCGTGCGGTTCCCGCTGATGTCGATACCGCGCCGCTTCAAGACGCGCACCGCGTTCGGGTGCAGCGGCTTCGGATGGCTCCCCGCGCTCGCCGCTTCGACGGTCCCGGCCGAGATGTCGACGAGGAGCGCCTCGGCGATCTGAGAGCGCGCGCTGTTGCCCGTACACACGAACAACACGCGCGCGCGGCGTCGCGCGTGCGCGACTCCAGGGCGTGACGCGGCCGGCGGCGCGAGCAAGAGCGCGGGATGAAGGGCGCCGCCCGCGGACTGCAGTTGGCGCCGGCAGCCCGCGAGATCGATCGAGTAATAACTGTCGCGGCCATCCGCCGAGCTGCGCCGCGCCACCACCAACCCGCCGTCGCGCAACTGCCGCAGGTGGTACGAGACGAGGTTCTGTGGCTCGTCGACGCGCGCGGTCAACTCCCGTACCGCCCGATCGCTCCGGGCGAGCTCCCGCAGCAACTTCCATCGCACCGGATGCGCAACCAGGCGGACGAACCCCGGCGGTCGACTTGCCAGAGATTCGTCCTCGAGCGTCGGTGCCACGCTTCGACCCTACCCAGGCGCCACCGGATCCATCAAGCCTGATTGATGGATTTTGGCGTCGGTCCGAGCGAGCAACACGAAGGCGCCGACGACGACTGCGACTTCGAGGGCAGTGCAGACGAGATCGATGACGCCGATCGTTTCGGGATGCCAAGGCTCCGGCCCGATCGGTAGGCCGACGGTCCGGGTGACGACCCATAACACGACGACGGCCGCGTTTCCGGCGGCGGCGGCGAGGAGCAATGACGGTCGGGGTCGGTAGACGATCGCGACGGCCCAGCCGGCCTGCGCTACCGACGCGACCAGGAAGAACGCCCCGAAGACGAATGCTTCCTGGAAGTGCTCGCCGGATACCGCGCTGTGTAGCGCCGCACTCGCGGTGGACATCAGCGCCAGGGCGAGCACGCTCACGCTCGGCGGTTCAAAGCCGCGTTCGTGCGACACCACACTTCGAGCGTCCCACCATTCTTTGACTTTGATCGCCGCGAAGAGCGCGATTGCCCCGCCGGCGACGACCAGGAGATGCCACAGCGGATGCTTCATACGAACCGGTCACACGGGTTCGGCGACAACGGGTCCGTCGGCCGCCCAGGAGTGATTCGGTCCGCCCGATTCGAGGAGTGCCTCGATCTCGGCAGCTGGGAGCGGCTTGGCGAACAGGTAGCCCTGCGCGAGGTGACACCCGAGCCGGCGCAACGCGGTCGCCTGTTCGGGTTCCTCGACCCCTTCGGCGACGGTCCGCAGCCCGAGCGTGTGCGCGAAGTCGATGATGAGCTTCCCGAACGCCGATTCGGTCGGGCCCGCCGTAAGGCCGTCGACGAACGATTTGTCGATCTTCAAAGTGTCGACCGGCAGGCGGCGTAGGTAACTGAGCGACGAGTACCCGGTGCCGAAGTCGTCGATTGCGAGCCCCACTCCGAGGCGCTTGATCTCGTCGAGCCGGAGCGCCGCGACCTCGGCGTCTTTGATCATGACTTCCTCCGTCAACTCCAACAGCAACGCGTGCGGCGGGAGTCCGGACCTCGACAATGCGTTCCGTACGGTGTCGACGACGTCAGCTTCGAACACCTGCAACGGCGACAGGTTGACCGACATCGCAAACGGCAGATGGGAAAATCGGTCGAGCCAGTCGCGGGCTTGGCGGCATGCGGTCTCGAGCACCCAGCCGCCCATCGGAACGATGATGCCGGTGTCGATCGCGACGTCCAAGAAATCGCCGGGGTAGAGAAGTCCTCGAGTCGGGTGCTGCCAACGGATCAGTGCTTCGAGACTCGCGAGCTTGCCGGTCTCGAGGCTGATGATCGGCTGATAGTGGACCGTGAACTGTTCGGTCTCGCATGCGACCCGAAGTTCGTGGGCGAGCTCGACCCGGTTGAAGACGGCCGAGTGCATCTCTCCCGCGAACAGCTCGTAACGACCTTTGCCCGAAT
>DASYJT010000367.1:0-8170 GCA_035996165.1 Acidimicrobiia bacterium
GGCAAGGCGGCCGGCGGATGCCCGGCTGCGGCTCTCGGTGGCGCGAACCTCGCGGCACTCGGCGCCAGCTGGTAGTCGTCACACACGACCCAGCAAACCACGCGTACAACGATGCGGGCCCGGGGCGAAAGCCCCGGGCCCCTTCGCGCGACCACTTGCCCAACGCCGCGCGCTGCGTGTCAACATCTGCGTCGGTCTTCGACGGAGGTGGGTCATGGCCAAGTTGCTGTACTCCGCGACGATGTCGCTCGACGGCTTCGTCGCGGGCGCCGGTGGCGACATGTCGTGGCTGAAGCCGCACCTCGGCCCCAACCCACCGATCGACGAACACGTCGGGAATGTCGGCGCGTTGCTGGTCGGCAATCGCACGTATCGCGGCGACGACCCGAACAAGGGCACACCCGAAGAAGGTGCGTACGGCGGGACCTGGAACGGACCGCAGTTCGTCCTCACGCACCATCCCCCCGACACTTCGGCGCCCGATGTCACGTTCGTGACCGACCTCGAGAGTGGAGTCGCCGCGGCGAAGGCCGCCGCCGGCGACAAGTACGTCAGCATCCTCGGCGCCGACGTCGGCCGGCAGTGCCTGGAGGCCGGCGTGCTCGACGAGATCTTGGTGTGCATCGCGCCGGTGCTACTCGGCGACGGCGTCCGCCTGTTCGAACACCCGGGCGGCACGAACGTGAAGCTCGAACGCATCAGCCTCACGCACGTCCCCCACGCGACCAACATCTGGTTCCGCGTGATTCGCTGACGCGGCGACCGCGGCTCGCTCGCCTCCTTACTGTTCCGTCAAGTCGGCGCGGTACTCGGGGTGCGCGCTCAGCCATGCGGACGCACGGCGCATCGAATCCTCGTTGTTCTTGTTGATGAACTTGTAGATCGGGCCCTCGAACCATTTGAACGGGGCCTTTTGGATGTTGTACCGCTCGTCGAAGCGGAACATCGTGCGATTCGGCGCGAGGGGCTCGAGCGCGACGTGGCCGATCTGGTCGTTGCCCGGTGTCGACGAGATCATCGTGTACGTGTAACCGCGCTCGGGCACGACATCGGTGACGAGCTCGAGTGCCGAACCTTCGCGGCCGAGCGGCATCTTGTAAATGACGCGACGGAGGCGGCCGTTGTGTTCGTTGTCACCGGGATACAAAACGTCGACGCGCTTCACCATCGGTGCGTAGTCGGTCCAGCGGTCGTAGTCCTGGAACAGCGCCCAGATACGGGCGGCCGCGTGCGGCATCTCGAACTCGTACCGGTGCTCGCGCATGAACGGCTCCTCGCCTGCATCTGTGCTCGGCTACGTCTATCGTGCGTCCGTGATCCTGCACGATCTGACCGTCGAAGCGCACGATTTCGAGTCCCGCACGGGTTGGGCGATCAAACCGGAAGGCGCGTGCAAGGGCGAGGTATGCGTTCCGCTCCCGAGCGAGGTTCGGCTCGACGGCGGACTGCTCGACGTCGCGGCGCTCGCCCCGCGGCTCGGCATGCCCCTCGTCGCCGACCTCGCGCACGGCATCTGGGCGCTCGGCCCGGAAACCGCGACCACCGGACGCGTCCTCACATCCGCGGTCGCGCCCGAGCTCGATCTTCCCGACGCCGACGGCACCACGTTCAAGCTCTCGAGCCTGCGCGGCCAGAAGGTCGTGCTGGTCTCGTGGGCGTCGTGGTGCGGCTGCCGGTTCGATCTGCCGCTATGGCAAGAGCTGCGCGAGCGCTGGAAGCCGCTCGGCGTCGAAGTCGTCACGGTCGCGCTCGACGTCGAGGCGAACGACGCGCGCCCGTTCATCGAGAAGGCGCAGCCGGAGCACCCGTCGCTCATCGACGAAGCGCATGTGTCCGATGAGCTCTTCGGGTTCGTCAACGTGCCGAACGGCGTGTGGATCGACGAGGACGGCACGATCGTGCGGCCCGCCGAGCCCGCCCATCCGGGCCGCAATCCCGCCACCGAGTCGTTCCGCAAGATCGACGTGTCGACGGTGCCACCCGACGTCGCCGAGATGCTCGTGGAGGCGCGCAAGATCAGGAGCGATCCGAACATCTACGTCGAGATGGTCGACGACTGGATCGCGCACGACCGCGACAGTCGATACGCGTTGGCGCCCGACGAGGTCGTCCGCCGTTCCGACCCGCGCACTCATGCCGAGGCGACGGCCGCCGCCGAGTTCGAGCTCGGCCAGCACTTGCACCGCGCCGGCGATCACGCGGCGGCGATCCCGCACTGGCGCGAGGCGCATCGCTTGTATCCCGCCAACTGGACGTACAAGCGCCAGGCGTGGAACTTCGAGGACCCGTTGCGTCAGGGCCCGACCGACGCCTACGAAAGCAGTTGGTTCGAAGATCTCAAGAAGATCGGCGCCGAGAACTACTACCCCGAGATCGTGCCCTGAGCGTTACCCGTCGTAGAAGAACGGGGCGTGCAGGCCGATAACCGTGCGCGCCCGGTCGGTGGTCGCCCGGGCGGCGGCCTCTTCCGACACGTGATGCGCATCCGCAGTCGTGCGCACGCGCTGGGCGATGTCGCGCCGCGCGTAGTGCACCTGAAGGAAGTAGCGGCCGCGACCACCCGGGCCCGCGGGGACCCCGCGGTGCCACGCATCCGACACGAAGAGCGCGACGTCGCCGGCCGCAGCCTCGAACAGCACCGGTGCTCGCCCGTCGTAGGTGAGATCCATGCCCTTTTGGGCGAACGGCGCGAGCCGTCCCGACCGGTGGCTTCCGGGAACGACGGCGGTCGGTCCGTCGGCGAGCGCGCAATCCTGCAGGTATATGTGCGTCGCCACCGCGAACACCGGATACGGGATGCGGTCGTCCCACGGCACATCCTCCGGCCGCGGCACGTGCGGCCCGGCGTCGCAATGCCACGGACCGCCGGCGAACTCCGGCGGGTTGCGCCACGCGGTGTTCGCGATCACGTGGCAGTCGTCGCCCAGCAGCGGTTCGACGACCCGAAGGATCTCCGGATGCATCACTGCGGCCTGGCACGCGGCGCTGCGGTTGTACATCTCGTAGCGGAACTCGTCCTTGTCGGTGCGACTGCGTTCCGGCGAGGTGGAGGCGAACACCGTGTCGATCTCCGCGCGCATCTGCGCGACCTCTCGAGGATCGAACACCGCACGCAGATGCGCGTAGCCGTCGCGTTCGAGCTGCGCGGATTCCGCGGGCGCGGCGGCGGGGTCGAGCACACCGAGGTTCTTGAACAGCCGGCGGATCACGGCGCGACCGTAGGCGCGTCCCTCATCCCTGCGTCAAGCCCCGCGCGTTTGCCGCGGTTTCGGAGCGCGGGCCACCTACGCTTCTTGGTGTGACCGCGCTCTACGCCGGAATGCAGATTCTCGGCGGTCTGCTGTGCGCGATCGCGCTCGTGTGGGCGTGGCGTACCCGCCATCCGCGCAACCTGTGGCGCCGAGCCCGGCACGACACGTCGACGGTCGCCATCGTGCTCGAGCTCGAGGAGAAGGTCCGCGAGCTGGAGCAGCTGACGGTCGACGCGCGATGAGCGCCGACGCGCTGCGCGTCCGCCGGGCCCGCGTCGCGATCTACGGCCCCGTCGCCACCGGAGTGTTCGGGATCGCCCTCGTCGTCGCGGGCGCGGTCGGATTCACGCTGAGCCAGGGAAGCGCGGGTTCGAGCCCACCGGCTTCCTCGCCCGTGGGCTCGGTCAGCGAACCGTCTACGCAAGGTGCGTTCATCCTCGTGGGCGTCGACGCGCACGTGTACCCGCTCGGCAATCTGGCGCAGCCTCGCTTCGCGCTCTCGAGCGCGAGCGACAAGGTGCCCGCGGCACCGGCGAAGTCACGCATCGTCGGCGCGGCGGGCGCGTCGTCGGGCGGCCTCTGGCTCGCGACGGCCGACGGCCATGTGTACGCGTCCACCGCGGCCGCGCTCGGGAGCGCAACCCTCGGGCGCGGCGCCGCGCGCATCACCGGTATCACGAACGCGGCGAATGGGAACGGCTACCGGTTGGTCGCCGCCGACGGGCACGTCTATTCGTTCGGCGTGCCGGCCCGCGGGCAGATCACATCGAACAGGAACGCGGCGCGCATCGTCGGGATCGCGAGCTCGCCGAACGACGGCTACTGGATCGCGCGCTCCGACGGCACGGTCACTTCCGTCGGTGCTCCGACGCTGGGTCATCTGCGACTCCGGGCCGGCGCCGCGCCGGTCGTCGGCATCGCCGCCTCGCCCGACGGGCGCGGATACTGGCTCGCGACCGCCGACGGGCACGTGTTCGCCTTCGGTGTGGCCGGGCACGGCGAACTCGCAGGAACGCACGCGCGGCCGCACATCGTCGGGATCGCACCGTCGGGTCGGGGCGGCTACTGGCTCACCGCGACCGACGGTCGCGTGTACCCGTTCGACGCGCCCACGTTCGCGACCGGCTCGGCGCGACCACCCGCGCCGATCGTCGCGATACTCCCTTACTGATCCGGCCTACTGTCCGGCGCGCCGGCGCACTCGAGCAGCCACGTCACGAGGGCGCGGCTCCATTGGTGCCCGGTGTGGCGGCCCATCTCGGCCGCCGCGTCGTCGAAGCCGAGTGGATCGCGATACGGCCGCGGTTCCGTGAGCGCGTCCCATGCGTCGCACACCCCCACCAGCGCGACCGTCAGCGGAACCTGTTGCGCGGTCGCGCCGTCGGGGTAGCCGAGGCCGTCGAAGCGTTCGTGGTGCCAACGCGCGAAAGGCACGAGGGGCGCGAGCTCCGGCACGCCCGCGAGCCAGCGCGCCCCGACGATCGTGTGGTCACAGATCGCGATGCGCTCACGTTCGTCGATCGACGCGTCCTTGTCGAAGAGCGCGGGCTGCACGTTCAACTCGCCCACGTCGTGCACCAGCGCGCCCCAGTAGATCTGCGAGACGAGGTGCTCGGGCAGGCGTGCGTGGCGAGCGACCCGCACCGAGAGATCGGCGACGCGCCGCGCGTGCGCGAAGGCTTCGGGACGCATGCGTTCGAGCTGGCCCACGACGGTCGCGGCCCTCGCCTCCGCCTGCGGGCTCAGGGGCCCGGACCCGTGCTGCTCGTCGGCCACGAAAGAAGATCGGGATGCCCGGTTCCCGGCTTGAGACCCGGGTCGGTCAGGGCTGCAGCAGCAGGCCGATCCGGTGGGAGGCCACCCGGAGGCCGATCAGCCCCATGACCAGCAAGTAGGCCGCGTTGACCAGCAAGGTCCAGTGCAGCTCGCCGATGACGAGCGACCGCTCCAGCACGACTCCCTGGTACAGCGGCGTCACCCGGATGACCGCCTGCAGACCCCACCCGTACCGCGAGATCGGGAAGAACGTGGCCGAGAAGAGGAACAGCGGGATCATCGCCATGTTCACGTAGTCGAAGTCGACGAACGACCGGATGTACGTGGTCGCCGCGAGGCCGACGCCCGCGAACCCGTAGCCGATCAGCACCGCGCCGGGGAACGCGAGGACCGACCACCACGATTTCAGGTCGCCGAACGCGAGCATCGTGAGGAGGAAGGCCCCCGAATAGGTCGTGCCCCGCAGCAACGCCCACGTGATCTCGCCGGTCGCGACATCGCGCGGCGCGAGCGGCGACGCGAGCACCGCGTCGTAGGTGTGCGCGTACTTCATCTTCACGAAGAAGTTGAACGTGGTGTCGAGCAACGAACCGGTCATGGCCGCGGTCGCGAGCAATCCGGGTGCGACGAACGTGCGATACGAGACGACCTGCCCGCCGACATTCAGGTCGCCGACCAGCTTGCCCACGCCGATCCCGATCGACAACAAGAACAGCAATGGCTCGAAGAACCCGCTGAGGAAGATGTACCAGATCCGTCGATACGCCAAAACGTTGCGTTCGACGAGACGCCACGGTCGGTTCCGCCAGAACAGGATCGGCATGCTGAGGGCGGCCGGCGTGCGAGCGGGTGCGGACGGATCGGTGGTTGTCACGAGCTCAACCGCCGCGAGAAATTGCGGACGCCGAAGAACGCACCGACCGCAGTGCAACCGACGAGCACTGCGATGTGCGCGGCGATCGCCGCCGCGTCGAACCGGCCCGTGGTCGCCGCGCGCGCGAGCTCGACGCCGTGCCACAGCGGCGAGAACGCGGCCAACGGACGAAGGCCGTGCGGAAGCTGACTGATCGGGAAGAACGTGCCGGAGAACAAGAACAACGGCAGAACCCCGAGGCGCATGATCAACGGGAACGACAGGTCGGAGTCGACGCGGATCGAGTAAGCGGTGATGAGCGCGCAGAACGCGGCCGAGCACAGACCCGCGGCCGGGATCGCGAGCACGCCCCACATCGACGGGATCGCCCCGAGGAGCGCGGCCACGATGACGAACGCGGCCGCGCCGAGCATCGAGCGGATCGCGGTCCACAGCACGTACCCGCCGAACAGGTCGCCGGGGCCGATCGGCGTGGCGACGACGCCGTGGAACTGCTTGCTCCACTTGGCCATCCCGAGCACGGGCCACATCGACTCCCCCGCCGCGAGCTGCATCGCGCTCGCAACGAGCAAGCCGGGCGCGACGAAGTCGAGATACGTCAGGCCGTCGACCGCGCCCGAGTGCGCGCGCACGAGACCGCCCAGACCCACGCCCATCGCCGCGAGGTAGAGCGCGGGTTGCACGAACGTGCTGAACGCGAGGCCACGCCAGAGACGCGCGTACACCAGCGCCTCGCGCTCGACGACCCGGAACAACGTCGGCGTCGACACGTCAGTCCTCGAGCGAGCGGCCGGTCAGGATCAAGAAGACGTCTTCCAGACTCGCCCGCCGCACCAGGACGGAATCCGCGTCGAAGCCGTCGTCGGCAACCGCTCTCGCAGTCGCGTCGCCGTCGTCGGTGTACACGAGGACGCGATCCGCGAGCCCCTCGATCCGGTCGCCGAAACGTTTGAGCCGCGCCACCTCGACCGCGGTGTCGGCGTCGATCGGCAGTCGTACCTCCACGACCTCGCGAGTGACGTTGTCGACGATCAACTGCCGGGGCGAGCCCTCGGCGACGATGCGCGCGTTGTCCATGATCACCAGCCGGTCGCAGAGTTGCTCGGCCTCGTCCATGTAGTGCGTTGTGAGCACGAGCGTCACACCGCTGCGCTTCAGTTGGTAGAGCCGGTCCCACAAGAGGTGACGGGCCTGCGGGTCGAGACCGGTCGTCGGCTCGTCGAGCAACAACGCCTCCGGCCGGTTGATGAGCGATCGGGCGATCGTGAGCCGGCGCTTCATACCGCCCGAAAGCGGATCGACGCGCGAGTCGCGGCGGTCGCTCAGCTGCACGAACTCCAACAGTTCGGTCGCCCGTTCGCGGATCACGGCGCGCGGCAGGTCGAAGTAGCGGCCGTAGATCATCAGGTTGTCCCACACCGTCAGCTCGGTGTCGAGGTTGTCCTCTTGCGGGACGACACCGAGGCGCGACCTGATCTCGGGGCCGTCGTGCGCGGGATCGAGTCCGAGCACCCGCAGCTCGCCGGCCGATCGCGGGGATACGCAGCCGATCATCCGCATCGTCGACGTCTTGCCCGCGCCGTTCGGACCAAGGAATCCGAACGCCTCCCCCGGCGCGATCTCGAAGTCGATGCCGTCGACCGCGACGAACGAGCCGAAGCGCTTCACGAGCGCGCGCGCCTCGATCATCGGACCGGTCATGCCGTCGACGCTATCTGTCAGCGACCGGTCAGCCGCTCGAATTTCGGCGGCTCAGGCGTCGAGTTGCGCTTCGTTCTCCGCCCTCGAATTGCGCGGCACGTACTCGTGCTCGAAGCCCGTGAGGTTCTCGTCGTTGTATCCGTGCATTCCCATGTCGGGAACGTCGAGCCCGGCGAGCTCGTCGTCACGGCTGGAGCGGATGCCGCCCTTCATGACCAGGTCGCTGACCTTGAAGAACGCGTAGGCGAGTCCGAACATCACGGTGACCAGGACGAGCACGCCGATCAGCTGCGCGACCAGTTGCCCGCCGCCGCCGTGCCCGTAGAACAGTCCCCACACGTGGGCCGTCTTGGTCCCGCCGGCCGCGGCGGTTCCGTTCCAGTCGCCGCCGTACTTCCCGTCGGCGAAGAGCCCGACCGCGATGACACCCCAGATGCCGTTGACGCCGTGGACCGCGACCGCGCCGACCGGATCGTCGACACCGCGGCGGTCGATGAACAACACCGCTTCGACGACCAGGACCGCCGCGATACTCCCGATGACGGCCGCGGCCCACGGCTCGACGAAC
>DASYJT010000368.1:0-5351 GCA_035996165.1 Acidimicrobiia bacterium
GCCCGGAGCGACCGCATCGATCCGTCGAAGAACATCGTGCGCGGGTTCCTCGCGTTCGATCGGCTGCTCGAGGCGCGGCCCGGTCTCCGCGGCCGGGTCGTCTTCGTCGCGATGGTGTATCCCTCGCGGCAGGGCCTCGCCGAGTATCTCGCCTACGAGAACGAGGTCGAACAGGTTGTCGCTCGCGTCAACAACCGTTGGGCGACGAACGACTGGGTGCCGATCCTGCTCGACGACCGCGACGACTTCGCCCGTTCCGTCGCCGGGATGCAGCGCTACGACGTGCTGTTGGTGAACTCGATGCGCGACGGATTGAATCTCGTCGCCAAGGAGGGACCCGTCGTCAACCGGCGCGACGGCGTCCTGTGCCTCTCGCCGGAGACCGGCGCGTACGAAGAGCTGAAGCAGGCCGCGATCTCCGTGCATCCGTACGACATCGAGCAATGCGCCGGCGCCCTCGACGACGCGCTGTCGATGCCGCTCGACGAACGGGCAACGCGGGCGAAGAAGCTCCGCGCGCTCGCCACGATGCGTTCACCCGCCGACTGGCTCGCCGATCTCGTCGGCCACGCGGGTCAGTAGCTCGACCAGACCCGCCGGCCCGGCGACGGTCAGGTCGACCACCGACTCCAGCTCGGGCGGCGCCTCCGCGGAGTGCACACCGATCCGCACGGCGTGGCGGAGCCGGCCGTCGGCGGTGGCGCGGGCGAGCTCCGCGAACGCGGGGAGGTCGCCGTAGTCGTCGCCGGCGAACGCCGCGGTCTCGAAGCCCTCGACGAGGGAGCGGGTCGCCACGCCCTTGTCGACGGCGATCGGCGGGCGGAGCTCGACGGCCATACGCGTCTGCAGCTCGACCAGGCCGTGGCGCACGCCCACCTCGTGCGCGATCTCGACGATCTCGGCCGCCCGCTCGGGGACGGGCCGCCAGTGCAGCGTCACGCTGATCCCCGACTTCGGCTCGACCAGCACCGAGGGAAGGCGCGCTTCGAGCTCGGCGGTCGCGGCCGCCACCGCGACCAGATGCGGCTGGACGCGCGGGTCGACCGCGTACACGCCGTCGATCGACTGTTCCATCCCGTAGAGGCCGACGAGCATCAGCCCGTCGACCGGGAGATGGCGAGCGAGGTAACCCACCGGGCGCCCGCTGACGATCGCGAGCCGCCCGAGCCTCGACGCCAGCCGCGCCAGCAGGGGCGGAACCTCCGGAAGGGGCCGGGCGTCGTCGGCGTGCTCGGTGATCGGCGCCAGTGATCCGTCGAAGTCGACGAGCAGGGCGGTGCGCGGCGGATTCTCCGTCAACGCGGCAACCGTTGCGTCGGCGTCGATCACGGTGCGACGCTACCCGCATGGACGCGAAGAACGCCGCCCGCACGACCCTCGATCGCGAGCGCGACGGTCTCGTCGCGCTCAGCCATCGGATCCACGCGCATCCGGAGCTGAAGTTCGAAGAGGAACGGTCGAGCGCGTGGACCGCGGGCGCGCTGTCGGACGCCGGGCTTCCCGTCGACTCGGGTATCTGCGATCTGCCTACCGCGTTCAGCAGCCGCGTGGGGAATGGGCCGCTGCACATCGCGATCTGCGCGGAGTACGACGCGCTCCCGATGATCGGCCACGCGTGCGGGCACAACATCATCGCCGCGAGCGCGGTCGGCGCCGGCCTCGCGCTGGCGCCGCTGGTCGACGAGCTCGGCATCACGCTGACGGTCATCGGCACGCCCGCCGAGGAAGGCGGCGGCGGCAAGATCCTGATGCTCGACCGTGGCGCGTTCGACGGCGTGCACGCCGCGCTCATGGTGCACCCGACCCCGAAGGAAGACATCTATCCCCGCGTGAGCGCGGTCGCGCACATGCGCGTGCAGTACACCGGTCGGGAGTCGCACGCGGCGATCGCGCCCGAGCTCGGTATCAACGCAGCCGACGCGCTGACGGTGGCGCAGGTTGCCGTCGGACTGCTGCGCCAACACTTGCGACCCTTCGACCAGGTCCACGGCATCATCACCCACGGCGGCGACGCGACGAACGTCGTGCCCGCGCACACCGAAGGTACGTGGATGGCGCGCTCCCGCACGCTGCACGATCTCGAGCACCTCCGGCCGCGCGTCGAGCACTGCTTCGAGGCCGGCGCGCTGGCAACCGGCGCGGCCCTGGCACTCACCGATGTGTGCCCGCCCTATGCCCACATGGAACACGACCACGACCTGGCCGAGGTGTACCGGGCGAACGCGAGCACGATCGGGCGGCCCGAGTCGGAGGACGGTGTGGGGACGTTCTCGACCGACATGGGCAACGTGTCGCTGGCCATGCCGTCGATCCATCCTTGCATCGCGATCGAGACGAACGGTGCGGTCAACCACCAGCCGGAGTTCACCGAGGCGGCGATCAACGCGTCGGCCGACCGAGCGGTGACCGAAGCTGCGCTCGCGATGGCGTGGACCGTGATCGACGCGGCGACCGGCCCGCTCCGCGATCGGCTTCTCGGAGCGCGGGGGTAGGACCGGGCTCAGGCGCCGACGACGACGACGCAGTCGACCGCGTCGCTCGACGGCGGTGCCGGCGAGGGGAACGCGACGACCTTCGCACCCTGCAGCGCCGACTGTTGCGAGAGCGCGACCTTCTCGCGGTCGAAGCCCGGCTTGCACATCACCGAGGTCCCCGTCTGCGTGTGGCCCGTCCACGTGTTGGCCTGCGGCTGGTTCGTGTAACCGACCTGCTGCAGCTTCGTGCGGAGCTGCGCGGCCGCGCCGGTCGGCGCTCCACCGTTCAGCACGAGCACCCGCAGCTGGTCGGGGTTCTTCAGCGGCGTGGCCGGCTGCGTCGTGGACGTGGTGGTCGCCTGAGACTTGTGCACGGTGGTGGTGGTCTTGACGGCGTGCACGGGCGTGCTCCCGGAGCGCGCGGTGCTGGTGTCGGTGCGTTGGAGCAAGAACACTCCGACGATCACTGCGAGCCCGATCAGCGCGGCTCCCTTGGCCGCGGCTGCGCTCGCGCCGCGTGCCAACTCGCCGTTGCCCCCCGATGGACGACTCATCTCACCATTCTGCCCGTTCGCCGGTGTTCCGGGGGTCACCGGGATCCGGGATCGGCGCGTCGGCCCTCGATGCGATCACGTCGCACCTGCTCACGTCGCTTGCGCAAGCGCAACACGGTGAGGGAGTCGTACGCCATGGCCTCGGCTCGGTCGATGAGACCGTGAAGCGCTCGGTAGTAGCTGCTCGCCGAAATGTCGAAGCGAGCGCGGATGCCGACGTCCTTGCGGGAACCGAGCTGCCACCACTCTCGCTCGAAGTCGATCAACGCGCGCTCGTGTGCGGACAGCTCTGTTGTATTCATCGGCTCGCGAGCTTGCTCGTTCTGCGCGCCAAATACAAGCATCCCCGGGTCACCCGCATCATCGCCTCGGGTGCGTACCGCCCAGCGAGCGCTTCGCCGGTTCGACGACCGCGCGGTGATCGTGACGCTTCGGGCTGAAGCTGGCATCGCGCGTGATGCACAGGATCGCCTCGGCGCGCGACGACACCGCCGTCTTCTGGAATATCGACTTGAGGTGCGTCTTCACCGTGTTCTCGCTGACCCACAGCGCGGACGCGATGTCGCGGTTGCGCATTCCCTGGGCGAGGAACAGTGCGACCTCGCTCTCGCGCAAGGTCAGCCCGAGATCATGGCCCGGCCACGGTTGGCGAACCGATCGCCCGAAGTGCGCGCTCACGAACTCCTCATCGCGCGCGATCTGCTGGATCGCATCGACGAGCGCCTCCGCGGTCATCGATTTCGCCAGCACGCCGCGCGCGCCGGCCGCTCGAGCCGCGTTGAAGCGCTCCGGCGTGAACGACCACGTGTAGACGGCAACCGCGCCGACGTGCGGATCGGCCGCGAGGCTCGCGATGCGGTCGAGACCGAGCCGCGGATGCCCGTAGGTGTCGAAGAGCGCGACGTCGACCTTCTCCTCGGGGTTGCGCTCGACGTCGAGCTCCACCACGTGGAGGCGGTCACGAAACGGTCGCAACATCGACTCGAGCCCTCGCAACACGATCTCGTAGTCGTTGACCAGGGCAACCCGGACACAGTCGCTCGCTGCCGGCGCGGCAAAGGCGGGGTCGAGCCCGCCGTCGGATTCTCTCATCAGGCAGGCTCTACCCAAGACGGGTCGGGTCGACCCCTCCCGAGCCGCCGGGGCAGGCCAGAGCCGGGTGTCGGGATCGAACCGACGACCTGCTGATTACAAATCAGCTGCTCTACCGACTGAGCTAACCCGGCGTGACCTGCGATATTACCGGCGGCGCCGGCGCGCGACCTCGTGACATGCGAGCGTCGCGGCCGCGGAGACGTTGAGCGATTCGACCTTGCCCTGCATCGGGATGCGCACGAGAACGTCGCAGCGATCGCGCGTCAGACGGGCCAGGCCCTTGCCCTCGGAGCCGAGCACCAGCACGAGCTTCTGGTCGGCGAGATCGAGGTCGAAGAGGCTGCGATCACCACTCTCGTCGAGACCGACCGACCAACAACCGGCGCGCGACGCGCGCTCGAGCGCCGCGGGAATCCCGCCGACGAGCGCGATCGGGAGGTACTCGATCGCGCCGGCCGCGGTCTTCGCGACGACCGGCGTGATGCTCGCCGAACGGTGCCTCGGCATGATCATCCCGGTCGCGCCCGCGGTCTCGGCCGACCGCATGATGGCTCCGAGGTTGCGCGGATCGGTGACTCCGTCGACCGCGACGAGGAACGCTCCGTCGACGGCCAACAGCGCGTCGAGGTCGGCCGTCCGCAACGGAGGCGCCATCGCGAGCACGCCTTGATGCACGTCGCTGCGCGCCATCTGTTCGACCCGCTCCGCCGCGACGACCTTTAGCGCGCCCCCGGCGCGCTCGACGATCTCGTTCACCGTCTCGTCGCGCGACACCGAGCTCGAGAGGTAGACGGCGCGAGGTCGTCGTTTTCCCGCCCGTAGGAGCTCGAGTACCGCGCGCCGGCCCTCGATCTGGTCGCCGCCGAGCTCGGAGGATCCCTTGCTCACTCGCGGCGCCACTCGGGTCCTCGCGCAGTGTCCTCGACGACGATGCCGCGCCCGGAGAGCTCGTCGCGGATGCGATCCGCCTCCGCCCAGTCCTTGGCGACCCGCGCGGCCTCGCGCGCCTGGACGAGATCGTCGATCTCGGCATCCGCCTGCGGCGCGTCGGCTCGGAGCTCGATCCCGAGCGCGCCGGCGACTTCGTGCACCCTCGCGAACGCCGTCGCCGCGGTCTCCCGCAAGCCCTTGTCGAGCGCAACATTGGCATGTCGCACGAGCTCGAACAGATAGGCGACGGCAGCCGGGGTGTCGAAGTCGTCGTCCATCGCGTCGCGGAAGGGCGTGA
>DASYJT010000369.1:0-4611 GCA_035996165.1 Acidimicrobiia bacterium
CTCCACCATCGACGATCCCTCGACGCTGAGCACGCGCTACACGATCGGTGTCGAGAACATCACGTTCGAGTCGGACTACCCGCACGGCGACGGAACGTGGCCCGACACCCAGCAGGTGTTCGCCGACGTGTTCGGCGGGCTACCCGCCGACGAGATCGCGCAGATCAGTCACGAGAACGCCGCCTCGCTATTCCGTCATCCGTTGCCGCCGCCGGGTAATCCTCATGCGATCGGGATCCGGTCCAGATGAGTCTCCGATGACCGACGCCGCGTACCGCGGCGAGCACGTCAGACTCGACGTCGTCGCTCTGGCGGCCGGCACCACCCGCACGATCGCTCCGGCCGACGGGCAGGAAGGCGCGCTGGTCCTGGTCGAAGGCGACGTCAGCCTCGACGGCGAGGCCGCGAAACGGACCTCGGTGTTCGACCAGCGCGCGACGGCGGTGTATTTGCCTCCGGGATCTTCGGTGACCGTCGAGGCAACGACCGACACGGAACTCGTCTTCACCGCGACGGTCGGCTACGACCTCGCCGACACCGGCGAGGAAGCCACGGTCGTGCATCCCGACGGCGTCGTCGTGCAGCCGAGAGGAAAGCCGGGCTGGCAACGCGACGTGCACGATCTCATCGCCGACGCGGTGCCCGCGCGCCACCTGCTCGTCGGCGAGACCTTCAACGAGCCCGGTCAGTGGTCGTCGTTCCCGCCGCACAAACACGACGGCGCCGACGGCGAGCCGCAACTCGAGGAGGTGTACTACTACCGCTTCGACCGCCCCGGCGGCTTCGGCTTCCAGGGTCTCTACGAGGCGAACGGACAGGCCGAGGCGGTGTTCCTCGAGCACGGCAGCATCGTCGGCATCCCGCGCGGTTATCACCCCGTGTGCGCGGCGCCCGGCTACCGCCTCTACTACCTCTGGGCGCTCGTCGGCGACCATCGGCAGCTCGCCATGCACGAAGACCCCGTGCATCGCTGGTTGAACGACCGTTAGACCGCCGCTTCGGCCACCGGCGCCGGGGCCGCGATCGTCGACGCGGCGTCTTCGTCACGGATCAACAGCGCGGTGAGGGCTGCCAGCGCGACGAGGCACGACCCGACGAGGAAGGCGAGGTGATACCCGGACAGTGCGGGCGGCTGCCCCTTCGACAGCAGCACGGTCAACAGCACGCCGACACCGAGAGCCGCCGACACCTGCCGTTGCGTCGAATAGAGCGCAGACGCGCGTCCCGTGTCTTCCGGCGTGATGTTCGCGTAGGTCGCGGCCTGCAGCGGCACGAACGCGAACGCCATGCAGATACCCCGGCCGAACATGATCAGGCGGATCCACCACAGATCGGTGTGGAGACCCACCAGCGCGAGCAACAAGGTCACGCCGGCCATGCCGAGCATGCCCCAGAAGATCAGACGACGCGGACCGACGCGGTGGTAGAGCCGGCCCACGAGCTGACTCGAGATGATCACGCCGACCGCCTGCGGGAACGTGGTGAGACCCGACTGCAGCGCGGTCAGCCCGCGCAGCTCCTGCAGGAACAGCGGGAGGATATAGAGCACCCCGACGAAGCTGCCGTAGGTCAGAGTGAGCACGATGTTCGCGTTGCGGAACATGCGTTCCCGATAGAGACGCAACGCGAGCATCGGATGTGGGACGCGCGTCTCGATCAGGATCAGTAATGCGAAGAGCAGTACGCCGACAATTGCGGTCGCGAGAACCGGACCCGATCGCCAACCCTTCTCCGGTCCTTCCGAGAGCGCGTACAGGACCAACGCGAGACCCGCGCCCGACAGCACGAAACCCGGGAGATCGAACGGCCCGGCGGTGCCTTCTTTGTGTTCGCGCAGGTAGAGCGCACCAAGGACGAAGCCCACAACGCCGACCGGCAGGTTCACATAGAAGATCCACCGCCACGACACGTCGGTGACGAGCCAGCCGCCGATGATCGGGCCGAGCGCGGGCGCGAGGACGGTCGGGATGATGAGCACGGTCGATGCTTTCGCCCGTTCCAGGGGCGGGAACGCGCGGAACAACATGGCCGTGCCGACCGGCGTGAGCATGCCCCCACCGACGCCTTGCAGCACTCGGAACGAGACGAGCTCACCGAGGCTGTGTGCTTGCCCGCACAACGCGGACGCGAGCGTGAACATCGCGAGCGCGAAGAGGAACACCTTTTTCGTACCGATGCGGTCGCCGATCCATCCCGACGCGGGAATCCAGATCGCCAGCGACAACAGATACCCGAGCACGACCCACTCGATCGAGGCGTCGGTTGCGCCGAAGTGCACCTTGAGCGCGGGCGTCGCGACAAAGACGATCGTCGTGTCCATGATGTCCATGAACAAGCCGCACACGAAGATCGCGGCGACGACCCACTTGTAGTCGAGATCAAAGGGAGCCCGCCGCATCGGGCGAGGGTAGGCGCGCGGAACCTACGCGCGCACAAGCGCCTCACCGGACCCGATGGACGCCTGCAAGTCAGACGCGCGAGATCAGCGCCGCGACCAGGAGGACCGCGACGACCAGACCGAGGAAGCGCCGGAACGGATTCACTCCACGCGCGATCTCGTCGACCGCCCACCACGCCAGCGCGGCCGCGCTTATCGCGCCGAGCCACGCGCCCGCCGCGCCGGCAGGCGCAAGGATCCACCGGACGACCTCGGCGGCGATGAAGCACCACAGCGGCAGATTCGGGAACTGCGCGATGACGATCCGGCCGGTTCGCCGATCGCGGAACATCCAGTCGAAGAACGCCCCGACGTGGGACTCCGACTTCATCTCGATCGAGCGCGGCAAAGGGTTCCTTCGGTCGGCGTATCGCTATGCCGACGGTTCCCCGCGACACCTCCACTCAAACCGTTTGGTCAAACCGTTTGGCGATCCGTGCGTGCCGGTATGACCTTCTCGGACGAATCCGGTATCGGGCTTGCGGTATCGGGCATGAACGTCGGGAGGGGCATGACATCCGTAGCAGTAATCGCGCATAGCGGGAAGTCGCTCGGCGGGGGGCTGCCGGAACTCCGGTCGATCTTGGACATGTCGGGCGTCACGGACCCGATGTGGTTCGAAGTACCGAAGTCGAAGAAGGCGCCCAAGCGCGTCCGCAAAGCGTTGGCCGACGGCGCCGACCTCGTGTTCGTATGGGGCGGCGACGGGATGGTGCAGCAGTGCATCGACGTGCTCGCGGGCTCCGACGCGATACTCGCCATCATCCCGGCCGGGACGGCGAACCTCTTCGCCACGAATCTCGGGATACCGAAGGACCTCACCGCGGCGGTCGAGCTCGGGTTGCACGGCGATCGGCGGAAGTTCGACGTCGGCGTCATCAATGGCGAGCACTTCGCCGTGATGGCGGGTGCCGGTTTCGACGCGGTGATGATCCGCGACGCCGACGGCGAGATGAAGGACCGGTTCGGACGCGTCGCGTATCTGTGGACCGGCGCCAAGCACCTGCGGGCGAAGCGCGTCGGCACGCGCGTTCGCGTCGACGGAGACACCTGGTTCGACGGCGACACGAGCTGCGTGTTGGTCGGGAACGTCGGCAAGGTGATGGGTGACATCGCTGCGTTCCCCGACGCGCACCCCGACGACGGCGTGCTGGAAGTCGGCATCGTCACCGCCCGGGGCGCCTGGCAATGGGCGAGGACACTCGCCCACATGGCGAGGGGCCGGGCGAAGAGCTCGCCGTTCGTGCGCACCACGCGGGGAAAGGCGATCGACGTGCGA
This sequence comes from Acidimicrobiia bacterium, assembly GCA_035996165.1. Classification (GTDB taxonomy): domain Bacteria; phylum Actinomycetota; class Acidimicrobiia; order IMCC26256; family PALSA-610; genus PALSA-610. The sequence continues at coordinate 3,717 of DASYJT010000369.1, forward strand.
TTCTCGAAGAAGGTCACGTACGAGCTCGACGGCGGCGACCGTAAGCCGCGTGCGCGCCTGCGCATCAAGGTGAAACCGTCGGCGATCACGGTGTGCGTACCGGCGCCGGGCGCATGAGCACGGCGACACCGGTCCCCGAGACCTGGAACCTGAAGGGAGAGGACGCCCGCCGCGTTCTGCGGTCGTGCGGGCGAGGCAAGCTCATCCGCGACGCCTTCGTGCGACTGCGCGTCGCCGACGGTTTCAGTCATGCCCGTTCACTCGCGTACGCGACCTCTCTCGTCTTCGTGCAGGCCACCATCGCGCTCGTCGGGCTCGCGAGCGCCCTCGGGGAAAGCCAGAGCGGTGTCATCGTGCGCACGCTCAAGGCCGCCCTGCCGGGACCCGCCGGCCAGCTACTCACGCAGGCCGTCACGCAGGCCCATCGCGCGGGCGCGTCGCATCGGTGGGCGGGGTTGACGTTCGGACTGGTCGGAACGCTCGTCACGGGTAGCACGCTGCTCGGACAGGTCGAGCGGGGCCTCAACCGGATATACGGCGTCGAACAGGATCGCCCCACACTGCAGAAGTACGGGCGCGCGCTGCTGCTGACGCTCACCGCCGGAACGTTCGCCATCGCCGCATTCGCGGTACTCACGTTCGGGCAGTCGATCGGCAACTCGATCGACAATCACACGGTCGATCTCGTCTGGAACATCGCGCGCTGGCCCGGCGCGATCCTCCTCGTCACGGTTGCGACCACAGTCGTGTACCGACATTCGCCGCGGCGGCGTCAACCGTCGCTCTCGTGGCTCGCGTTCGGCGCCGCGGTCTCGACCATCCTCTGGCTGGTGGCGACGCTGGCTCTCGGCGTGTTCTTCTCGTTGAGCAAGTCGTTCGGTGAGACCTACGGACC
>DASYJT010000370.1:0-1892 GCA_035996165.1 Acidimicrobiia bacterium
CGACGTGTGGACGTCGATGGGCCAAGAGGACGAGCGCGAGCAGCGACTGCGCGCGTTCGCGGGCTGGACGATCGATGCCGCGCTGATGAAAGCGGCGAGTGACGACGCGATCTTCATGCATTGCCTACCGGCGCACCGGGGCGAAGAGGTGACGGCCGAAGTGATCGACGGTCCGCAATCCGTCGTGTGGCAACAGGCCGGCAACCGGATGCACGCACTCCGGCCGCTCCTCGTCGATCTCGTGACGGACAACGCCTGATGTCGACGCTCGGCAAGCCCCAGCGCCAACATCGGATCCTCCGGATGCTCGAAGACCAGGCGATCTCGAGCCAGGCCCAGCTCGTGCAGATGCTGGAAGCCGAAGGCATCGTCGCGACGCAGGCAACGGTGAGTCGCGACCTCGAAGACCTGGGCGCGGTCAAGGTACGGATCCCAGGTGGCGCGATGGCGTACGCGATCCCCGAGTACACGCGTGAGCGGGCTCCCTCCGACGATCACCTCAAACGCCTGATGAGCGAGTTCGTCGTCGAGGTGTCGCACAGCGCGAACCTCGCCGTGCTCCGGACCCCTCCCGGCAGCGCGCACGTCGTAGCGTCCGCCCTCGACCGCGCCTCGCTCAACTCGGTGTTGGGCACCATCGCCGGTGACGACACCGTGATCATCGTGTGCAATGAATCCGTCGGCGGCGCGGTCGTCGCCTCCGAGCTCGCCGCCCTCGCCGGGCTCTGACATCAAAAGGGAGAACATCGTGGCGAAGCGAGTCGTGCTCGCGTATTCAGGAGGCCTCGACACCTCGGTCGCGGTCCGTTGGATGCGCGAAGAATGGGGCGTCGAGGTCATCGCGTGTGCCGTCGACGTCGGCCAACTCGCAGAAGGCGAGGAGGACACGATCCGCGAGCGCGCGGCGGCCGCCGGCGCGGTGGAGACCGAGATCATCGACGCCCGCGATCAGTACGCGCGCGACTTCCTCGTCCCCGCGCTCCGCGCGAACGCCCTCTACGAGGGCAAATATCCGCTGGTTTCCGCGCTGTCGCGTCCGGTGATCGTGGAGCACCTGGTCGCGTCCGCCCGGCGGCACGGCGCCGACGCTGTGGGGCACGGGTGCACCGGGAAAGGCAACGACCAGGTGCGCTTCGAGGTGTCGACGCGCATCCTCGCGCCCGACCTCGACGTCATGGCGCCCGTGCGGGTATGGGGCCTGACCCGCGCCGACTGCATCGAGCTCGCCGACAAGTGGGACATCCCGATCTCCGCGTCGAAGGAGAAGCTGTACTCCATCGACGAGAACATGTGGGGCCGCGCGATCGAGTGCGGTGTGCTGGAGAACCCCTGGGCCGCGGCTCCGGAGGAACCGTTCACGATGACGCGCAACGCCAAGGACGCGCCTTCGGAACCGGCTGAGATCATCGTCGGGTTCGACAAGGGCATCCCTGTGTCGTTGAACGGCGCCGCGCTCGGCCTCGTCGAGCTGATCGAGACGATCGGCAAGACCGTCGGCGACTACGGCTGGGGTCGCATCGACATGGTGGAGAACCGCCGCGTCGGCATCAAGAGCCGCGAGGTCTACGAATGCCCCGCGTCGCTCGCGCTGATCCTCGCGCACAAGGATCTCGAGGGCATCACGCTCGAGCGCGACCTCGCCCGTGAGAAGCAACGGCTCGAGATCCGGGTCGCCGAGCTCATCTACGACGGCATGTGGCACGCGCCGCTGATGCGCGCGTTGGGCGCGTTCGTCGACACGACACAGGAGCACGTGACCGGCGAGGTCCGGCTTCGTCTCGAGCCCGGCCGCTGCGACGCGGTCGGGCGGCGCGCGCCGCGCAGCCTCTACGACCACGACCTCGCCACGTACGACGCGGAAGACGTGTTCCGCCACCAGGACTCCGAAGGAT
>DASYJT010000371.1:0-3406 GCA_035996165.1 Acidimicrobiia bacterium
GGCCACCGCCGCCGACGAACCGTCGACGCGCATGATCGTCGACCTCGTGCAGGACGGTCACATCACCTTGGCCACGCCCGGCGACGAGTCTCTCCCGAAGGACTGGGGCACGCTCGAGAAGGTGCACCTCACGTGCCTCGGCCGGTTCAGCGTGTACCTGATCCACGTGCCGGTGGTGCGCAGCGGTGCGACGCGGCTCGTCATCAGCGCCCCCGACGACGACACCGCGATCCAGCGCCGCGCGTACGCGCGGGTGTTGCACCACGTTCCGGTGAGCTGCACAGTGCTCGACGCGTCGACGAACACGTGGACGGCGTTCGGGGCCGAGGTTCGCGACCTCGGCGGCGGCGGTTGCTCGGTGCTCACCGACCTGACGCCAACGGCCGGCTCGACCGTCGCGATGTCGTTCGCCATCGACGAGGACGGGCCGTTCGTCGCGCTCGCGCGGGTGTTGCCGCGTGAGGCACTTCCCCGGATCGGCAAGCCGTTGACGCGGGTCGAGTTCGTGCTGATTCGCGAGTCGGACCGCGACCGCATCATGCGGTTCGTGTTGTTGCTACTGAGCCAGCATCGACGCGCCGAGCTGGGGCCGGAATAGCCGCTACTCGACCTGCTCGGCGACCGGGCTGACGTATCTCGTGAAGCTCTTGACCCGTAGCGCGAACACCGCGGCCGCCGCGACGCACGCGACACCGCCGGAGACGATGGCGAACGGCACACTGACGAGTCCGCCGACGACGCCGGCCTCGACGTCGCCGAGCTGTGGACCGCCGGCATAGACCGCGAGCTCGACGCCACTGATTCGCCCGCGCAGATCGTCGGGAGTGACGTCCGCCGCGATCGCCGAACGGTAGACACCGGAGATCATGTCGGCCGCGCCGGCGGCGGCCAGGCACGCCAACACGATCGCGATGCTCACGGTGAGGCCGGCGACCGCGATCGCCGCGCCCCAGATCGCGACCGACCACAGCACGGCGAGCCCTTGGCGTCGCACGCGGGTGGTCCATCCGCTCGTGAGCGACGCGACGAACGCGCCGGCCGCAACGGATGAAAGCAAGAACCCGTACAGCGTCGCGCCGCCGCCGAGCCGCGCCGTCAGCGCGGGGAACAGCGCGCGCGGCATGCCGAAGATCATGGCGAGCAGGTCGATCCCGAACACGCTGATGATCACGGGCTGACCTCGCAGGAAGCGGAGTCCGTGCCGGATCGACGCCACCGACGCGCGGTCGCCGTCGCCCACCGGTGGCGCCGCCGCGATGCCGGCGAAGGCTGCGAGCGCCAAGGCATAGGTCGCGACGTCGACGCCGTACGTACTCGTGAGACCGACGGTGCCGATCAACACGCCGCCGACCGCCGGGCCGGCCATCATGCCGAACGAGCCGTAGGTCGACTGCAACGCGAACGCGGCCGGCCGCAGCGACTCTTCGAGCAACAACGGGAGGAGCGACCGCAACACCGGAAAGGTGACGGCCGTGACTCCGCTCGCGGTCGCGCCGAGGACGAACACCAACCACAGCTGCGGATGGTCGAGCGACGCGTTGACCGCGAGCCCGGTCGAACACGCCGCCGCGGCGATCGTCACGCCGATCAGCAGCAGTCGCTTGTCGATGCTGTCGGCCAGCGCACCGCCGACGATGGAGAACACGAGTAACGGACCGAGCTGCGCCACTCCGAGCAGTCCGACGGCAAGTGACGAATTGGTCTGCCGGTACACCTGGAAGGGCAGCGCGGCGGCGGTCATCGTGCTGCCGAGAAACGAGATCGCCTGACCGATCCACAAGCGCCGAAAATCGCGCGACACCCGCAGCGGGGTGGTGTCGATCAGCAGGCCCATGAGCGTCGGATCCTACGGAGACATCGCGACACTCGCGCTCGCAATATCAGACGCTGAGGCCGTACAGCTCGGCGACGTTGTCGTGCAGGATGCGGCTTCGGGTGTGATCGTCGAGCTGCAGCGCGTGCTCGGTGAGCAGGGCCTGACTGTTCGGCCAGGTCGCGTCGCTGTGCGGGAAGTCGTTCGCCCACATCAACCGGTCGGGGTTCATGAGGTGAGTCGTTCGGAACGCGACCCAGTCGTCTTGGAACGTGAGGTACACGTTCTCGGAGAACCACTCGCTCGGGCGGCGAGTGAGCTCGCCGGCAGTGAGCCAGTTGCGGTGCCGGTCGTAGCCGTGGTCGGCGCGGTACATCCAATGCGGCGCCCAACCGGCATCGGCTTCGACACAAACGACGCGCAGATCGGGATGCCGCTCGAACACCGCGCCGAAGATCAGCGTGCCGATGATGTCCTGGTTACCGCGCACGATGCTCATGAAGCTGTTGAGCTTCGGGCCGCGTACGTGGTCGGCGCCCGGCGTGTCGCTCTTGCTGGTGAGGATGTGGAACGAGGGCGGCAGACCGAGATCGATGATCGCGTCCCACAGTTCGTCGTACATCGGGTGGTCGTAGTCCTCCTGGGGAGGGATACCCGGGAGCATCACACCTTTCAAGCCGAGCGCTTTGATGTTCTCGAGGTCGCGGATGCCGTCGGCGGGCGTGACGAGCGCGGTCTGGCCGAGGCCGATCAGCCGGTCGGGCGCGGTCGCGCAGAACTCGGCGATCCAGAGGTTGTACGCGTTGAAGCACGCGCGCTGGTACTCGGCGTCGGGGTGGTTGCAGAGGAGCATGCCGACCGACGGGTAGATGACCTCGGCGACGACGCCGTCGGTGTCCTGGTCGGCGAGTCGTGCCACCGGGTTCCAGCCGCCGGGCCAGAGCTCGTCGAACGTCTTGCCGCTGTCGAGACGGACCTCGTCGGTCGGTCGGCCCGCGGCCGCGACCAACCAGAACGGAACAAGGCTCTTGCCGTTGTCGATCAGCATCACGTCGCCGAGTACGTCGTGGTGGTGCAGGCGCGGCGCGCGATCGCGGTACGCCGGATCGATCCGGTCGATGTAAGTGCCCGGCGGTTCCGTGACGTGCGAGTCGGCGGAGATACACGGCCCGATCGTTGCGGTCATAACGAGAAGTCTCGCGCTTCGCTCCGCCTACCGCCCACCCCATGAGAGAGGCGCAGGCGGTCGAAAATGGCCCATCACGCAGATCGCCGAACTGCTGGACTGTTCCGGTGAAAGACATTCGGGTCCGCCCGGCCGCGGCTGAGGACTTCACCTTTCTCGCGAGCATGCTTGGCGAGGCCGCCGTCTGGCGCCCCGACAAGCCGACACCGACCGCTGACCAGGTGCTCGCCGATCCGCGCTACGCGCAGTACCTCGTTGGATGGCCGAGGCAAGGTGACTATGGACTGGTTGCCGAACAAGACGGACCGGTGGGCGCGGCTTGGTATCGGACGTTCACCGAGGCGAGCCATGGTTACGGCTTCGTCGCTGCGGGTGTCCCCGAACTGTCGATCGCAGTCATCGCGTCC
>DASYJT010000372.1:0-1952 GCA_035996165.1 Acidimicrobiia bacterium
AAGCGCTTCTCGGCGTCGCGGAGCTCGCGCGTGCAGTCGTCGTACTGGAGGTTGACCCACGTCACGTCGGGGTTGGCGAAGATGTCGCCCCACTCGTCGAGGCGCGTGTACTCGAGCCGGCGTTCCGCCGTCCGGATCATCGAACGCCAGCTGATGCCTACGAACGGGCCGACGCCGACCTCGGCCAAACGAGCGCGCCACGCTTCGACGCGCTCGGCGTCCGGAACGAGGTACGCCGCCTTTTCGGGAAACGCGTCGAGGCTCGGGCGCAACCAGCGGATCAGGCTGCCCGCCGAGATCGCGCGGTCGTAGTCGTGCATCGTCTCGCGGCGGCGCTCGTCCTGGGTCTGCGCGCGTACTTCGGCGCCGGGGAACGACCGGGCGAACAGCGGCACGAGGCGCGTCGAACATTCGATGACGACTTCACGCGCCGCGTCGATCAGATCGGGGTAGAGCGAGGCGAGCATGATCTCGTCGCCGATGCCCTGCTCGCGGTAAACGAGGACGCGCGTGTCAGCGTCGGCCGGGGTCCATTGCGGCACCTCGACGTTGCGTTCCGTTCCGCGCAGTCCGCCGTGGACCGCGCGTTCCCACGGCTCGAACGCGGCCTCGAGCCGGCCCGCCGACAGCAAGGCGCACCCGAGGTAACCGCCGAAACCGTTGTTCTCCGGATCGCCCGCGATCGCCTGGTGAAAGTGGTCGATCGACTCGTCGAAGCGCCCGAGCTGCATGAGCACGACGCCGACGTTGCTGTGCGCGGCCGGGCTGCCACCCGACAACACGAGCGCCCGGGTGACCATCTCGAGCGCTTCGTCGAGGTGGCCGAGCATCCGCTGGTTGTTGCCGAGGATCGTCCACACCGCGTGGTCGTTCACACAGCCGAGCTCGATCGCCCGGCGGAGTGAGACCTCGGCGCTGTGTAGCCGGCCGAGGTTGTGCAGGATCTCGCCGAGCACTCCGTGATTGGGGCCGAAGCCGGGTTCGAGCATCATGGCGCGCCGCATCGCGGCGGCGGCCTCGTCGTAACGTTCGACGTCCTTGAGCGTTTGTCCGAGGTTGTGCCACGCCTGCCACTCGCGCGGCGCGATCGCGACCAGCGCGCGCAGCAACTCCTCCGCGGCCCGGAAGCGACGCGCGCGTCGCAACACGTTCGCGTAGTTGTTGTAAAAGCCGAACGTCTCGACCGTCGGTGGTCCGACCGAAGGCACGGCCGTCTCGAAGAGGATGGCGGCGGTGTCGATCTCGTTGCGATCGGCGAGGATCGCCCCGAGCAATTGGGTCGCCCGGATCTCGTTCGGGCTGGATTCGAGCACGCGGCGGTAGGTCTGTTCGGCCGCGGCGGTATCGCCCGTGCGTTGCAGCCGTTCGGCGCTCGCGATGAGCAGGTCGACCGGGACGGCCGCGGATCGCGCCGGCTTGTGGCCTTTCCGCTTGCCGCTCACCGAGCCCCCGCTTTCCGATTGGTCCCCGATTTGGTGGGTCGTCTCCCAATCGGCGGCCGTCAGGCTCGGGTGAGGCTTTAGACCATTGGTCAGGCTTGCGCCTCGAACCGATTCTCACTCGCCGCGCGCGGCATCCGAGGCAGCCGCCGGAGCTCCAGGCGGATTCGCTCGAGCTCGTCCGAGAGGCGCTGGGCGACCTCCTCGCTGCGGGCGGAACAGACCCGGGCGCGGCCGGCCAGTTCGCTCGGCAGCGTTCCCTCGACCTCGGGGGACCCGAACGGCGCGATGGCCAGCGGGTGCCCGTCGTCGAGCGCAGCCTCGGCCGCGTCGAGGAGCGCCTCACACTCGGTGAGCGCCCGTTCCCACGTGACGGTCATGCGCCGCCCCCGGCAGCGGGCACGACGCCCGCGCTCGGTACGACGCCCGCACTGGGTACGACGGCCGCGCTGGGTACGACGCCCGCCGCCTCGTTCCACGCGTCGCGCAACGGGATCACGAGCGCGTGGCACG
>DASYJT010000373.1:0-7841 GCA_035996165.1 Acidimicrobiia bacterium
CACGCCACGCTGCGGCGAATCGCGAGCACGCGCACGACGCTGCTGATCGCGCACCGGCGCTCGACACTCTCGTTGGCCGACCGGATCGTCGTGGTCGACAAGGGTCAGGTCGTCGATGCGGGCACGAACGAGGAGTTGACCGCGCGCTGCCAGCTCTACCGCTTGCTGCTCTCCGGTCCGGGAGACGACGCGGAGGGGATCGACGCGGTCGACGAGCAGGTCGTCGACGACACGCGGGTCGACGGGGTCACGCCGTCGGCGTGGCGCGGTCTCGATGCGGACGAGCTGCGCGGTGCTCTGATCGCCGACCGAACGCGGACCACGAGCCCGGCCGCCATGCGCTTCGGTGGCCCGCAAGGTGGCGGCGGAGGAGCGGGTGCCGCCGGCGGTGCCGCGTGGGGTGGCGCGCTCGCGCCGACTCCGGAGCTCCTCGCGCAGGTCGACGCGCTCGAACCGGCCGACGCCGATGCGCGCGTCGATGTGCCCTTCGAGTCGCGGCCCGCGCCGGACTTCACCTTCCTCGGTTTCCTGAAGCGCTACCGCGCGTGGCTGTTCGTCGGCATGTTCCTCGTCGCACTCGACGCGGTCTGCACGCTCGCCGGGCCGTTACTGGTGCGGTACGGGCTCGACAACGGAGTCGCGAAGAACGTGCCGCGGGAGCTCTGGCTCGCCACCGGCGTGTTCTTCGCCATCACGTTGTTCGACTGGTGGGTGATGTGGGCCGAGGCCCGGGTCATGGGGCGGATCTCGGAACGGCTGCTGCACGCGCTGCGGATCAAGGTGTTCGCGCACCTGCAGCGGCTCGGGGTCGACTACTACGAGAACGAAATGGCGGGGCGCATCATGACCCGCATGACGACCGACATCGACGCGCTCTCGCAGCTGCTGCAGAACGGTCTCGTGAACGCGCTCGTCAACCTCGTGACGTTCCTCGGCGTCGGCATCGCGCTCGTGTTCATCAATCCGCGGCTCGCGCTCGTCAGCGCGGTGATCCTGCCGCCGCTCGCGATCGCAACGTTGTGGTTCCGCCGGCAGTCGAGCAAGGCCTACGAGATCGCGCGCGAGCGCATGGGTGCGGTCAACGCCAACCTCCAAGAGGGTCTGTCCGGCGTGCGTGTGTCGCAGGCGTTCGTGCGGGAGGAACGCAACCAGGACAACTTCGAGGAGATTGCGGGCGGCTACCGAGATGCGCGCGTCCGCGCCCAGCGACTGGTCGCGATCTACTTCCCGTTCGTCGACTTCCTGTCCGACATCGCGGTGTGTCTCGTCCTCGGCGCCGGCAGCGTGTTCGTCGCGCACGGTTCGCTTACCGCGGGCGCGCTGATCGCGTTCCTGCTCTACCTGAACCTGTTCTTCGCGCCGATCCAGCAGTTGTCGCAGGTGTTCGACTCGTACCAGCAGGCCCGCGTCGCGATCGAGCGGATCACGGAGCTGCTGGAGACGCCCACATCGCTGGTCGCGCCCGCCGATCCGGTTCCGGTGCCGCGCCTGACGGGCGACGTCACGCTCGAGAATGTCCGCTTCCGCTACCGAAACGCGACCGAAGACGCGCTGCGGGGCGTCGATCTCCGCATTCGACCGGGCGAGACGGTCGCGCTCGTCGGCGAGACCGGCGCGGGTAAGTCGACGGTCATCAAGCTCGTCGCGCGGTTCTACGACCCGACCTCCGGCCACGTGAAGGCCGACGGTGTGCCGGTGAACGAGTACGACCAGGTCGCGTTCCACCAACAGCTCGGAGTGGTCCCGCAGGAAGCGTTCCTGTTCTCGGGCACGATCCGCGACAACATCGCCTACGGGCGCGACGACTCGTCGGATGGCCAGGTGGAAGCCGCCGCCCGGGCCGTCGGTGCGCACGAGTTCATCGCGGGACTTCCGGGCGGTTACCTGCAATGGGTGAGCGAGCGGGGTCGATCGTTGTCGTCCGGTCAACGCCAACTGATCGCGCTGGCGCGCGCTCACCTCGTCGATCCCGCGATCCTGTTGCTCGACGAGGCGACGTCGAACCTCGATCTGCAGACCGAGGCAAAGGTCCAGGCCGCGATGGGAGTCGCGGCGCACGGTCGGACGACGATCCTGATCGCGCACCGTCTGCAGACCGCGCGGCTGGCCGACCGGATCGTCGTCATCGATCAGGGCCGCGTCGTCGAGGACGGCGCGCACGACGACTTACTCCGCCGCCGCGGCGCCTACGCCCGCATGTGGGCGAGCGCCCAAGGCGAACCCTCCGCCGCCGCCAACTAACCAACCCCCCCAAAATCCCCCCAACAGTTGTCAGGAAAATCGTTCCCCAATAACGAATTCTCTGCCAACTGTTGGCGGTTGTAGCGTCCGGCGGATGCCGGAGATGCCTGCCGACCGAGCCGGGCGCACGTGGTGGCGCGACGGTGTGCTCTACCAGATCTATCCCCGCTCCTACATGGACACGAACGCCGACGGGATCGGCGACCTGCGCGGGATCACCGAACGGCTCGACCATCTGCAGTGGCTCGGAGTCGACGGGATTTGGCTCGACCCGATCATGGTGTCGCCGAACGACGACTGGGGCTACGACGTCGCGGACTACGTCGACGTCGATCCGGCCCTGGGCACGCTCGCCGACGCCGACACCCTGATCCACGAAGCCGCGCAGCGAGGCATCCGGGTGATCCTCGACCTCGACCCGAACCACACCAGCGATCGGCACCCGTGGTTCGTCGACGCGAAGTCGTCGCGCGACTCGCGCCACCGAGACTGGTACGTCTGGGCCGATCCGAAGCCCGACGGCGGCTACCCGAACAACTGGACGATGGCGTTCGATCCCCGCCAGCCGGCGTGGACGCTCGACGAGGCGAGTGGTCAGTACTACCTCAACCAGTTCCTTTCCTCGCAGCCCGATCTCAACTGGTGGAACGAAGACGTCCGCGACGCGTTCGACGCCATCCTGCGCTTCTGGTTCGACCGCGGGGTGGCGGGATTCCGCATCGACGTCGCCCATTCGGTCATCAAGGATCGTGAGCTACGCGACAACCCGCCCGCGACCAAAGACGACCACTGGTACGTCCAGATGATGGGTCAGCGGTCGGTCTACAACGCGTGCCGGCCGGAAGTGCACGACGTATTGCGGCGCTGGCGCAAAGTGGCGGAGACCTACGACCCCCCGCGCGTGCTCATCGGCGAGACGTACGTGCTCGAGCCCCACGAGTTCGCGAAGTTCTACGGCGACGGCGACGAGTTGAATCTCGCGTTCAACTTCATGCTGTTGCACTCGGATTTCGACGCCTCGCAGATGCGGGCGGCGATCGAGCACGCGGAAGCACTGCTGCCCGCCGACGCGTGGCCCGTGTGGACCGGCGGCAACCACGACAACCACCGGTTCCCCACGCGGTGGTGCAACAACGATCCGGTCCGCGCCCGCGCTGCGCTCGTCATGCTGATGGGGTTGCGCGGCACGCCGTTCCTCTATTACGGCGACGAGATCGGGATGATCGACACCGACGTACCCGACGATCGCATCCTCGACCCGGTCGGCGTGTTCCACGGTTCGCGCCTGGGCCGCGACGACGAACGAACGCCGATGCAGTGGTCGACCGAGCCGGGCGCGGGCTTCTCGGCGCCCGGAGTGGAACCCTGGCTCCCGTACGGCGACTACTCGAAGTACAACGTCGCCGACCAGCGTCACGATCCCGATTCGACGCTCTCCCTGACGCGCGATCTCATCGGTCTGCGTGACGCGATGCCCGAGCTCCGCGACGGTGCGTACCACACGTTGCCCGCGCCGAACGACAACGTCTGGCTTTGGCGCCGGGGTGAACGCACGGTGGTCGCGTGCAATCTCTCCGACGACGCGGTCGACGTGAACCTCGTCGGCATCGGTGAGATCAAGCTGTCGACGTGCCGCGCGCGCGCCGGGGAGCGCGTGGATGCGGTGCTGCACCTCGCGCCCTGGGAGGCGGCAATCGTTTGGCGCGACGCGTGACCGGCATCGCACCCTGGCTGTCGGTCCGGGACGCGGCCGCGGCGCTCGAGTTCTACCGGGCTGCGTTCGGTGCGATCGATCTCGAGAGCCACACGGACGACGCGGGAACGCTGCAGGTCGCGCAACTCTGGATCGGTGGCGCCGACTTCTGGATCGAGAACAACTCCGAGGTCGGAACGGCTACGACGGACCCCCCGGTGCGCATGATCCTTTCGGTCGACGAGCCCGACATCGTGTTCGCCCGAGCGGTCGCGGCGGGCGCGACCGAGGTCTGCGCGATGTACGACGGCCACGGTTGGAGGCTCGGCCGGATCGTCGACCCGTTCGGTCACCACTGGGAGATCGGGCGCCGGCTCGAGAGCTGAGCGCCGCGCGCGTCAGGACGGATGCGCGGCGCACCACGCGAGCAGGTCGTCGACGTTCCACGTGTTGACGATCTGTTCTGTCTGCACGCCGCATTCGGCCGCGCGATCGGTGCCATAGGGGTGCCATTCGAGTTGCGTTGCCGCGTGCGCGTCGGTGCTGATCGCGATCTTGATGCCGGCGTCGACCGCCTTGCGCAGCATCTCCTTCGGCGGGTCGAGCCGTTCGGGACGGCAGTTGATCTCGAGCGCAGTGTCGAACACGCGACACGCCTCGATCACCACGTCGACGTCGAACTCCGACTGCGGACGGCCGCGCCCCACCAGCAGTCGTCCGGTGCAGTGGCCGAGCACGTCGACGTGCGGACTCGAGATCGCCGCGACCATGCGTCGGGTCATCGGCGCCGGATCCATGCGCAACTTGGAGTGCACGCTGCCGACGACGACGTCGACCCGACCGAGCAATTCCTCGGAGCCGTCGAGCGCCCCGTCTTCGAGGATGTCGCACTCGATCCCCGTGAGGATGCGGAACGGCTTCATCTCCTCGTTCAAGTCGGCGACGATGTCGAGCTGCTCGCGCAAGCGTTCCGAAGTGAGCCCGTGCGCGATCTTCAGCCGGGGCGAGTGATCGGTGAGCGCGAAGTACTCGTGCCCCAGCGCGCGTGCCGCTTCGGCCATCGTGCGAATCGTGTCGCCGCCGTCGGACCAATCGGAGTGCACGTGCAGATCGCCCTTGAGCTTGGTCCGCAGCGCCTCACCCGCGGCGGTTCCGGGATCAGCCACTCGATCGAGCAGCTTCTGCAGGTACTGCGGGGTCTCGCCCGCGAGCGCCTCTTTGATCACGGCCGCGGTCTTCTCACCGATGCCGGGCAGATCCTGCAGCCGGTCGTTCTCGGCGAGAAACCGGAGCTCCGACTCGGTCACCGTGGAGATCTCGCGCGCCGCGCGCCGGAAGGCCTGCTGACGGTGCGCGGGCTCCCGCCCGCGCAAGAGCAGATCGGCGATGCGCTCGAGGGCCTCGACGGGCGTCATATATCGACCGTACCCGTCACGCTCCCGTCGCCGCCCCACAGGCGCGCCCGTATACTCGCGGCGTTCCGGAGGGCTGACCGAGTGGCCGAAGGTGCTCGCCTGCTAAGCGAGTAGGGGGTTACAAGCTCCCTCGAGGGTTCAAATCCCTCGCCCTCCGCCAGTACGTTCCCCAGTAGGTTCGCTCGATGACCGACGACTATTCCGCGGCGTTCGCCGCACTGGGTGCCGCAACGCTCGGCGAGAGCGGCGGCCGCCCGATGGCGCCCCGGATCCGCCCGGTGTGGCGCGGCGCGAACATCAGTGCGCCCGCGTTCCCGGTGAACTGCTCGACCGCCGACAACCTGGCGATCCACGTCGCCGTGGCGGAGGCGCCCGCGGGTTCCGTGCTCGTGGTCAACGTCGGACACGAACCGGCACGCGGCTACTGGGGTGAAGTGTTGACGACGGGCGCGGAGGCGCGCGGGCTCACAGGTCTCGTCATCGACGGTGGCGTGCGCGACGTCGACGCGCTCGAGGCGCACGGTTTCGACGTGTTCTCGACGATGATCGCGTTGCGCGGCGCGACCAAACAGGAGCCCGGCAACATCGGCGGTACCGCCATTGTCGGCGATGTCGAGGTCGCGCGCGGCGATTGGATCGTCGGCGACGCCGACGGTGTCACCGTGATTCCGTACGCGCATCTCGACGACGTGCTCGGCGCGGGCCGCACCCGGGCGGAGAAGGAAGAGCACTTCTTCGAGGAGCTGCGCGCCGGACGCACCACGCTCCAGCTCCTCTCCCTCGACGACGCCCCGGTCGAACGGGGTTAGCTCGCGCGGTGCAGAAGGTTGCGGTCGGAATGCTCGACGACCGCGCCGTAGCGCGCGTGTTCCACGGTGGTCAGCTCGTCGTACGCCCACGTACCGTCGTCGTTGACCGTGACGGTGCACTTGTAGTTCGACGTGCGCGCCGCGCTCGCGAGGAAGCGGTTCGACAACACGCCGTACTGCTCCGACCCGCACTCGGCGTGCATCGTGAAACTCTTCGCGTCGGGGGTCGCGTCGCCGCCGGCGAGCACGACGCTCCCGCGCGGGATGACGAAGCACCGGGTGACCTGACCATCGGCCGCGTCCCAGAGCCAGTAGCCCACCTCGGTGTGGAACGGGTTCTCCTCGGTGCCGCGCCACGCCGCCATGCGGTAGTCGAGGCCGTACAACACCTGCGCCCCGTTCTCGACCGGGCCGAACGGCTTCATCGAGGTCTTCTCACGGTACGGCGTGTCCTTCACCTTGCCTTCGGCGTTGGCGTAGGCGAAGTCGCTGCCCTGATCGCCTTCCCATTCACCGATCAGCGCGGCCAGTGGTCCCCATTCGGCGTTCTCAGTCATGCGCGCATGTTAGAGAAGTACGACCGAACGCAAAACCTCTCCCCGTTCCATCTTGTGAAACGCCTGCTCGACGTCGTCGAGCGAGATCGTCTCTGACACGAACTTGTCGAGCGGGAAGCGACCCTGCAGGTAGAGGTCGATCAGGGTTGGAAAATCGCGTGAGGGAAGGCAGTCGCCGTACCAACTCGGCTTGAGCGCACCCCCACGACCGAAGAAGTCGATCATCGGGATGTCGGGCAGGGCCATGTCGGGCGTCGGCACGCCCACCTGCACGACGGTGCCCGCGAGGTCGCGCGCATAGAACGCCTGCTTCAACACCTCGGGCCGCCCGACGGCCTCCACGCACACGTCGGCGCCGTTGCCGTCGGTGAGCGCGCGCACCGCCTCGACCGGGTCGTCCGTCGACGCGTCGACGGTGTGCGTTGCGCCGAAGCCGAGCGCCCACTCGAGCTTGCGCGGGTCGAGGTCGATGCCGATGATCGTGCGCGCGCCGGCGAGCCGGGCCGCCGCGATCGCGGCGTTGCCCACGCCGCCGCACCCGAACACGGCAATGGTGTCGTCGCGTTGGATGCCGCCGGTGTAGGTGGCCGCGCCGAAGCCGGCCATCACGCCACAGCCGAGGAGCCCGGCCGCCGTGGGGTCGGCGCGACTGTCGACCTTCGTCGCCTGGCCCGCGGCCACCAACGTCGCCTCCGCGAACGCGCCGATTCCGAGCGCGGGTGAGAGCGGCGTGCCGTCGGCGAGGGTCATCTTCTGGGTCGCGTTGTGCGTGTTGAAGCAGTACCACGACCTGCCGCGGCGGCACGCCCGGCACTCGCCGCACACGGCGCGCCAATTGAGCACCACGAAGTCGCCGGGCGCGACGCCCGTGACGCCGGGTCCGACTGATTCGACGATGCCCGCGGCTTCGTGGCCGAGGAGATACGGGTAGTCGTCGCCGATCCCGCCCTCGCGGTAGTGCAGGTCAGTGTGGCAGACGCCGCATGCCTGCACGCGGACCTTGGCCTCACCCGGGCCCGGGTCGGGAACGACGATCGTCTCGACGGTGACCGGCGCTTTCTTCGCGGTCGCCACGACCCCGCGTACCTGTTCGCTCATGGCGGCGAATCTACGCGGCGATCACGCG
>DASYJT010000374.1:0-9183 GCA_035996165.1 Acidimicrobiia bacterium
CGATCTGGCGCGCGCCGAGGCGGCGATCCCCTCGCAGGAAGCGCGCGTCGAGGCCGAGGCGATCATTGGTCAAGCGCGCACCGACTCCGACGAGCTCCGCCGCCAGGCGATGCGAGAAGCGGAAGCGATCCGGCGCGACGCGCTGACGACCGCCGAGGGCATCCGCCACATCGCGAACGAGGACGCCCGCGAGCTCCGCAACCGCGCGGCCGAAGTCGCGGTCTCCGACACGCACCGCGCCGAGCTCGTCAGCGGCTTGCTGGAGCGGATCGCGAAGCTCGAGCTCCGGCTGGCCAAGCAGCGCAAACGCATCGAACGGGCGGCCAACCGCATCGAGCGCAGCGAACGCGCCGAGTACGCGGGCCTGGAAGCCGACGACATCTTGGCCCGGGCCGAGACGACCTCGACCCGCCAACGCGAGTCGGCCGAGCAGTACGCGCTCGAACAGCGCGGATCCGCCGACCAGTACGCGCTCGAACAGCGCGGTTCGGCCGACGACTACGCGTCCGAGCTACGGGCCCAGGCTGTGGCGCAGGCGTCGGAGTTGCGGGCAGCCGCCGAACGCGACGCGGCGCACGCACGCGAGGCCGCGCAGCGCGACGCCGCCAAGGAGCGCGAGACCGCCGAGCGAGACGCGCGCAAGATCGTCGAGGATGCCGAGAACGCGGCACGCCATCAGCGCGAGCTGGCCGACAAGGACGCGGCGAAGCGCCGCGAGGCGGCCGAGCGTGAGGCCACCGAGATCCGCGAGAAGGCGCGCAAGGAACGGCAGCGCGCGCGGGACGAGCTTTCGGTGCTCCTCGATCGCATCGCCGGCTCTACGCCGACCGACGAAGACTGACGCCGGAACCCGCTCGGCGCGTCGACCTAGGCCGACACGGCCTCGTTGCGCCCGAGGTACTTGTTCCACACCGGGTCGATCGGACCGGCCGACGCGATGAGCGAGTGCGTCGCGTGTGGGGCGACGGGTGGTCGGCGCAGGACCATGCCGCATTCGTTCGGTAGGCGCGCTTCCTTGCGGGCGTTACACGCGCGACACGAGGCCACGACGTTCTCCCACGTGTGGGGGCCGCCGCGCGACCGCGGCAGCACGTGGTCGAGGTTCTCCGCGGCGGTACCGCAGTACTGACAGCGATGACCGTCGCGGGCGAAGACGGCTCGCCGGGAGAGTGGCGCGGTGGCGCGAAACGGCACGCGCACGAAATGCACGAGGCGGATCACGGTGGGCACGGGGACGGTGCGGCGTTCCGAACGGAACTCGGCGCCGTTTCGGTGCACGATCTCGGCCTTCTCCTTCAACACGAGTACGACCGCGCGTCGCGAGGAGACGACGCAGAGCGGTTCGAAGCTGGCGTTGAGCAAGAGTGCCCGGGCCACGGATCATCACCTCCCGTGCGGCCGAGATTTTCGAGATGTTACTTCCCGGTGGCGATCAGGCCCCGCGACACCATTCGAGGTAACGGATGACGTCGGCGACCTGCGGGCGGCCGTCGGCGCCGTACGCGGTCTCGAACCGGAACCGCATGTACGCGCGGTCGGGCAGCGGAAGGAACGGCGGCCGGGACCACCAGTGCGTCGGGATCGCTCGCACCATTTGGCGGATTGCGGGAAACCACAGGTGCGGCCGGCGCACGACCGCCGAAAAGCATTGGAACCAAAATGCCGCGCCGTGCGTCATGCCTGGGTCGCCGCGGTTGGTGCCCACGCCCAGCAAGGTAGCGTGGCGGCGACGGCCGGCGTCTCTCGGGGAGGACGGCGGTTCGCCGTGGCCCAGGCCGCCCCCGACGGAGGTCGACAACGGTGCAAGCCGCGCCCCGCCCTGAGCAGTCCTTCAAAGATCTGTTCGACACTCTCGCCGCGCAGGTCGAACGCGTACTGCGGGGCAAGCGACGCGCGGTGCACCTCTCGCTCGTCTGCCTGTTCTCGGAAGGTCACCTCCTCATCGAGGACGTGCCGGGAGTCGGCAAGACGTCGCTCGCAAAAGCCATCGCGCGCTCGACCGGCGGTTCGTGGCGCCGCGTGCAGTTCACCCCCGACCTGTTGCCCTCGGACATCACCGGGGTGTCGGTCTGGGACCGCGCCCGCGGCGACTTCGAGTTCCGTCCCGGCGGCGTGTTCGCCAACGTCGTGCTCGCCGACGAGATCAACCGCGCGTCACCGAAGACCCAGTCCGCCCTGCTCGAAGCGATGGAGGAGCGTCAGGTCAGCGTCGACGCGCAGACCTACAAGCTGCCGCGGCCGTTCATGGTGATCGCGACGCAGAACCCGGTCGAGCTCGAAGGCACCTATCCCCTGCCCGAGGCCCAGCTCGACCGTTTCCTGTTGCGGTTGCGGATCGGTTATCCCGACCGCGATGCCGAGATCGCGATCCTCGATGCCGAGGGCGACGACCCGATCGATCCCGACGAGCTCGAGCCCGTCACCGACGCCGAGACCGTCGCCGCGTGGATCCACGAGCTCGGCCGCATCCACGTGTCACCGGAGCTGCAGGGATACATCGTCGATCTCGCCGAGGCGACGCGTCACCACCGCGACCTCATGTTGGGTGTCAGCCCACGCGGCGCGCTCGCGTTGCAGCGTGCGTCGCGCGCGCTGGCGGCGAGCATCGGGCGGTCGTACGTCGTGGCCGACGACGTGAAGGTGCTGGCCGCCTCGGTCCTGGAGCACCGGCTCCTCCTGTCGTCCGAGGCCATGATGCGCGGCGTGAACCCCGCCGACGTCCTGTCGGCGATCCTCGACGCCGTGCCGGTGCCCGCGACGCGCGCGGACTGACCGCCCGGATGCCGTGCTCCCGATGCTGACCCGGCGCGGATGGTCGTTCGTCGGCGCGGCGGTCGGCCTCTACGTCGGCGGCCGGCTACTCGGTCTCGTGCAGCTGTCGGTGCTGGCGGTCGCGAGCGTGCTCCTGCTCGGCGGCGCGTACGTCTGGGTCAAGTTCCGGGCCCCTGAGCTCGAGGCCCACCGGACCCTCAAGGAACTGCTGCAGGTCGGCGTGGAAGGCCGCGTCGACCTCACGGTCAGCGCAACACGCGGCCGCACCACGACGATCGCCGTCGCGGACGCCTTCGACCAGGGTCGCCGGGCCGCCCGGTTCCTCCTCGCCCCGCTCGGCGCCGGCGAAGAGGCGCGCGCCGCGTACCGTTTCCCCACCGACCGGCGCGGCCGGTTCGAGATCGGCCCGCTGCGGGCGACGCTCACCGACCCGTTCGGGCTCGTGTCGACGAGCCGCCGGATGCTCGGCACCGAGCAGGTCATCGTGTATCCGCGAGTGCACGAGGTCGTCCCGCCGCCCGACATCGGTGGTCTCGATCTCGACCGCGACCACCCGGCGGTACGCGCCCGAGTCGAGACGAGCGGCGACTTCATGACGCTGCGCGAGTACGCGCCCGGCGACGACCTGCGCCACGTGCACTGGCGATCGACCGCCCGGCGCGGTCACCTGATGATGCGCCAGAACGAGACGCGCCGCCGCGCGCCCGTGTTGCTGATGCTCGACGTCCGTCCCGCCACGCACGATCGCGCGTCGTTCGAGCGCGCGGTCGAAGCGGTTGCGTCGATCGCGACCGCGCTCGACCGCGCCGGTCGGCCGTTCGAGGTCGCGTGGAGCACCGGCACGGCGGTTGGGGCCCCCGGTCGGCGCCATCTCGCGTACATCATGGACGAGCTCGCGATCGTCGAGCCGCACGGCGCCGACCGCCTTCTCATCGCGTCCACGCGCCGGCGTTCGAGCGCGCTCATCGCCGTCACCGGCCGGCTCCTCGCACACGACGGCGCCAGCCTGGGGATGCTCGTGCGCGACGGCGGGCTCCTCATCACCGTCCCGACCGTCGAGCAATCGGCCGCGATCGCGCCCCGAGCGCGGCGCTTCCGCACGATCGTCGTCGCTCACGATCAACGTCCCTTCTCCCAACCCTGGAACGAGGCGGTCCTGCGTTGGCAGCGCACCGGCAGTCTTCCTACATCACAGTCGCCCGCGCCCTCCTGACCGGCGGGGCGACGCTCGCGCTCGCCCGCGTCTACTCGGGAGCCTCGTGGGTCGTGCCGCTGGTGCTCGCGGCGCTGTTACCGGCCGCGCTCTTGACTCTCGGCGAGCGCCGGCGCTGGAACAGCGTCACCACCTTCGGGGTCACGGCCGTCGTCGGGGTGTGGCTCGCCATCGTGGTCGACGACCCGTCGGAGACTCTGGCCGGTATTCCCACTCCGAGCGCGCTCGCGAGCGCCGCGCACGACATCGCGCGGGCGCCGCACGTGTTGCGTTCCGCGGTCGTCCCCGTCAACCCGGTCGGAGCTGCGTTGATGCTCGCCGTCGTTGCAACGTTCGTCGCCGCCCTCGTCGCGGAGCTCGTGGCGCGCCGACTCGTTGCGCCCATCGGCGCGATCGGCCCGAGCATCGCGTTGTATGTCGCGGTCTCCGCGCTCGGCTCCGGTCGGTGGGCGCCCACGACCGCGATCTACGCGCTGGTCATCGTCGAATACCTCGTCGCGTTGCAGCACTCCGAGATGGAGGCGCGGCGTACGTGGTTCCAGAGCGCGCGGAAACGCCGATCGCAGCTCGTCACCGGCGGCGCGGCCGCGGGCGCGCTCGTGGTCGCGGTGGCGATCGCATTCGGGCCCGGCGTGCCCGGCGCGCGCAGCAGTGCGTGGATCCGGTACCGCAGCCTCGGGAGCGGGAGCGGCTCGAACATCCTCAACGTCACGTCACCCCTCGTGTCCGTCAAGGCCAAGCTCAACGGCAAGCAATCCACGAGCGAGGTCTTCACGGTCAAGACGACGGAGACCAAGGGCAACTACTGGCGCGTCATCGCCCTCGATCAATTCCGCGACGACGGCTGGGGACTCAACTCCGAGCAGAAGTCGGCGGCGAAGCTTCCCGGCGCGACCCATGCCGCGGGCACCACGCTGGTCAGCCAGACGTTCCACCTCGCGAACATCGACGCCCGCTGGCTCCCCGCCGCGTACCGACCGATCTCGATCAACTTGAAGGGCTCGAACGTTCTCCCGGGCTCGACGTCGCTGTTCATCGACAACCCCCTGGCCGGCGTGAAGTACGACGTCGAGTCGGAGGTCGCCAACCCCGACCCGTCGGTGCTCGACGCCGTGACCTACGCCGACCTCGAAGCGATGTCGGTCGACGTGGCGCTCCCGAGCAACTTCTCGGGGAACGCCCGCGGGTACGCGCAGGTCGTGACGGCCAACGCGCAGACGCCGTACGGCAAGGCGCTCGCGCTGATGAAGTCGTTCCAGTCCGCGCCGTTCGTCTACGACACCAGCGTCGATCTGGGTACCACCGCCAACGCGCTCGACCGGTTCCTGTTCGAGACCCACCGTGGCTTCTGCGAGCAATTCGCGGCCGCTTTCGCCGAGCTCGCACGCTCGATCGGGCTCCCGACCCGCGTGGCGGTCGGCTACCAACGCGGCACCCTCGGCGCCGACGGGCTGTGGCACGTACAGGAAAAAGACGCGCACGCGTGGCCCGAGGTGTGGCTCGGCCCGAACGTGGGTTGGTACCGGTTCGAGCCGACGCCCGGGCGGACCGATCCCGTCACGGGCCTCGGCAGCGCGGGCAAAGGCGGACCCTCCGGACCGACGACGACCACGACCACCCCGCCGAATCAGTCCTCGACGCCCACGACGGTTTCGCTCACGCCCACCACGTTCCACTCCCAGATCCAGATCACGCCGCCGCCCGCCCCGCCCGCATCGCAGACCCGCGCCCACGTCGTCACCGGTGTGCTGGTCGCGCTTGTGGTGGCCCTGATCGCGTTCCTCGCGCTGCTGGTCGGACTCGCGTTCTCGGCGTGGCAACGCACTCGCCGCCGGCGCAACGATCCCGACGCGCGCCGGCGCGTCCTCGGCGCGTGGACGGAAGCGCTCGAACGGCTCGGCGCCGCGGGTATCCAACGCCGCCCGTCGACCACCTCGCTCGAGTTCGCGCTGCGGCAGGCGCCGGCCCTCGGCGCGGGCGCGGCCGGCCCGCCCCTCATGGACCTGGCGCGCCTGCACACGGCGGCGATGTACTCACCCGACTCGCCCACTCCGGCCGAAGCCGACGCGGCCTGGTCGGAATTCGACGCCATCGCGACCGCGCTGCGCGAGAGCGTGCCGCGTACCCGGCGCTTGCGCGCGCGCTGGTTCACGCGTCGGCGGCGCTCCCCCGCCGTGGCCGCCGACGACGAGCGCCCGAACGATCAGGCCTGAGCGGTCAGACCCTCGACGAAGGCCGCGCGCTCACGACTGAAGGCGCGCACGTCGGAGTCGACGTCGGCGGCAACCTGGTCGACCGAGACGAACAGGGCGAGCTGGCCCGCGCGCAGCGCGTCGAGGATCTCGCCGTCGTCGTGGCACGCCCATACATGGCGGCCGTCGGTGACGAGCCGCAGGCTCGAGAGGTCGTGGCCCGCGTCGCGCACCGCGGCAAGCGCCACCCGGATCCGGGCCGACGGGAGCCCGGCATCGAGCATCGAGCGGACGACCCGAAGGGCCACCAGATCGCGAAAGCCGTAGCCGCCGTCGGCGTCCGAGGCCCGGACGAGCCCGGTGCGCGACCAGTGCCGGAGCTGGGCGACGGTGCAGCCGGAGAGGCGCGCCGCTTGCGCCGGAGTGAAGCCCACGAGCACGCGGTTCAGGAATCGTCGCGACGGAAGCGGTCACGCCATTGCCGGCCGCGGTCGCCGAACATCCCGCGGAGCCCGCCCTGCGCGCGCAGCCCACCGGTGAGCGTCTCGAGGCCGGCGCGTCCGAGCTTGCGGACGTGGCGCTCGATCACGAGTGAGCATCCGAGCATCACCGCGAACCCGATCGCACCGACCCACACGTGCGACGCGAACGTGAACACGAGCAGCACGAGACCACCGAGGAGACCGAGCGCGGCCCACCGGATCATGCGCGCCGAATGGCGGTACAACGTGGTGCGCGAAACCCGTTCGCCGAGCGCGGGATCGGTCGCGTTGAGCTGCGCTTCGATCTCGCGGAGGATCTTCTGCTCTTCGTCCGAGAGCGGCATGGCAGTTATTCTCGCGCAGCCGGCAGGGGCCAACAACGCGCCGGAGCCCGGGACGACCCTCCGACCACGCTGACGGGCTCGAACTCGGACTCGGTCACTGGGCCTCTTTTGCGCTCAATTGGTCGGCAGACTCGGATGCGGAGATCGGGATCCCACCCATCGCGGCAGACCGGTAGATGCGGTCGACGAGACGATGCGCGGCGAGGGCGTCGGCCGCCCGGGGATGACCGACGGCTGACATTGCCGGCGCCTCGGGGGTCCCGAGTCGTGCCAGCGCGTCGAGGAACGCCTTCGACGGCTCCGCGTACTGGGCGAGCGCCTTGGCGTACACCTCGGGCAGGGTGAACTGCCGGCTCCACTCGGGCGCTTCCGCGGCCACGAGCCGATCGCCGTCGTCGGTCTCGACGTGCAGCGGGCCGAGGTAGTCGTCGTCGGTCCAGAGCATCGCCTTCTCGCAAAAGACCTCGAGCCGGCGGCTCGACTCGCGGCTCAGCACCTGGTGCCAGACGCTCGTGAGCTGCGCGACCGACCCGTCGGCGTACGCGAAGGTCGCCGCCGCGGTGTCTTCGATGCCGGGGTAACCGAATCGGGACGCGGTCCGCGCCGAGACCTCCACCGGATCGCCGAGGGTCCAGCGCAGGACGTCGACGTCGTGGATCGAGTGCTCGATCACCGTGCCGCCGCCCGCGTGCGCGACATCGCCCCTCCACGTCGAGCCATAGAGACCCTGCACCGGGAAGTACTGGTCGTCGCGCATCACCGCCGCGAGGACGCGGCCGTATTCGCCCGACGCGACCGCGCCGGCGAGGGCGCGGAACACCGGCGCGAAGCGCAGGACGAGCCCGACCTGGTGCGGAACCCGTTCGAGGGCGGCCGCGACCCGGGTCGCCGCGGCGAGATCGGGCGCGAGCGGCTTCTCGCAGAAGATCGGCAGGCCGCGGTCGGCGGCCGCCTCGACCGCGGCCAGATGGGCCGCCGTCCAGGTGCACACCCAGACCACGTCGACGCGGTCGAGCAAACCGTCGATCGTCGCCGACGGTTCGCCGCCGTGATGGCGGGCGACCTTCGCCGACCGCTTCGGATCGTCGTCGAACGTGGCCGTGAGGTGCGCGTCGACGAGCCCGGCGTCGGTCAGCTGTTGCAGGGCCACCGCGTGCACGGTGCCGATGTGGCCGCAGCCGACGAGCCCGATGCGCATCATCTGGTCTCCCGCAGTCCGTCGGCCGGGTCGACCAAGGTGGCCGGGCCGACCGCGCGGGTGCCGAAGCGGTCGCGCACCTCGTCGACCGCTCGTTCGACCGCGGCGCGCCGCTCGGTGCGCACCCGCCGCTCGGTCTGGTCGTCGCCGGTGAGGTCGAGGGTCGTCTGGGTCGAGGCCGCGCCGTCGAGCTGCGCGAGCGAGACGCCGAGCAGGCGTACGCCGCGGCCGACGTCGAACTCGGCCAGCAGCGCCCGGGCCACGTCGAGGACGACGGTGCTCACGTCGGTCGCCTCGGGCAGCGTGCGCGCGCGGGTGCGGGTCTCGAAGTCGCCGAAGCGGATCTTCACATTGACCGTGCGCGCGCTCAGGCCGGCGGTCCGCAGACGCGCGCACGCGCGATCGGTCAGCCGGACGAGCTCGCGCTCGCACTGCGGCATCGTGCGCAGGTCGGCGCCGAAGGTCTCCTCCGCACCGATCGACTTGGCATCCCGTTCCGGAACGACGTCGCGCGCGTCGTCGTTGCGGGCGAGGGCATGCAGATGCCGGCCGAGACTCCGGCCCAGCGTGCCGACGAGCGCCTGCTCGTCGAGACCGGCGACATCGCCGATCGTGCGCAGACCCATGCGTTCGAGCTTCGCCCTCGTCGCGGGCCCGACACCCCACAGGCGCGACACCGGCAGCGGCGCGAGGAACGCGCACTCGGTGCCCGGTTCCACGTAGAGGACGCCGTCGGGCTTGGCCAAATCGCTCGCGAGCTTGGCCAGGAACTTCGTCGACGCGACGCCGACCGAGAGGCACAGCCCGACGTCTTCGAGCACACGGGCGCGGACCGTGGCGGCAATCTCCCGCGGATCACCCAACATCCGGCGCGCGCCCGCGACGTCGACGAAGGCCTCGTCGATCGAGAGCTGCTCGACCAGCGGCGAGATCGACTCGAGGACGGCCATGACCTCACGACTCTTCTCGACGTAGCGCGCCA
>DASYJT010000375.1:0-3238 GCA_035996165.1 Acidimicrobiia bacterium
CGCGGTGAACGGGCTCGTCGCCTACGGCAACGGGTACCTCATGGTCGCCAGCGACGGCGGGGTCTTCGACTTCTCGAACAAGGCATTTCTCGGGAGCCTGCCTCCGAGCCTGCCGTCGGCGCCCATCATCGGGATCGCCGCGTACGTCATCGGGTAGATCGCCGAAATAGAACGCGTTACAGTTCCGGCCCATGGCAGCACCTCAGCTCTTGATCGGTGGGGAGTGGGTCGACGGAGCCGACGGCGGCTACGAGATCGTCAACCCCGCGACCGAAGAAGTCGTCGGCATCGCCCCGGAGGCCTCCGAGACGCAGGCGCTCGACGCCGCCCGGGCCGCCCAGGAGGCGTTCCCGGCCTGGTCACAAACGGCGCCCGCGGTCCGCGCCGAGCTGTTGCAGAAGGTCGCCGATGCGATGCGCGACCAATTCGACGACCTGTTGCCGCTTGTCATCGCCGAGACGGGTTGCACCGCGACGGTCGGCAAGCAGATGCAGGTGCCCCAGGCGCGGGTGCGCTTCGAGACGTACTCCCGGCTCGCGTACGAGTCGAACGTCATCCCACTGGCGCCCATGGAGATGCCCGGCACCGCGCTCGCGCCCGGAGGGCTGATGGGTGCGATCGCCCGGCGCCAACCCGTGGGCGCGGTCGCCGCGATCACGCCGTACAACTTTCCCGTCGTGAACATGGCCGGCAAGCTCGGGCCCGCGCTCGCGATGGGCAACACCGTGGTGGTGCGGCCCGCGTCGCAGAACCCGCTCGCGGTCATCGAGCTCGTGCGGATCATGCACGAGGTCGGCTTCCCGCCGGGCGTCGTGAACGTCGTCACCGGCTCGACTCCCGGCACCGGTGAAGCGCTGGTCGCGACGCGCGACATCGACATGGTGTCGTTCACCGGTTCCACCGGCGTGGGCATGCGCATCGGCGAGGTCGGCGGCCGCTCGATGAAGCGCCTGCTGCTCGAGCTCGGCGGAAAGGGCGGCGCGCTCGTCTACGACGACGCCAACCTGAAGACCGCGATCGGCATGATCGGCTCCACGTGGACGTTCCACTCCGGCCAGATCTGCACCGCGCCGACGCGGGCGATCGTGCAGCGGGGCGTGTACGACCAGGTGGTCGAAGGTCTCACCAAGATGGCGAACGTGTTGAAGGTCGGCGACCCGTACGAGCCCGACACCGTGCTCGGCCCGGTGATCACCGCCGCGCACCGCGACCGGGTCGAGAGCTACGTCGCAGCCGGGCGGGCCGAGGGTGCCGAGGTCGTGGCCGGCGGACAGCGGCCGGAGAAGCCCGACACGGGTTTCTATGTCGCGCCGACGCTCCTGGCCGGGTGCTCGCTCGATATGAAGGTCGTGCAGGAAGAGATCTTCGGGCCCGTGATCGTCGTGTTGCCCTTCGACGACGAGGAGGAGGGCATCGCCCTCATGAACGGCACCGACTTCGGTCTCTACGACTACGTCTTCAGCGCCGACACGAACAAGGCGTTCCGTGCCAGCAAGCGGCTGCGCGCCGGCAACATCGGGATCAACACGACCCAGCGCAACCACAACACCCCGTTCGGCGGTACCAAGTTCAGCGGCGTCGGACGCGACGGCGGCGTGTTCGGCCTCCACGCGTACACGGATCTGCAGTCGGTCGTCTGGCCCGGCTGATGGGCGCCCAATCCACAGTCTCCGTCGTTCCCGACGGTGTCCTCGCCTACGGAATGCAGCTCCCGGTGCAGGCCTTGTCGGTACGCGTGTCGATGCCGTGGGAGCAAGAGGCCACGGTCGCCGACCTGGTGCGCGTCGCGCAGGCGGCCGAGGCGGCCGGGTTCCTGTACGTCGCGGTCTGTCACCACGTCGCCATCCCGCACGAACCCGCGGAGATGATGTCGACGCAGTGGTACGACCCCATCGCCACGCTGTCGTACCTCGCCGCGCACACGAGCCGGACGCGACTGATGACAAACGTGTTCATCGCCGCGTACCAACCGCCGCTCGCCACCGCGAAGGCGTTCGCCACGCTCGACCGATTGTCGAACGGGCGGGCGATCGTCGGAATCGGCGCGGGCCACGTGGAAGGCGAGTTCGACGCGCTGGGCGTGTCGTTCGCGAAGCGGGGCGAGCTCACCGATCACGCGCTCGGAGTCATCTCCGACGCGCTGCGCAACGAATGGACCGGTCCCGACGCGGCCCGCGAGGTCGGGCAGCGGCCGCGGCCGGTGCAGCAGCCTCATCCGCCGATCTGGATCGGAGGATCGGGCAAGCCCGCGCTGCGGCGGGTGGCGACCATGGCCGACGGCTGGATCCCGCAGGCCACATCGCTCGACCAGCTTCCCGACGACATCGCCACGATCCTGCGCCTGCGCGACGAGACTCGGCCCGGTGCGGTGCCCGAGATCGGCTACCACCTCGTCGCGCACGTGGGTGAGCCCACCTGGGACCTGCCCAAGGGCGTCATGCACGGCTCTGCGGATCGCATCGCCGAATTCGCGAACACGCGCCTCGGTGCGATCGGCGTCTCGCACCTCCAGGTCCGGTTGTTCGCCCGCGACGCGAGCGAGCACTGCGACCAGATCGCCGCGTTCGGCGCCGATGTCGGCCCGCAACTCGTCCGCACGACTCTCTCGTAACAGAAGGATCCTCGAATGGCGTTCCTCTCGATGCGGCACGACTTCCGCGCTCCCGCGTTCGCGCCCGAGTCATTGCCGGAGATCTACGCGAACGCGCTGGAGCAGTTCGCGTGGGCCGACGCGCACGGCTTCGACTCGCTGGTGCTCTCCGAGCATCACGGCGTCGACGACGGTTGGCTGCCCGCGCCGCTCACGATGGCGGCGGCCGTTCTCGCCCGCAGTGCGCGCGCCCGCTTGATGATCAGCGCCGCGATCCTGCCCTTGCACGATCCCATCCGGGTCGCAGAACAGATCGCGGTCATCGACAACGCGTTCCCCGGACGCACCTGGGTGGTGTTCGGCGCGGGCTACCGGGTCGAGGAATTCGAGATGGCGGGTCTCGAGCATGCCGCGCGCGGCCGCATCCTCGAAGAGCACGTCGCCACGGTCCTGGAAGCGTTGACCGGCGAGCCGTTCGAGTGGCGGGGCCGCACCGTTCGGGTGACGCCCAAGCCGGTCACGGACCCGCGCCGGATGCTCTTCGTCGGCGGCGGTGTTCCCGCCGCGGCCCGGCGCGCGGCCCGTCTGCGGCTCGCGATGTTTCCAATGAACACCGACGCGGCGGTGCGCGAGGCGTACTTCGACGAG
>DASYJT010000376.1:0-6402 GCA_035996165.1 Acidimicrobiia bacterium
GACGTTGCTCGCGGCGCGGGTCGAAGAAGCGGGTGCGTGGGAGCGGGCCGGCGCACGGTCGGCGGCGGAGCATCTCGCGAAACTCGGCGGCACGACGACGGGTGCGGCGCGCCGGTCGTTGGAGACCTCGAAGAATGTCGCGGGGCTGGCGCAGATGACCGACGCGTTGCGCGGTGGGGTGCTTTCGACCGCGCAGGCCAACGCGATCGGGGGTGCGGTCGCGGCGGATCCGTCGGCCGAGAACCGACTGATCGCCTTCGCCGCGTCGACGAACGTTGCCGAGTTGCGGGAGGAAGCGTTACGGGTGAAAGCCGCCGCGGATGCGGATCCGGACGCGACTCACACGCGGTTGCACGCGCAGCGGGCGTTGCGCGCCTATACCGACGGTGAAGGAATGCGTCACGTCCACGTGAGCGGGCCGCCCGATCGGCTTTCGCCGTTCGAAACCGCGTTGGAACCCCTCGTCGATCAGATCTTCACAGCCGCCCGCACCCAAAACGAGCGGGAACCGCGCGCCGCGTACGCGTTCGACGCGTTCACCCGGCTCTGCGACCGCAACGAAGCGCCCGCCTCCGCCCCGCCGAGGCGGGTGCAGCCTCGCTACCTGGGATTGGTGCGCGTCGATCTCGAGGCGCTCACCCGGGGCGAGACCCAAGGCGACGAGACGTGCGAGATCGCCGGGGTCGGACCCGTCCCGGTCCGGATCGCCCGACAGTTGCTCGGTGAGTCGATTCTGAAGTTGGTGATCACCCGAGGTGTCGACGTCGTCAACGTCGTGCACCTCGGTCGAGGGCCAACCGCGTCGCAACGGATCGCGGTGTTGTGGACGTCACCGAAATGCGCGAACCAAGCGTGCTCCGGCACGTTTACGCAAATCGATCACAACGTTCCGTGGGCGGCCGATCGGCGCACCGTGGTCGCCAACCTCGATCCGCTCTGCACTCACGACCACGACCTCAAAACCAACCACGGCTGGTCACTCGTGCACGGCAACGGCCGCCGAGCATTCGTCGGACCCACCGACTCCCGCCACCCACGAAACCGGCCGCCCCCGTGAGCTACGACCCTGCCAGGGCGTTTTCGCAGAGGCGTCTGGCGATGACGCGCAGACAGAGGGTTTCGTCGGCGCCTTCGAAGATCGAAAGCACCCGCGCGTCGACGAAGAAGCGCGACACGGGGAATTCTTCCGCGTAGCCCATGCCGCCGTGGAGCTGCATGGCTTCGCGGGTGACCCACTCGGCGGCGCGGCAGACGTACGCCTTCACCATCGACGCTTCGAGCGTGCCTTCGCCGGCCGCCATCTTGCGGGCGACGTCGTAGGAGAACTGGCGGCCGGCCTGGATCAGGGTGGCCATGCGCGCGAGCTTCGCCTTCGACAGCTGGTATTCGAACACGGGCCGGGCGAACACCTTGCGGTCCTGCGCGTACGACATCCCGGCTTCGAACGCGGCCTGCATGAGGCCGACGGCGCGCGCCGCGGTCTGCAAGCGGCCGTTCTCGAAGCCGGCCATCTGGAAGTAGAACCCGCGGCCGAGGCCGGCTTCGCCGCCGATCAGATTCGCGGCGGGTACGAACCAGTTGTCGAACGCGACCTCGTAAGAGTGCATGCCGCGGTAGCCGATGGTGTCGATGGCGCGGCCTTCCATCTTGCCGCCGCGGCCGTCGTCGAACGCGAACGAATGACCCTCGGCGCGCGGCTTCTCGACGATCATCACCGAAAGCCCGCGGTGCGACTTCGACTTGTCGGGGTCGGTGCGCGCCAGGAGCATCAGCACGTCGGCGCGTCCCGCGAACGTCGCCCAGGTCTTCACTCCGTTGATCAACCAGCCGCCGTCGGTCGGCGTGGCCGCGACCTTGACGCCGGCGACATCGGAGCCGTAGTCGGGCTCCGTCACCATGATCCCCACCATGAGCTCACCGCTCGCGATGCGGGGGAGCCACGTCTGCTTCTGCTCCTCCGTGCCCCCGGCCACCAACGCGCGCGTGAGGATCTCCGGACGGGTGACGAGCGAGCCGCCGATGCCGAGCGAACCGCGCGACAACTCCTCGGTCGCCACGACCATCCCGATGTAGTCGGATTCACCACCCGTCGCGAAGCCGTCGTACTCCTCCGGCACCGACAGCCCGAAGCCGCCGATCTCGGCGAGGCCGGAGATGATGTCCTCCGGCACGTCGGCGTTCGTGCGGTGCACGTGCTCGGCGGCGGGGCGGATCTTGTCGTCGGCGAACCGCCGGAACGTGTCGGCGACGAGCTCGAAGTCGGAGCCGAGGTGCGTGGGGCCGGTGCCGTGCTTGGCGCACTGGTCGGCGAGCGATTCGAGGAATGCCGGCGCCCGGTGCGCGGTGACGAACTCGTGCGCGGGTGCGAGCTCCGACGGATCGACGCCCCAGAGGCCTTCGCGGCCGATGAGGCGGGCCACCACGTCGCTGACCGCATCGGCCACGAACGCCCGGGCCAGCATCGACTCGACCGGGCCGTGCTCGGCGTAGCGGCACATCACCCGGCCCGCCTCGACCGCGGCGGCCGCGTGCGCGAGGTCGTACGCGACAACCTGGTTCTCGTCGAGCTTGGCCACCGAGAGCTTGCCGTCGTCGAGGCTCATGTGAGCGAGGTGCGACACCGCGGTGTCGACGACCTTGGCCGTCATCTCGACTGCAGCCGCTGCCGCGCCTTCTTGGTCCGTACTCATCCGCGCACGATACATACCGATCGCCGGGCGAGTCGTATGTGGGGACGCGCGAGCTCTACGGGTGCGACGTCGGCGGAGAAGCCGCGGTCGTCGGTGGGACCGTGACCTTCGGGGAGGTTGTGACGGGCGAGGTCGGAGGTGTCGTCGTGGGTGCCCCGACGGTGGACGCGACCGTCGGCACGGTCGACGGTGCCACCGTGGCCGTGACGTTCGACCCGCCCGTACCACCCGACCCGTTCTGGCTCGGGCGATAGCGCGACCTCGGCGTCGACGAGTATCCCGGCACGACCTCGCCACTCCCGGGTACGAAGATCCAGCCCATCGGCTGCGTGAGGTCGGCCTGCTTCGTGAACTTCCAACGCGCGTCGATGAGCGAGAAGACGGCGCGGGCGAGATACGCGGCCCCGTCGGTCGTGAAGTGCACGCCGTCGGAGAGACGGGCGAGGATCTCCTTGCCGTTCTCGTCGAGGATGCGACGCGAGAACGAGCCGTCCTTGGTCGAGAACAGCTTGTACGTGTCGAGGAACACGACATCGGGTGAACGCCGGGCGGCTTCTTGGCGCATGACATCGGTCATGGCCGCGGCGCCGCGATCCATGCTGCTGTTGGTACCGAGTGTCGGCGGTCCGAGCCAGTACACGGTGCGATGGCTCGGACCGATGAACAGGTCCATCATGCGCGCGACCTTGACTCGGTAGGCGGCCTCCCAGTCGGGAACGTTGTCGCCGTTGGCGTCGACACTGTTCACGACCGGGGTGTCGTTCGTACCGATGATGAACGCCACCGCGTCCGGCTTGTACGTCGACATCTGGTCCTGGGCCCGCTGGTACCAGTTACGGATGTCGTTGCTCCACAGGCCGCTCGAGGTCTTGTAGTCGATGACGGTCCGGACGACGCCGGTTGCGCCGGCCTGGTCGCCGAGCTGCGGACCGAACAGTCCGGCCAGCGAGTCGCCGCCGACCCACAGGTTGAGCGGATGCGCGTGGTCGAGCGCGCGGGGCGGCGTGGCCCGGGCCACGTTCTTCGGAATCAGGGTGCCGTCGTTCCCGAAGTTCGACGCCTTCGGTTCGGTCGGACCGGCCGCGTGCGCGTCCTGGTTGCTCGTGTTCACGGCGTACGCGGTGATGCCCGCGCCGGTGGCGAGCGCGACGAGCACGATCGCGACGGCGATACGCGTGCGCATCCGGCGGTTGCGGCGCGCGGAGAGCCGGGCGCGACGACTGCTTGAGTCCTGTTCGGACGTCTCGGAGGGAGGCTTACGAGTCATCGCGATCCGCGTGGATGGTAGTGGCCGACCTACGCGATCTCTACGCGGACTTCTCGTCACCCTCGGATCGGCCCAGTTGCGTGCCGTACAGCTCGGCGTACAAACCGCCGCGAGCCAAGAGCTCGCTGTGGGTCCCGGACTCGACGATGCGGCCGGCGTCGACGACCACGATGCGGTCGGCGTCGACGATCGTCGACAGGCGGTGCGCGATCACGATCGCAGTCCGGCCGCGCAGCGCTACGTCGAACGCGCGCTGGATTGCGAGCTCCGACTCCGAGTCGAGGTGCGATGTCGCCTCGTCGAGAATCACGATCGCGGGGTTCTTGAGCAGCAGCCGCGCGATCGCGAGGCGTTGCTTCTCGCCGCCCGACATGCGGTAGCCGCGTTCGCCGACGACCGTGTCGAGGCCGTCGGGCAGCGACGAGACGAGGTCGGAGATCTGCGCGCCCTCGAGCGCGTGTTGCAGTTGGGCGTCGGTCGCGTCCGGCGCCGCGAAACGCAGGTTGGCGCGGATCGTGTCGTGGAAGAGGTGCGGGTCCTGCGGGACGAGCCCGATCGCGGCGTGTACCGATTCGAGCGTGAGGGCGCGCACGTCGTGGTCGTCGATGCGCACCGCGCCCTGCACCGTGTCGTAGACGCGGGGCACGAGCATGGCCATCGTCGTCTTGCCCGCGCCCGACGGCCCGACGAGCGCGACGGTGCTGCCCGGCTCGATGACGAGCGAGACGTCGCGCAACGTCCAGTCGCTCGGTTCGTCGGCGCCCGGCGTACCGGGTGCCTCGAGCGACTCGAGCGACACGTCGCGCCCCGGCGGGTGGCGGAACCACACGTGGTCGAGCTGGATGCGACCCTGCGGATCGACGAGGTCGGTGGCGTCGGGCGCGTCGGTGATCGCGGCCGGGAAGTCGATCACCTCGAAGACACGTTCGAACGACACGAGCGCGGTCAGCACGTCGACGCGCGAGTTCGTGAGCTGGGCGAGCGGTTGGTAGATCAGTGCGACGTACGCGGCGAACGCGGCGAGCGTTCCGGGCGTGATCGTGCCCGACACCGCGAGGTTGCCGCCGATCCAGTACACGATCGCGGTACCGACCGCGGTCACCAGGCCGAGCGCGACGAGCAGGATCCTGCTGTAGATCGCGGTCGCGATCCCGACGTCGCGCACGCTTCCCGCGCGCGCGGCGAACAGGTCGCGCTCCCGGTCGCGGCGTCCGAACAACTTCGCGAGCATCGCGCCCGCCACGTTGAACCGTTCGGCGGTGATGTTGTTCATCGCCGCGTTCTCCTGCATGCCCGTTCGCGCGAGCTTTTGGATACGCGGACCGAGCAAGCGCGCGGGATAGATGAAGGCCGGCAACGCGAGCAGTGTGAGCAGGGTGATCTGCCAGCTGAGCTGGAACATGATCACGAGGGTCACCATCAGCGAGATCAGGTTTTGCAGGACGGTGCCGAGCGTGTTCGTGACCGCTTGCTGCGCGCCGACGACGTCGTTGTTGAGGCGCGACTGGAGTGCGCCCGTCTGAGTACGGGTGAAGAACGCGATCGGCATGCCCTGTACGTGGTCGAAGAGCTTGACCCGCAGGTCGTAGATCAGGCCTTCACCGATTCGAGCCGAGTAGTAGCGCTGCGCGAGCGAGAGCACGGCGTTGAACAGCGCGAGCCCGACGGCGCCCAGGGCGACGAGCATCACCAGATGACGGTCGTGGTGCGCGGGCGGGATCGCCTTGTCGATCAGCTCCTTCAGGAGCAGCGGCGAGACCGCGGTGGCGATCGAGCCGAGGACCACGGTCGCCACGAATGCGAGGAGAGGCCGCTTGTAGGGCCGGACGAAGCTGACGACCCGGCGCATCACCGCGCGGTCGATGCGACGCTGCTTGATGTCGTCATCGTGGCGGAAGCCCATCATCGTGCGGTGTTCCATCATCGGCGTTCGAGGGTACCGGCCCGGGCACCGAGCAGAGTCCGCTTCTAGAGTGCGCCGCATGACCAGGGATGCCGGAACCGACCCTGAAGCCGATACCGACCCGGAGATACGCCGGGAGATGGTCGAGACGGTCCGCCGGTTCATCGCGCGCGAGGTGATCCCGGTCGCGTCCGGGCTCGAGCATGACGACACGTATCCCGAGGCGATCGTCGAGCAGATGAAGGCGCTGGGCCTCTTCGGGATCGCGATCCCGGAGGCGTACGGCGGGCTCGGGCTCGACCTGCTCACCTACATCGGCGTCGTGGAGGAGCTCGCGTACGGGTGGATGTCGCTGTCGGGCGTCGTCAACACGCACACGATCGCCGCGCACCTGATCGTGCACCACGGCACCGAGGAGCAGAAGCAGCGGTGGTTGCCGCGCATGGCGGCGGGCGAGTTGCGCGGATGCCTGTCGCTCTCGGAGGCCGACGCGGGCAGCGACACGCGCAACCTCTCGTGCAAGGCCGAGCGCGATGGCGACG
>DASYJT010000377.1:0-9250 GCA_035996165.1 Acidimicrobiia bacterium
CACGCTCGACGTCGTCGACGAGATCCTCGCGTCTACGGCTTGAGCACACGCTCCGAGCGCAGCGGCTCGTCGGCGCGGCGCCGCAACCCCGATCAGGCTCGGAAGCGGTCGCGCAATCCCCGCGCGTAGAACTCGGGCCACGGCTCCTCGCTCGCCGCGGCAGAGTGATCGCGGTCAAGTTGCACGAGCGCGTGGACCAAGTGGCTGCGGATGGGCCGCGTCCCCAACAACTGCGAGAGCTCGGAATGATCGAGCAGCCAGTCGGCGTACCAAGAGGCCCAGTCGTCGTCGGTGCCATCGGTGATTCGATACACACGATGGTGTGTCTCGGCGACCTCGTTCATCAGTCCGACGATGGTCAGCGCTTCAGCCATGCCCGTCACCCTCTCACTTTTCCGGAGCGTTGTTCCGGCCCCGCCGTACTCGAGCGAGTGCGGATCGGCGGCTACGCGCTGTCGGGGTTGGTGCCTTCGGCCATTCCCGGAGCCCGTCTCATCTGATGGGTCGTCACCGACGACGTGTTCATCACCAGCTCGGACACGACGGCCGCTATCACTGCGGGGACGACGAACCCGGCACGGCCGGTCGTCTCGGCGACGAACATGACGGCGGCGAGGGGCACCCGATAGCCCGCGCCCAGAAAGGCTGCGACGCCTACGACCAAGAACAACGAGTCGTCGCCACCGACCGCGATACCGAAGGCGCGTCCGACGAGTGCTCCCGCGACCACGAGTGGAACGAAGAGTCCGCCCACTCCTCCGCCGCCGACGCTGGCCGTGGTCGCCAGACATCGCAGCACCAATATCGCGAGCAATATCCCGACGGTGCGTCTGGGGTCGAGCGCCCATGTCACGACGCCGTAGCCGGGAGTCAGTACGAGTGATTCGCCGGTGAGGCCGCGACCGATGGCGAACAATGCCGCGATCGAGCCGCCCGCGGCCGCGACCCGCACCGCGGCGTTGCCGCGCGCGGCGATCCGTTTTGCCCAGAGCAGGAGCCACGCGAACACGCGCGCACCTACACCGGCAGTGACGCCGAGCGCGGCGGCCCCGGCGAGATCGACGAAGGAGAACGGCGGCGCGCCGGTGACGGGGAACAGTGGAGTCGTGCCGTTGATCGCGACGAACGCCAGGTATCCGGATGCCGCGGCGACCAACGCGGGCAGCAGCATGCGGCGTGCGAGATCGTCCTGATACGGCACCTCGAGCGCGAATACCGCGCCGGTAGCCGGGGCTTTTAAGATCGCGGCGATGCCGGCCGCAGCGCCGGCGACCAACAACAAGTTGGGGTCCGCGCCATTCAAGAATCGAAGGAAACGTCGCTGCGTCGCCGCACCGATAGTCGCGCCGAGGAAGATCGACGGGCCTTCGAGGCCCATCGCGTTCCCACTACCGAGCGTCGCGACCGCGGCAACCAGCTTGTGCACCAGATCACGCACGCGTAACTCGCGTCGACCATGGAAGGCGTCGAGGTACTCGTCGGACGTCGCCCGATTGGCTCCCCGGCCCGGCCCACGCAACCACAACGCCGCGATCGCCAGGCCGACACCCGGCGCGAACGCCAACAACGCGACCGGCAAACGGGCTACGTGGTCGAACAAGACGTCGACCGTGAGCCGCTCGAAGCCCGCAACCGCGACCCCCGTCGCCGCCCCCACGATCGCAGCCGCGAGCACGAGCTCACGGCCTCGGGCGAGGAGCGATCGGAACTCTTCCCTTCCGGACACACCCCGATGCAACCACGCGGAGGCGTCGCCTCGTGGGGATCCACACGTTTCGCGGCGCGTTGTCGGCAACCTACGAGGCGGCAGCGCCCTTCGAGACGAGGTCGGAAAGGTGCTGCAGCGAGTTGTCGAGGTGGTCCTGCCCGAACGGCGGGAACTGGAGGTGCTCGCGCACGTGGAGCGGGACCGCCGACCAGTCGTACGTCAGCGTGACCGTCGTCCGCGACGGGCCGGTCGCCTCGAGGTCGTAGCGCCAGATCCAGCCGCCGAAGCTGAGCTCCCCGGTCTCGGACGACTCCGACCCCGGTTGCCACGCGATGGCCCGCGCCTCGTCGAACACCTCGACTCGGTTGGCGATCTCGTAGTCCTTGTCCGGGTGGCCTTCGTGGTACATCGCCATACGGAACACCTGGCCGGCGGCGGTAATGCGTTCGCCGTCGAGGGACTCACGCACCCAGCCCGTGCCGTCGATGTCGGCGTGGACGGACGGCTCGGCGAGGACCGCGAACACCGCTTCCGGGCCGGACTCGATCGTCGTGGACGCGGTAACACGCTCGGTTGCCATACCAGTGAGACCGCTCGCCGGTCCGGAACTCATCGCCGTACGCGGGACTCCGCCGCCAGCGTACGGATCTCTACGTCCCGCCACATTCACCCCACAGCCCGCGGCGGGCGGCGCGGGCCTCGAGCTCCGCACGGAGCATCGCCCGCGCGTGAACGCCGTTGGGCGGGATGATCAGCAACCGCGCGAAACCCAACCGCAGCAGCTCGTCGTCGTAGCGCGCGCCGTCGAGGTACACGTACGCGAGCAGACGGCCGTACTTGTCGCGGACCTCCGCGTCGGTCTCGAGCGACACGCGCGTGCCGGGCGCGAGCCTCGCCTTCGTGTGCGCGCTCGCCTCCG
This sequence comes from Acidimicrobiia bacterium, assembly GCA_035996165.1. Classification (GTDB taxonomy): domain Bacteria; phylum Actinomycetota; class Acidimicrobiia; order IMCC26256; family PALSA-610; genus PALSA-610. The sequence goes on from DASYJT010000377.1 coordinate 2,628, forward strand.
GCCCGTAACACTGCACGGGCTTTCGGGGATCGACGGTTTCCGGTGTGTCTGCGCCGAGGATCCGAACCTTCTCGGTCCGTCCGGCGACGTCGACGACGATCGTGTCGCCGTCGGCGACATGCACCACGGTTGCGTCGAGTCTCGCCGCGACGCCGCCACCCGACCGCCAACCCCACCCGGCGCTCCCGAGCAGGGCGACGGCGAGCGTCGCGCACGCGGCCCGGGAACGAGCCATGCGCGCACCGTATCAACCGGCGGCGACAACTACGGCACGACTACGGGTCGGAGTGACGCCGACCGAGATTGCTCACCAGACCGGTCAGCTGCGCGGTCGGCTCGATGCCGAGCTCGGTCTTCAGCATCGTGCGATAGCGATTGAAACCCTCGAGGGCTTCCATCTGATTGCCCTCGGCGAGGAAGACCTTGATGAGCGCGCCGTGCGCACTTTCGCGCAGGGGTTCGGCGCGTATCGCCGCGAGCGCGGCGATCACCGCTTCGGCCCAGCGACCCTTGCGCGTCAGATGCGCGGCCATCGCCTCGAGTGCGTGCAGCCGCAGCTGGTGCCACTCCTCGTTCTCGATGACGACCCAGTTGTCGTACCAACCGGGAAGGAGGTCGACGGAGAGCGACGCGACCGCGGCCGCGGTCTCGTCGCCCGCGAGAATCTCACGAGTGGGATCGAGCAGCCGATGGGCCAGCGCTCGCGACTCGCGGATGTCGACCCGCACGTCGGGATGCGGTCCGAGATCGAGGTCCTCGACGATCACAGCCGCGCTCGCCGTCGGCTTCAAGCGCCAGAGCGCCGAGCGCAAACTGCTCGCGGCGTCCTGCGGAGGCGCTTCGGGCCACAGTGTCGATGCGACGAGATGGCGGGTCGCGGGACGATCGCGTAACGCCAAGAAGGCCAGGAGCTTGCGGGAGCCGCTGGGCAGCGCCAACGCCCGGTCGCCGGCGCGGAACGTGAACGTGTCGAGCACCGAGACCATCAGTTCGCTGTAGCGGTCTTCGACGACGGCGACGTCGGTCACTCGAGCCTCCGGCTGATCGAGCGGCATAGGGGTCGACATTGCACGGACATATCGTCCACATCTCGCGTTGCACACGCGTGACGCCGGCGTGACCGCAACCCCTAAATCTCACGCCGCGCGTTCGGGGGACCGGCTTCCCCCCTCAGCGCGGCAGGAAATCCAGCAGCAGCCGGTTCACCTGATCGGGCGCCTCCCACTGCATCCAGTGGCCGGGGCCCTCGACCCGCTCGTAACGAAACGAGTTCGCGCAGTACTTCGACGAGCCGGTCATCTGCTCCTCGAGCAGCGCGAAATCGCCGCTGCTCCACACGCCCATCGTCGGCGCCTGCACGGCCGGGAGCTCGAGCGGCGGATCGACCAGGGACTGCGGCGGGATGTTGGCGCGGTACCAATCGAGTCCCGATGTCAGTGAGTTGTCGCGCGTCAGGTCGGCGATGACCGCGTCGGCGTCGGGGTGATGGGACCACTCGCGGAAGTTGGCCCACTCGTCCATCGTTAGCCATTGCTCCGCGATGCCGCGGAACTGGAAGAGGAGCATGTACCACGACTTCTCCCGCTGCGGCATTCCCATGCTCGCGAAGGCGGTCGGGTGCCCGACGGAGAGCGCCACGAGATGATCGACGCGCTCGGGCGCGAACGCAGCTGTGGCCCAGGCGATCGCCGAACCCCAGTCGTGCCCGACGACGTGTGCGCGCTCGATGCCGAGATGGTCGAGGATCGCGGTCACGTCGATCGCGAGAAACGGGATGGAGTACGCGTCGACCTCGGCCGGCTTGTCGCTTGCGCCATAGCCGCGCTGATCGGGGACGATGACCTGGAAGCCCGCGTCGACGAGCGCGGGGACCTGCTTCGACCACAAGCGCTTCGTGTCGGGAAAGCCGTGCAACAACACGACCGGGCGGCCCTCGCCTTCGACCTGGACGTCGAGCGTCACACCACTGGAATCGATGCGCATCGTGTCCCCCGTCGTCAGCCGGCCACGATGGCCAGCAACTCCTCGCGAGTCGGAGCAAACACCGGCTCGTCCCGCCAGCTCGCCCCGAGCTCCACGACCTTTTCGAACACGCCCGGCGCCGCGAAGACCTCGTCGGGACACTGCAGCACTCCGGCGATGTTCAAGAACGCCCGGAACAGATCGGGATCCTTGCCCGCGGCCGCCGCGAGGGCCTGCGCCATCTCGTACTGCGGATCGCCCGGGTCGTACGCCTTGCCGTCGATGCCCGCCTCGATCTCCGCGAGCCGGTGCCGGTCGAAGTCGAGCGTGGCGCGGTAGTACGGCTCGACCGTCGCCTCCGTCACCTCGTGCCAGCGCTGCGCGAGCTCCATCGGGAAGTCGATCGACGCCACCCGCATCAGGTCGCGCAACGCGACCGCGTGCATGAACGCGATCGACGCGCCGCGCCCGAGCGAGGGATTCGTGCAGGCCCACGCGTCGGCCACCGCGAGCACACCGGTGGCGACCGGCGCGCCGTCGACCACGAACGACCGGTGCCGGTCCTCGATCTTCGCCATGATCGCGACCTGGTCGTCGAGCGGCTCGCCTTCGAGCCAGTGCGCGACGAGGGGAAACGAGCGCCACGTGCGCATCCACGTGTCGACGTCCTTCAGACCACGGAGCGCCGCGTCCTTCGCACTCGTGATGATGCCGAGACCCCACGTGCCGTTGTCGGCGGGGAGCGTGAGCGTCGACACGGTTCCCCAGGGCATCAAAATTCCGCAGATCAGCGGCGGGATCTGCCCGTCGGCCGAGCGGAAGTGCCGCCCGAAGTACATGAAGCCGGAATCCTCGAGCTCTTCCTCGGGCGCACGAGCGCCGATCGAGGCGAGCATCGCCGGCAACGAAGATCGACGGCCCGCGGCGTCGACGACGAGGTCGGCGCGCAGCTCCTCGCCCGTTTCGGTGCGCAGACCGACGACGTTCGGGACGCCGTTCGCGGCCGCGCCGTCGGTGAGCAACTCCGTGACCGCGACGCCGCGCCGTACCTCGAGCCGCGGTGTTCGTGCGCTCGTACGCGCCAGCGCGGCTTCCATCACCGGTCGGCGCGCCGACAACATCTCGTACTGGTCGTCGGAGTCGCGGTAGCCGCCGATCATCTCGTCGGGTACGAGGCGCATCGGGTTGTAGCGAATCCCGCCCAGCGCGTCGATCTCCTCGACGACGTCGGGCAACTCCGCCTCGAGGAGCGCACGAAACCGCGGCGCGAACAGATGGACCATCTTGAACTGGTTGACGCCGCGTCGGTCCCAACCGGTCCACGCGGCGTCGGCCGTTGAGGGCGGCTCGGCGGCGTCGCGCTCGAGCACCGTGACATCGTGCCCGTCGCGAGCGAGCAGCATCGCGCTCGTGAGTCCACCGACTCCGCCGCCGATCACGACGATCCGTGCCATGTCGCGCCCCTTCCGACCCGCGTGACCCTATCCTCACATTCTTCGCTGCTTCCGCTCGGATGGATCAGTCGGGGCGCGGAATTCGAGCTGCTGCATGGCCGTTCTCGACACACCGCACGGCTAGGGTCGTCGGTCATGCACGTAGTGCGCGTCCTGCGCGTGCTGCTTCCCGTCTTGGTCGTGGCCGCCGTCGTAGGCGCCGGATCGTCGGTGCTGAGCGCACGCCCCGATCTCCAGAAGGCCAAACGCGACGTCGACGCGTCGTGGTCGGCGCTCTCGGGCCGGCTCGACAACCGGTACGTGCTCCTGGCCTCGGTCGACGACAAGTTGCGACCGATTCCCGGGCCGATCCACACGATCGTCGGCGACGTCGACAGCGCGCTCGCCCGCTGGCACGACGTCCGCACACACGGCGGTGTCGCCGCGCAGGTCGCCGCCGCGAACGACCTCGAAGGCTTCGCGCGCCGGCTGGTCGCCACCGCGGCGGCGTCGCCGCGCGTCTCGAACGACAAGGCGGTGCTGCAGGCGCTGGCGCAATTCCTCGGCGACGGATCGCGGGCGGGTGCGGCCGGCTTCAACAAGACCGTCACGAGCTACGAGCACGAACGCCGGGGACCGGTCCGGACGGTCGTGGCGTCGCTACTGGGAGAAGGCGCCATCCCGGTGCTCGACACCACGGATACGAAGGTCTCGGCGACCACCGCTTCCTCGTAGCTGTCACACCCCCTCGTTAGGGTCGCCGCATGGTCATCGGACTCCTGCTCGGGGTGTGTATCGCCGGTCTGCTCGCCGGCGCGTTGTTCGTCGCGGCAGAGCGCGCGCGGGCCCGGATTGTCGTTCCCCAACCGCCCGACCCGGGCGAGCTCGTCGCCCGCCTGCTCGACGCGAACCGGCTCGTGCTCGAACAGGAACGACTGCGGAGCACGTCGGAGCTCGACGGCAAGAAGGGCCTGATCGACCAGCAACTCGTTTCGATGACCGGCGAGCTCGGCAAGGTCAGCGACCTCGTTCGCGAGCTCGAGCACGATCGACACAAGGCGTTCGGTGAGCTGACGAACGAGTTGCAGCGCCAGCACGAAGGCATGAACAGGCTCTCCGAGCACACGCACCAGCTGCGCGAGGCACTCGCGAGCTCGAAGGTACGCGGCCAATGGGGCGAACGGATGGCCGAAGACGTGTTGCAGCTCGCCGGCTTCCTCGAAGGCGTCAACTACCGCAAGCAGGCCACGCTCGCCGGCGCGGGCCGGCCCGATTACACGTTCCTCCTCCCCAACGGTCTCGTCATGCACATGGACGTCAAGTTCCCGCTCGACAACTACGTGCGATTCCTCGAAGCCACGAACGACATCGAGCGGGCCCGGTTCCGCGACCAATTCCTGCGCGACGTGCGCGATCGGGTGAAGGAGCTCACCACTCGGGGCTACCTCGACGCGACCGACGAGACCGTCGACTGCCTCCTCTTGTTCATCCCCAACGAACAGGTGTACTCGTTCGTGCAGGAGAACGACCGCGACGCGATCGACGACGCGATGCGACAGAAGATCGTGCTCTGTTCGCCGCTCACCTTGTACGCGGTGCTGGCCGTCGTCCGTCAAGCGGTCGACAACTTCCGGTTGGAACGCACCTCCAACGAGATCCTCGGACTGCTGCGCGAATTCTCGTTGCAGTGGGAGAAGTACTCCGGACAACTGGAGCGGGTGCAACAGCGCTTCGACGGAGTCGCCAAGGAGTACGCGGCACTGATGACCACGCGTCACCGCGCGTTGCAGCGCCCGCTCGACAAGATCGACTCGTTGCGCCTCGAGGAGCCCGCGCTGGTCGATCCGGAGATCGTTCGGCTGGCGCTGGAAGCCTGAGCCGAACAGACGCCGCTCGCTAGCGTGCACGGAATGGTGCGCGTGGCGGTGTTGGGAGGCGGCCAGCTCGGTTGGATGCTCGGGCTGGCCGGGATTCCGTTGGGCTGCACGTTCTCGTTCCTCGACCCGGTGGGCAGCGCCGCGGCCGGTGGGATCGGCGACCTCGTCGTCGGCGATCTCGACGATGTCGACGCGGCGCGGCGCGCGGCCGCGGGCGCGGATGTAGTCACGTACGAATGGGAAGGCGTCCCCGCGTCGACCGCGCGTGCCCTCGAGTCACTCGCACCGGTGTACCCGCCCCCGCGCGCCCTCGACGTCTCCCAGGACCGGATCGTCGAGAAGGACGCGCTGCGCCGCCTCGGCATTGCGACCGCGCCGTACCACGCGGTCGAGTCGGAGTCCGATCTCCGCCGCGCGGTGGAGGCGATCGGTCTGCCGGCGGTACTCAAGACCCGTCGAGGCGGCTACGACGGCAAGGGCCAAGTCGTACTGCGCGAACCGGCCGACGTCGACGACACGCCGGCGCTGGTCCGCGGCGTTCCGTGCATCCTCGAGGGCTTCGTCGATTTCGACCGCGAGCTTTCGATCCTGGCGGTCCGCGGCCGCGACGGCGCGGTCGCATGTTGGCCCGCGGTCGAGAACCTGCACCGCGACGGCATCCTCCGCGTGACGCGCGCGCCCGCCCCGGGCATCGGCGACGTGCTCCAGGGCCGAGCCGAATCCGTGATCCGGCCGTTGCTCGAAGAGCTCGACTATGTCGGAGTGTGCTGCGTCGAGCTCTTCGACGTCGGCGGCGAGCTACTTGCGAACGAGATCGCGCCGCGCGTGCACAACTCGGGGCATTGGACGATCGAAGGGTCGGAGACGAGCCAATTCGAGAACCACGTGCGCGCGATCGTCGGCCTGCCGCTCGGCTCCACCGACGCCCGCGGTCCGAGCGCCATGGTCAACTGCATCGGCGCGCTGCCCGACCGAGCCGCCGTGCTCGCGATACCGGGCGCGCACCTGCACGACTACGGCAAGTCCGCCCGCCCCGGCCGCAAAGTCGGCCACGTCACCGTGACCGCCGTCGACGACGATCACCTCGATGTCCGCCTGGCGCGCGTCGTCGAGCTATGCGACGGCGCCGGTCTCGCGTAGCTTCGCCACGTCGGCGTTGGCGATTCCCCAATCAGCGAGCGCCTCATCAGTGTGCTGTCCGGGCCACGGCGCCGAACGCTGCACCTCACCCGCGGTGCGCGAGAAGCGCGGCGCGGGCGCGGGCTGCGGAACGCCGTCGCGTTCGATGATCGTGTCGCGCGCCTTCATGTGCGGATCGTTCGTCGCCTCGCTCATGGTCAGCACGGGCGCG
>DASYJT010000378.1:0-7574 GCA_035996165.1 Acidimicrobiia bacterium
AGCATCCGTCTCCGTGCGTTCGGTGTACGTCCACTTCGACGATCTCGAGGACCTCTTCTGTGTCGCCGCCCAGCGCCACTTCACCCGCATCGCTCCGATGCTCGCCCCGGCGCCGGCAACCGGCGCCGTCGCCGAGCGGGCGCACGCACTGGTATTGCAGCGCACCCGCCTGTACGCGCAGACCGGTGCAATCGGGCGTGCGACCCGACTCCACGCGGAGCTCTCCCCGACCCTGGCCCGGATCGTGCGCTAGGCCCACGCCCTCTCGCGTGCCGACCTCGAGCGGATGTTCGCGCCCGAGCTGCACGACCTGAGCAAGACGAGGCGCGCGCACCTCGTGGCCGTGCTCGACGTCCTCACCGGTCCCGAAGCGTGGCAGACACTGCGGGAGAGCCACGATCTCACCGACGACGAAGCGCGCCAATGCGTCATCGAGTCGATCGTCCCGCTCCTGCAGGCGGCGGGCGCGTGACCGCGGCCGCCGTCCGCCACGATCTCGAGGGCGGGCTCGACACAGTCGCGCGGCGCGCGGCCGCGGCCGTGGTCGTGGTGACGGCGATCAGCTTGGGGTCGCAACCGACCAGCCGCGCGCTCTCGCCTCTCGGCGTCGCCGCGCTTGTCCTGGCCGCGGTGCCCTTCGTGTTCCGCGACTTCCGCGGCCGCGCCTTGACCGTTCCTCCGGTCCCCCTGTTCTTGATGTACGCGCTGGCCGACGCGATGTGGCACCCGCCCATGAGCTTCGTGCTGGAAGGCGTGATCGCCGGGCTCCTCACGAGCCTCCTCGCGTCGGGGATCGTCATCGTCTACCGCGCGAATCGCATCGTGAACTTCGCGCAAGCCGAGCTCGGCGCGCTCCCGGCCAACTTCGCGTTGCTGCTGATCGTCGCACGCCACTGGAACTACTTCCTCGCCAGCATCACGGGCCTCGCGAGCGCGATCCTGCTCGGCGTCCTCGTCGAGTTCCTGTTCCTGCGCCGGTTCTTCCGAGCGCCGCGCCTCATCGCGACGGTCGCGACGATCGGCATCGCGCAGGTACTGCTCGGCGTGACGCTGTTCCTACCGCGGTGGATCGGCAAGTCGAACGAGTTCAAGCTGCCGACCGAGTTGTCGTTGTCGTTCCACGTCGGTGTGACCAACTTCGGCGGCAACGAGATCCTCGTCTTGATCGTCGTGCCGATCGTCCTCGCGGGACTCGTCGCCTTCTTCCGCTTCTCCGCGATCGGCACGGCGCTGCGGGCGACGGCCGAGAGCGCGGATCGCGCGGCGTTGCTCGGCATCCCGGTCCGCCGGCTACAGAGCGTGCTGTGGGCCATCGTGGGAGTGCTCGCCTACGTCACGATCTTCCTCCGCAACGGCGTGATCGGCGCGTCGGTCGCGCAGGCACTCGACCCGAGCGTCCTCCTCGCGGCGCTCGGCGCGGCGGTGATCGCGCGCATGGAGAAGCTGCCGACAACGGTGTTCGCGGCGGTCGGCCTCGGCATCGTTTCCGAGGCCGTGTTCTACCGCTGGGACAACGACGCGGCGCGGCCCGTCGTGATCACGCTGATCATCGCGATCGCGCTCGTCGCGCAGCGCAGCGACCGCGGCAGCCGGGTGCGGAGCTCGGCGACGTCGACGTGGCAGTCGACGCGGGAGATCCGCCGGATCCCGGCGGAGCTACGCCGCGAACCCGCCGTCATCGCGGTCCAGGTCGCGCTCGCGGCGATCGTCGTCGCCGCGCTGGTGGCGGTCCCCGTCTTCTTGCCCGAGAACCGCGTCTCGCAGATCGCCACGATGGGCATCTACGGGATGATCGGCATCGGGCTCGTGATGCTCACGGGGTGGGCGGGCCAGGTGAGCCTCGGTCAGATGGCCGTGGCGGGCATCGCGGGCGCGGCCGCGGGGTGGTTCTGTACGAACTTCACCGATCCGGTGATCGGCGGCACCATCGTCGCGATGATCATCGGTGGGCTGGCGGGCGCCCTCGTCACCGCGGCCATCGGCATGCCGACCCTGCGGGTGCGAGGCCTCACCTTCGCCGTCATGTCGCTCGCGTTCGCGCTCGTCACCTCGAAGTACCTCCTGAACACGGGCTACTCGCCGATCGCGCACTGGCTTCCCGACTGGTTCCAGAACGGCAACCAGATCCCGCGCCCGTCGGTGCTGTCGATCGCCGGTCACAACTTCGTGAGCATCGAGAGCGAGACGCGGTTCTACGTGATGACGCTCGTATCACTCGGCGTCGTCGTGTACGCCGCGCGCGGACTGCGCTCGAGCCGAACGGGCCGCGTGTTGATCGGGGTGCGGGAGAACGAGCGCGCGGCCGAGTCGTACAGCATCAACACGCGGCGCACGTTGTTGCTCGCGTTCACCATCTCGGGTTTCGTCACCGGGATGGCCGGCGCGCTCTTCCAGATCCAACAGCAGTCGATCAGTCCCGTGCTGTTCGATCCGGCCGCCGGTCTCCAGGTCTTCGCGATGGTGGTGGTCGGCGGTCTGGGATCGGTCGGCGGCGCAGTGCTCGGCGCGGTGTACGTGTACGGCGCGCAGTACTGGCTCCCACCGGAGTGGGGATTCCTCTCGACGGGCGCGGGCATGCTGCTCGTGCTGCTCCTCATGCCGGGCGGGCTCGGCGCCGCGTTGGGCGACGCCCGCGACAGCGCGCTGCGCTGGTACGCGCGCCGCCGCGGCATCCGCGTCCCGAGCCTCCTCGCCGACACGCGTGTGATCGAACCGCCGGCGCAGCCGGCTTTGCCCGAAGGCGCGGTCGACGCCATGGCCGAGACCATGCAAGGACCGGAGATCGACGAGTTCGTGGAGCTGCACGAATGATGGGCATGAGCGGTACTTCGATGAAAGACCGCAAGGTGCTCTTCCACATCGGGAAGCTGCCCGTACACCGGCCGCGCGGCATACATCAGTACTTCGACGAGATCACCGCCGGCAACGCGCTGTATCCGCTCGTCATCCTGTTCGCGCTGAACGCGCTCGACGAGATCGATCGTGACGTGTTCGGTGTGCTCGCGCCCGACATCCGCGACCACTTCCACCTCTCGAACCAAGGTTTCCTGTCGCTCGTGGCCCTCACGGCGCTCGGCGGGCTGCTCCTCGAGGTGCCGCTCGCGTACTACGCCGACCGGCTTCCGCGCATGCGCATCGCGATCATCGGCGCCGCGGTGTGGGCCGTCTTCGGCATATTCACCGGCGCCGCAGTCAGCGTCTGGATGTTGGTGATCGCGCGTTCGGGTTCCGGCATGGGGCGCGCGGTGGTCACACCCACGCACAGTTCGCTCATCCCCGACATGTATCCACCCGAGGTCAGGGCCGAGGTATTCGGCTTCCACCGGCTCGGTATCGCGCTGGGCGCCATCATCGGGCCGCTGCTCGGCGGTCTGATCGCGCAATTCTGGGGATGGCGTGCGCCGTTCTACGTCTTCGTCGCGCCGACGCTGGTGTTCGCGTACCTCGGCCTGCGCGTCACCGAGCCCGGTCGCGGCCACTTCGAGCGTGCGGCGGCCGGCGCGGCCGACGACGTCGTGGGCACCGACGAGATCCCACCGTCGTTCGCGGAATCGGTGCGCATCCTCTGGCAGGTCCAGACCCTGCGCCGGGTCTGGTTCTCCCTCCCCTTCCTCGCCGCCTCGTTCATCGGTCTCCTCACACTCACATCGCTCTACTACGAGCACGTCTTCCATCTCGGCGAGGCGTCTCGTGGCCTCGTCTCGTCGTTGGCCGAACCCGCGCAGTTCGTCGGCATCACGCTGGGCATCCCGCTCGCCGGGCGGCTGATGCTGCGCGATCCCGGCATCGGCCTGCGGATGCTCGCCGTGCTCGGCCTCGTCATCGCGGGCGCGTGGGTCGGGTTCGCGCTCGCGCCGACCCTGTGGTTTGCCGTCGTGATGCACGTCGTCATCACCGGTGTGTCCGCGCTGCTCGTACCCGGCATCTTCGCGACGCTCTCGCTCACGATCCCACCCAAGGTGCGCGCGCTCGGGTTCTCGATGGCATCGCTGTTCATCCTGCCCGGCCTGATCATTCTCTACATCGTGGGCGGCATCGCCGACACCTACGGCATCCGCACCGGCTTGTTGATCATGGTGCCGATCTTCCTCATCGGCGCGTGGATCCTGTCGTCGGCATCGCTCTACGTGAAGTCCGACATCAGCCGGGTCTGGACATCGACCGCGGCGCAGGCCGAGGTCAAGCTGAAGCGCGCCCAGGGACTCATGAAGCTCCTCGTCGTGCGCAACCTCGACGTGCACTACGACAACGTGCAGGTGTTGTTCGGCGTCGACTTCGAAGTCGACGAAGGCGAGATCGTCGCGCTGCTCGGTACGAACGGTGCGGGGAAGTCGACCCTCATCAAGGCGATCTCGGGCCTGGTCGAGGCGACGAACGGCGCGGTGGTGTTCGACGGGCGCGACATGACCTACGCACCCCCCAACGAGGTCGCCGAACGCGGTGTCATCGTGGTTCCCGGCGGCGCGGGCGTGTTCCCTTCGATGACGGTCTCCGAGCACCTTCGCCTGGCGGGTTGGGTGCACCGCAAGGACCGCAAGCGGGTCGACCTCGCGACCCAACACGTGCTCGAGCTGTTCCCGATCTTGCGCGATCGCCTCTCGGAGCCGGCCGGCAACCTCTCCGGCGGCCAACAGCAGATGCTCGCGCTGGGGATGGCCTTCATCGAGCAGCCGCGTTTGTTGATGATCGACGAGCTCTCGCTCGGGCTCGCACCCGCGATCGTCGAGCAACTGCTTCCCATCGTGCGCGACCTCGCCGCGCACGGCACGACGATCGTGCTCGTCGAGCAGTCGGTCAACCTCGCGCTCACGATCGCGGAGACGGCGTTCTTCATGGAGAAAGGCGAGATCCGCTTCCACGGTCCGACCGCGGAGCTGCTCGAACGCCCCGACGTGTTGCGCTCGGTGTTCCTCGAAGGCGCGGCGACCGCGATGACGGGCGACGAACCGCGTGCGATCCCGGCCACCGTGCCCGCGTCACCTTCGATCATGGCTCCGGTCCCGAACGGGACGAACGGCACGAACGGCGATCAGTCCGGGGTGGCCGCCGACTCCCCGACCCGGCTCCTGCTCGACGGTGTGTCGAAGCGGTTCGGCGGGCTCGCCGCGCTCCAAGACGTCTCGCTCTCGGCCCGCGGCGGCGAGATCGTCGGGTTCATCGGTCCGAACGGCGCGGGCAAGACCACGCTCTTCGACGTCATCTCCGGGTTCCTTCCCGCCGACGAGGGCACGATCTCGTTCGGCGAGGGCGACGACCGCCGCGACATCACGCGAACCTCGGCCGCGGCCCGGGCGCGCCTGGGTCTGGGGCGCTCGTTCCAGGACGGCCGGCTGTTCGGCTCGCTCAGTGTCAGGGAGACGATCGCGCTGTCGTTCGAGCGGCATCTCGACGTGCGCGATCCTCTCGCCGCCGCGCTCCACCTTCCGTGGGTGCTCGACGCGGAGGACGAGGTCGACGGGCGCGTCGAGGAGCTCCTCGAGATGCTCGGCATCGTCGACTTCCGCGACAAGCTCGTACGCGAGCTCTCGACCGGTAGCCGCCGCATCGTCGACATCGCGTGCACGCTCGCACACGGCCCCTCGGTGCTGTTGCTCGACGAACCGTCGTCGGGAATCGCCCAGCGCGAAGCCGAGGCGCTCGGACCGCTGTTGTTGCGCATCCGCGACCGCACGGGAGCGACATTGCTGGTGATCGAGCACGACGTTCCGCTGCTGCTCGGCATCGCGGATCGCGTCGTCGCGCTCGACCTCGGCGAGATCGCGGCCGAGGGCTCGCCCGACGAAGTCGTGCACGACGAACGCGTCGTGCAGTCGTACCTCGGTGCCGCGGGCACCGCGGTCGCGCGTAGTGGAACCACCACGGAGAACTGAAGTACCGCTCGACGAGTACAGGGGGAAGAGCATGCAACCCACCACACCGCGCAAGAGGCGATCGCCGCTCGTGCGCTACGCACCGTTCATCGCCATCCTGGTGGTGATCGCGGTCGTCGCCATCGCATTGGCGGTGAACGGCAAGAGCAACAAGAAGACGTCGGTCACCCCCGGCACCGGCGGAACGCCCGCGAGCGACGTCCCGATCCAGTATCAGGCCGCCCAGAAGGCCGGTACCGTCGGCAACTACACGTGGCAGGCGCACTGCGACACCGCGACCGGCCGCGTCGCGATGCCGATCCTGGCGCCGGCGCCGTGCGTGCCGAAATTCAGCGGCAACAACGGCGGTGCGATCTCGCCGCCCACGGTCACGGCCGACACGATCCGGGTCGCGTACTACCTGAACAAGCCCGACCCGGTGCAGGACGGCCTGCTGAAGGCCACCGGTGCGTACGACACGCCCGCCAAGGTCGAGGCGACGATCAAGAGCTACGTGGCGCTCTTCGCGAGCCAGTACGAGCTCTCCGGCCGCAAGATCCAGCTCGTCAAGCTCAACGGCAGCGGGAGCTCGAGCGACGAGGTCGCGGCCAAAGCCGACGCCGACAAAGCCGCCAAGCAGCTGAAGGTGTTCGCGGTCATCGGCGGCCCGGCCCAGGCCGAGAGCTTCTCGCGAGAGCTCGCGGCGAACAAGGTCCTGTGCGTCGGAACGTGCTCGATCGCCGCGCCGCAGCGGTTCATCCAGGAGCACTCTCCGTACATCTGGACGACGAACCCGTCGCCCGAGCAGACGAGCAAGATGCTCGTGCAGTTCATCAAGCAGCAGCTCGCGGGCAAGCCCGCGCAGTACGCGGGCGACCCCACCTTCAAGACCAAGACCCGCACGTTCGCGTTACTCAGCTACGACACCAACAGCGGTCGCTTCAAGGCGTCGTGGGACAACATGGTCAGCCAGTTGAAGGACGCGGGCATCCCGCTGGTCCTGCACAAGAGCTACTTCCTCGACTTCAACGCACTGACGCAGAACGCGCACGACATCGCAGTCGCGTTGAAGCAGGCCAACGCCACCAGCGTGATCTTCACCGGCGATCCGCTGATGCCCCAGTTCTTCACCAAGGAAGCGACCGCGCAGGACTACCACCCCGAATGGATCATGGCCGGCACCGTGCTCGCCGACACGAGCGTCTTCGGCCGCACGTACGACCAGGGCCAGTGGGCGCACGCGTTCGGCCTCGACCTCACACCGGCACGCGTCATCCAGGCGAAGAACCAGGCGTACACCGTGCACCAGTGGTACTACGGGACGAAGCCGCCGAGCGACAAGAGCTACGCGATCACGTTCGGCGACGTGAAGTTGCTGTTCGACACGCTCCAGACGGCCGGGCCGAAGCTCACTCCCGAGAACGTCAAGGCCGGCATGTACGCGATCGCGCCGCCCGACAACGCGAACGCGACCGTGCAGTCGTTCTCGACGTACGGCGACCACGGGTTCTGGCAAGGTGAAGACCCGCAGGGTCTCGACAACGCCGGCCTGTTGTGGTGGAACCCGAACGCACGCGGCGAAGACGAGACGGGCATCGTCGGCAACGGCATGTACGAGCTCGTCGACGGCGGCAAGCGTTACCCGGGCGGCAAGTGGCCGTCGACGCCGGCCAACCTGTTCGACACCAAGGGCGCGGTCACGATCTACAACCAGCTCCCGCCCGA
>DASYJT010000379.1:0-3896 GCA_035996165.1 Acidimicrobiia bacterium
TCGGCGTCTCGCCGCGAGCCTCGATGCCGGCCGCGACCGCGCGCACGAGCCGGGTCGCGAGGCCGGTCTTGCGGGCGTCGGCGTCGGTGCACACCGCGCTCAATTCCGTATAGCCGGCCGGGTGCACCCGTTCGCCGGTCATTGCGATGAGCCAGCCGTCGGGCGTCCGACGGTGGCCCAGGTAGGTGCCGAGCTCGACGGTCCGGCGAAAGAACGGTCCGGGCTTCGTGCGCTCGACAAGCGCGAGCATGTCGTCGACATCGCCGGCTTGCAGGCCCACAAACGCGTCGTCGGGTTCGCCGATCGGCTCCGTGGCGACCATCTGGAGGGAGTTGATGGTCGTCGTGATCTGCCAATCCGGGGGCGGCGTGACGACCGACGGACGGAAGATCACCGCGCCGCCGCCGGGTCCGACGAGATCGGCCAACGCGTTCCAGGCATGCGGACCGACTTCGTCGGGAAGCGCCGCGAACGGGGCGACGTCGGTCTGGAAGCGCAGCGCGAGGCTGCTTCCTTCCGAGAACTCCGATTGCGGACCGGTCAGCGCGTGCCAGACGGGGTTGTCGAGCGGCTCCATGTCCGCGATGGTGTCACGGTGACGCTCGCGGAAACCGCGATTTTCGACCATCTCCACCGAATCGACACCGACGGCTACACGATCGTCGAGGGTGCGATCGAGCCCGAGCTCGTCGTGGCGTTGGGCGACACGATCCGGCGGCTGGAGCGGGAGCTGCGCGTCGAGCCGAAGGGGACCGCGGCGGAAGGTCACGCGACCCGGCGCATGTACAACCTCCTCGCGAAGGATCCCGCCTTCCAGGCGATGCCGGTGCACGGGAGCGTGTTGCCGATCGTCGAACGGGTACTCGATCGCGGATGCCTCCTGTCGGGGATGACCGCGATCGACATCGGTCCGGGCGAGCACGAGCAGCCGATGCACGGTGACGACATCGTGATGTCGCGCCACCTCCAGCGCCCGCACGCGGCGATGATGGTCACGAGCATGTGGGCGCTCGACGACTTCACCGCCGAGAACGGCGGCACGCGGTTCGTCCCGGGGTCGCACCGCTTCGCGACCACGCCCGACGAGCCGGGCGCGCTCGACGGAGTGGAGGTTCGCGCGCTGGAGATGCCGGCCGGTTCCGTGATGATCTTCCACGGGTCGTTGTGGCACGGCGGCGGTGCGAACACCACGGCCGACCAGTGGCGGCGCGGCGTCAACGTCCAGTACTGCCCGGGCTTCGTGCGCCAACAGCAGAACCCGTATCTCGGCATCGCCCCGGACATGGCGGCGACGTTCCCGGACCGGCTCCTCGAGCTGCTCGGCTACCGCCTCTACAAAGGGATCATGGGTCACGTCGACGGCGCGAGCCCGGGCGAGGTCGTGTTCGGCGCGCGCATGGCCGAGACCGCGTACCGCGACAGCGAGCAGCGGGGCACGCACCCGATGACCGGCGACCTGGCCGGCTGAGTGGTCAGAGCGTGACGGGTGCGCAGTCGGAACCGCCGCCCGGCGCGGGGCGATGGCGCACGGCGCGCTCCGGAGTGATGTTCACGCTCGATCCGTCGACGGTCGCGTGCCCGTCGACGATGAGGGAATAGTCCTCGGGGCGGGCCGGCGGCCAGAGCAGGGAGACGTTCGGCCGGACGCGCGCGTTCGCGCAGCTGCGCCGGCCCGCGTCACACGTGATCGACCCGGCGCCGATGTTCGGCGTGATCGCGACGGCGTGGGCGCTCGAGTCGTCGGACACGGTGAGGAGATAGGCGAAGGGCGCCTGCTGCGCCGCGACCTCGCGGAGGTCGTCGAGCTCGACGGGGATGCTCAACGGGAAGCCTTGCGCGAGAACTCGCGGGGTGCGTAGTAGCCGGGCTGCGTGTCGCGGGAGCCGCGCTTGGTCGTGTACCGCCACTGCGCGGAGATCCGGCCCCGGACCGCGTGCCGCGTCTTCGGCACTCCGTGCAGCCAATCGGCCTGGAAGCGACCGCCGAACACCATCAGGTCGCCGCCCGCGGGCGAGAGATCGCGAGCACTCGACCGGTCGCGCGTGTTCCGGCGCTGCACGAGGAAGGGTCGCTGGGCGCCCAGGGTGAGGATCGCGACGACGGTGTCGTCGAGCCACGTCATCTCCCGATCGCGATGCATCGCGACACTGTCGCGCGAGTCGCGGTAATACGCGAAGCCGAACCCGTCGAACTGCGCGCCGTACTTCTTGGCGATCGCCTTTTGCGCGTCGGCGAGGACCGGATGGCCGGGCGCGGCGATCGATCCGCCCGCACCGAGGCGGGGTTCGTCGATGTAGCGCTCGTATCGCCAGACCCGCCCCTGTCGCCAGTCGACCGCGGAGACGAGGTGCGCGTAGACGGCGCCCGCCCCGACGAGCCAACCGCGCGCGATGTCGACCCACGACGTGTCGTCGAGCTGTAACCGCTCGAAGCTCACGCCGGGATCGATCGCGGGAGCGTCGTTCGTCTCGTCCATAGACGGGATCAGCGTAGTGACGCGTAGCAGCTGTTGATCAGCTCGTAGCTGCGGATGTCGCCCGCGAGCCCCATGTCCATGCGGTTCATGACGTAGCCGAACGAGAGCTCGGCGTCGGGGTCGGCCCATCCGACGGAGCCGCCGGCGCCGAAGTGGCCGAACGCGCGCGGTCCGCCGAGCTCGATGAGGCTCGAGCGCAACATGAAGCCGAGGCCGAACTGGATGTCCATGTCGAGCAAAACGGTGTTCGGACCCTTCGTCAACTGCGTGGTCGCGCGCCGGAGTTGCTCGTCGGTCAGGAGGCGGATGCCGTCGACCTCGCCGATGCACGCGGCGTACATGCGCGCGATCGAACGGGCGTCGGTGATGCCGTTCGCGGCCGGCACTTCAGCAGCGTGCAACTCGCGCGTGTTCCAGATCTCGGGGCCCGACAGCGCGCCGCCCGGCGCGAACAGCGCCTTGCCGAGAGACGTGTGCGGTCCCATGATCTCGTTGACGAACGCGCGCGCCTCGGGATCTTCGGCGATGAGCGGGTCGGCGAGCCCGCCGACGAGCGGTGCGACGCGCGGCTCTTCCGACTCCGGGAGCCCGATCCAGAAGTCGAGCCCGAGGGGCGCCGCGATCTCGTCGTGGAAGTACGCGCCGACCGACTTCGCGGTGATCCGGCGGATGACCTCGCCGACGAGCCAGCCGTACGTGGTCGCGTGGTATCCGTGCTGCGAGCCGGGCTCGTAGTGCGGTACCTGCTGGGCCAGCGCGTCGACGACCGGATCCCACGAGAGTGCCTCGGCGAGCGACATCTCGCCGTCGACCCACGCGAGCCCCGCTTGATGCGACAAGAGGTACGACACCGGGATGTCGGCCTTGCCCCCGGCGGCGAACTCGGGCCAATACCGAGCGACGGGCGCGTCGACGTCGAGTGCACCTTCTTGCGCGAGCTTGTTGGCGCACACGGCGGTGGCGCCCTTCGTGGTGGAGAAGACGAGCGCGAGCGTCTTGTCGTCCCATACGCGCCCGCGATCGACGTCGGCCGCGCCACCCCACAGATCGACGACCTTCTCGCCGCGGTAGTACGCGCTGAACGCCGCGCCGATCTCGAGACCCTTCGCGAAGTTCGCGTCGAACGCGTCGCGCACCCGCTCGAAGCCGGTTGCCGTCGTGCCGTTGCTGTCGCCCATGGCAAGGGTCTACCAAACCCCGGGAAAATGTGCTCGCGCAGCCTGCACGCGGAGTTCGCGGTGTCCTCACAATCGGCGGCGATCCTCAGGTTCGAGGTTCCCACCATTCCCCAGGAGGACGACATGAATATGAGGAAGATCACCGCGGTCGGGACCATGGCCGCCGCCCTCGTCGGCACCAGCGTGACCGGCGCGTTCGCGGCAACGACGACCCCCGACGGCCGCCCGCCGCGCGATCCGGG
>DASYJT010000380.1:0-3631 GCA_035996165.1 Acidimicrobiia bacterium
CGCGTCGGTCGTGCGCGCGTTCGTGCAGCACCGGCCGCCGGTGCCGTGGAAGGTGTGGTACGTCGCGCCGAACTTCCGCGCCGAGCAACCCCAGGCGGGTCGCTATCGACAGCACTGGCAACTCGGCATCGAGGTGCTCGGTGTCGACGATCCCGACGTCGACGTCGAGGTCATCTCGTTGCTGCACGGCTTCTACCGCGACCTCGGCCTGCGCGACGTGCCGCTGTTCATCAATTCGATGGGCGACGCCGAGAGCCGGGCGCGCTATCGCGAGGTGTTGGTCGCGTACTGGCGTGAGCACGCCGACCTGCTGGGTGGCGAGATGGAGCGCGCCGAGGCGAACCCGTTGCGCATCCTCGACTCGAAGCGACCCGACTGGGAGGACATGCTCGAGCGCGCCCCGCAGTTGGGCGAGTACCTGAGCGACGCTTCGGCTGCGCACTTCGCGCGCGTGCAGGAGGGTCTGCAGTCACTGGGCATCCCGTTCGAGATCGCGCCGAGGCTGGTGCGCGGCTTCGACTACTACACGGGCACCGTTTTCGAACTCGCGAGCGACGCGCTCGACGCCGCCCAGAACGCGATCGGGGGCGGTGGTCGCTACGACCGGCTCGCGCAGGAGATGGGCGGTCCGGCGGCGCCGTCGATCGGATTCGGCTCCGGGATCGAGCGGTTGCTCCTTGCGTGCGACGCGGAGCACGTGCTTCCCGTTCCGGTCCTGCGGGTCGACGCGTTCGTCGTCGACCTCGTCGGCGTGCCCGACACGGTCCGCCTGCTCGCGGAGCTGCGCGCATCCGGGCTCGCGGCCGACCGCGCGTACGGCGGACGTTCGCCGAAGAAGCAGTTCACGGCGGCCGATCGGTCGGGCGCGCGCTGGGCCGTCATCATCGGCGCCGACGAGACGAAACGGGGGATGGTCGCGGTAAAAGACCTCCGCTCCGATCAGCCCCAGGTCGAGGTGCGCCGGGAAGAGATCGCGGCGTGGTTGCAGACACGGAAGGACGAAGCACGACCATGATGCGATCGCACAGAGCCGGCGACGTGCGCGCCGACGACATCGGCGAATCGGTCGCAATCTGCGGTTGGGTGGCGAGTCGGCGTGACCACGGCGGCAAGGTGTTCCTCGACGTGCGCGACGTCGCCGGGGTGCTGCAGGTCGTCGTCGACCCGCAGGTCGAGGGGCTCGAGGTGGCGCACCGGCTGCGAGGCGAATGGGTCGTGCGCGTCGTCGGAGCGGTTTCCGCCCGGCCGGACGGGACCGTCAACGATGATCTGCCCACGGGCGCGGTCGAGGTCATCGCCCGCGAGATCGAAGTGCTGTCCGAGTCGGAGCCGTCTCCGTTCCCCCTCGACGACCGCGTCGACGTCGACGAGGTGCTCCGGCTCCGGCACCGCTATCTCGATCTCCGGCGCGCGCCGATGCAGCGCAACCTGCGATTGCGCGCCTCGGTGAACCGCGTGATGCGCGAGGCGATGGCCGCCCAGGACTTCGTCGAGATCGAGACGCCGATGTTGATCGCGTCGACTCCGGAAGGTGCGCGCGACTTCGTTGTTCCGTCGCGCCTGCGGCCGGGGGAGTTCTACGCGTTGCCGCAGAGCCCGCAGCTCTTCAAGCAGCTGCTGATGGTCGGCGGCTTCGACCGTTACTTCCAGATCGCGCGCTGCCTGCGCGACGAGGATCTCCGCTCCGATCGGCAGTTCGAGTTCATGCAGCTCGACGTCGAGATGACCTTCGCGCACCAAGAAGACGTGCTCGACGCGGTGAGCGTCGCGGTGCTCGCGGCGGCGGAGATCGCTCGTCCGGGTGAGGGTCCGGCATCGATCCCGCGCCTGACGTGGCACGAGGCGATGGAGCGTTACGGCAACGACAAGCCCGACGTGCGATTCGGGATGGAGCTCACGGAGCTGACCGACGTCTTCGGCGACACCGAGTTCCGCGCGTTCGCCGGCACCGACGCGATCAAGGGCATCCGGGTCGAGGGCCAGGCCGACATGTCGCGCTCGAAGCTCGACGCATTGACCGAGCGCGCGAAGTCGCTCGGTGCGCAGGGACTTGTGTGGATCCGGGTGCGCGAAGGTGGGGTCCTCGAGTCGCCCGTCGCCAAGTTCTTGTCGGAGAGCGAGCAGCTCGCGCTGGTCGACGCATTGGGCGCGGTTGCGGGTGACCTCGTGTTGATCGTCGCGGGGAAGCGGTCGATGGTGCGTTCCGTGTTGGGCGCGCTCCGCCTCGACCTCGGTCGGCCGGGCGTCGGGGAAGGAGGCCTACGTTTCCTGTGGGTCGTGGACTTTCCGTTGTTCGAGGCGGACGACGACGGTTCGCCCACGCCGATGCACCACCCGTTCACGATGCCGCACCCCGACGACATCGACCGGTTGGAGTCCGATCCGTTGTCGGTGCGCGCGCAGGCGTACGACCTCGTGCTGAACGGATGGGAGCTCGGGTCGGGCTCCGTGCGTATCCATCGACCGGATGTTCAACAGCGGATCTTCACCGCGATCGGTATCGACGCGGCCGAGGCCCAGAAGCGCTTCGGTTTCCTGCTCGACGCGTTCCGCTTCGGGGCGCCTCCGCACGCGGGTTTCGCCGTCGGCATCGACCGTTTCACCGCGATCCTCGCGGGTGAGGAGAACATCCGCGAGGTGATCGCATTCCCGAAGACGCAGTCCGGTGTCGATCCGCTCACCGGCGCGCCGAGCGCGATCGACCCCAAGCAACTCCGCGACCTAGGCCTCCGCCCCCTCACCCCCACCCCGAACCCCATCCCCACCCCCAAGACCCCCTAAATCCCCCCAACAGTTGGCAGGAAATTCGTTGTGGGATGACGATTTTCCTGCCAACGCGATGGGTGTCTCACCGCGTTCCTACGGTTCCGACGATGGATGCACACCTCGTTCGGTTCGAATCTCTGATTGGGTCGCAGATGGGATTGGTGACGAGAGACCAACTCGTCGACGGTGAGCTCGGCGTCGAGCGGATACGAGGCCTCGTCAACCGGAGAGTGCTCAGACGTCTTCGTCCGCGCGTATACGGCCTGGTGGGTGCGCCAGACTCGTGGGAACGCGGGCTGCTCGCCGCGGTCCTCTCCGTTGAGGGTTCGGTTGCGTCGCACTCGGCTGCGGCTCGGCTGTGGAACTTCAGTCCCGGAGCCGAGGATCGGTACGAGATCACGGTCGAGCGCACGTGTTACGTCGAAATGCGCGGAGTGGGCGTACACCGTTCGGGAACCCTCGGCGACGCCGACGTTGCGCAGCGCTCCGGTATCGCGTGCACCTCATTCGAGCGGACGTTGTGCGATTGCACTACCCGCCTGAGCGAATACCAGCTCGGGCGGGTTCTGGATGACGGGCTGAGGCGGGGCATTGCGTCGATACAACGCCTGAAGGACTGCTCTGAACGAACGGAGTCGGCGCCCGGGCGGCACATGTCGGTCGTGCGCGCGCTGCTTGCGCAGCGGGGAATCGGTTTCGATCCCGGTGGGAGCCGCTCCGAGCTCAACGTTCTCGACGTCCTGCGACGAGCACGGTTGCCTCTTCCGGTTCAACAGTTCCGGGTGAGGATCGGATCCAAGACGTTTCGGCCCGACTTCGCCTGGCCGGACCACAAGGTCTTCGCGGAGTACTACGGCTTGCCGTT
>DASYJT010000381.1:0-3152 GCA_035996165.1 Acidimicrobiia bacterium
GCGCGCGCCGGGACGAGCCGTTCCGCCACAGCCGGCGCCGATCAGCGCGGCAACCGACAAGGCGACGAATGTGGACCGGGCAGCAGGCTGCATCGGTTCTGATCGTCAGGGCCGGTCACGATCCACGCGTTCTGACGCGAAATTCGGCGATCAGGACACGATCTCGGCGGTGGCCGCGTGCTCAAACACCAGACCACCGTCGGGATTGGCGTCGACGACGATCGTGTCGCCCGACTGGTAGGTGCCCTTCAACACCTCGAGCGCGATCGGGTCGGCGACCTCGCGCTGCAACACGCGCTTCAGCGGACGGGCCCCGAAATCGGGGTCGTAGCCCCGCTGCGCGACCCACTTCTGGGCCTCGGGCGTCAGCTCGAGCGTGAGCCCGCGCTCCGCCAGCCGCTTGCGCAGCAGCTCGACCTGCAAGCCGACGATCGTCTCGATCTCCGACTCCGAGAGTCGCCCGAACACGACGATCTCGTCGATGCGGTTGAGGAACTCGGGCTTGAAATGGGCATTGACCGCGGCCAGCACCTGCGATTCCTCCGCGCCCGCGCCGAGGTTCGAGGTCATGATGACGATCGTGTTCGTGAAGTCGACCGTGCGGCCCTGACCGTCGGTGAGTCGGCCGTCGTCCATGAGTTGCAACAAGATGTTGAACACGTCGGGGTGGGCCTTCTCGATCTCGTCGAGCAGGATCACCGCGTACGGACGCCGGCGGACGGTCTCGGTGAGTTGACCGCCCTCCTCGTAACCGACGTAGCCGGGCGGCGCGCCCACGAGTCGTGACACCGAGTGCTTCTCCATGTACTCCGACATGTCGATGCGCACCATCGCCCGCTCGTCGTCGAAGAGGAACTCCGCCAGCGCGCGCGCGAGCTCCGTCTTGCCGACGCCCGTGGGCCCGAGGAACAGGAACGATCCGATCGGACGGTTCGGATCCGACAGGCCCGCGCGCGACCGCCGGATCGCGTTCGCCACCGCGACCACCGCCGCCTCCTGACCGACGACGCGCTCGTGCAGGTGCTCTTCGAGCCGCACGAGCTTCGACATCTCGCCTTCCATGAGCCGCGAGACGGGGATGCCGGTCCATTTGGCGACGATCTCGGCGATGTCTTCCTCGTCGACCTCTTCCTTCAGCATCCGACCGTCGCGCTGCAGGTCGTCGAGGCGCGCCGACAGCTGCTCGAGCTCGCGCTCCACCACCGGGATGTGCCCGTAGCGCAGTTGCGCCGCGCGTTCGAGATCGCCGTCGCGCTCGCTGCGCTCGGCCTCGAGCCGCGCCTCCTCGAGCCGTTCCTTGCCGGCTTGGATCGCGACGATCGCGTCCTTCTCCGACTGCCAGTGCGCGACCATGCCGTCGCGCTCCTCCTGCAACGACTGCAACTCCGCGTCGAGCGCCTCGAGCCGGGCGCGCGAACCTTCGTCGGTCTCCTTGGTGAGCGCGGCGCGTTCGATCTCGATCTGACGGATCCGGCGCTCGACGACGTCGATCTCGAACGGCATCGAGTCGATCTCGATGCGCAAGCGCGAAGCCGCCTCGTCGATCAGGTCGATCGCCTTGTCGGGGAGCTGGCGCCCGGAGATGTAACGATCCGACAGCACCGCAGCCGCGACGATCGCCGCGTCCTGGATGCGTACGCCGTGGTGCACCTCGTAGCGCTCCTTCAGACCCCGCAGGATCGCGATCGTGTCCTCGACCGACGGCTCGCCCACGTAGATCTGCTGGAATCGCCGCTCGAGCGCGGCGTCCTTCTCGATGTACTTGCGGTACTCGTCGAGAGTGGTCGCGCCGATGAGCCGGAGCTCACCCCGGGCCAACATGGGCTTGATCATGTTGCCCGCGTCGACCGCGCCCTCGGCGCCGCCCGCGCCGACGATGGTGTGGATCTCGTCGATGAAGGTGATCACCTCACCCTCGGAGTCGGCGATCTCCTTCAGCACCGACTTGAAGCGCTCCTCGAACTCGCCGCGGTACTTCGTGCCGGCAATCAGCGAACCGATGTCGAGCGCGATCACCCGCTTGTTGCGCAGCCCTTCGGGAACGTCGCCTTCGACGATCCGGCGCGCGAGACCCTCGACGATCGCGGTCTTGCCGACACCGGGCTCACCGATGAGCACCGGGTTGTTCTTCGTGCGGCGCGACCACACCTGGATGATCCGGCGAATCTCCTCGTCGCGACCGATGACCGGGTCGATCTTGCCCAGGCGGGCGGCTTCGGTCAGGTCGCGGCCGTACTTCTCGAGCGCCTGGTACTGCTCTTCGGGATTGTCGCTCGTGACGCGATGCGAGCCGCGCACTTGGCGCAGCGCGTCGAGGACCGCGTCGTGGTCGACGCCGAGGCCGCGTAGGAGGTCGCCGACCCCGCCGGGGACCTCCGCCATCGCGAGCAGGATGTGCTCCGTCGAGACGTAGTCGTCGCTCAACGTCGCCCGTTCGGTGTCGGCGTTCTCGAGGACGCGGAAGGTGCTCGCGCCCAGCTGCGCGTCGCGCACGGTCGCGCCGCTCACGCGCGGGAGCTTCTCCAATACTTCGTCGACGTGGCGACGCGCCGATGCGACGTCGATGCCGATTCGTTCCAAGACCCCCGGGACGATGCCCTCGCTCTGGTCGAGCAGAGCGCGCAAGAGGTGCTCGGGCGCGATCTCCGTGTTGCCCGCGTCGCGTGCGAGCGCCTGCGCGGCGGCGAACGCCTCTTGGGTCTTGCGCGTAAACCGGTTCGGATCTACTGCCATTGCTGTCTCGCTCTCGAAAAAGACGCTACTCGTTACCGGCTTCGTTCGAAACGGGCGACCACCGTGCTGCGTACCGGGACGAGCTCACGCCGGTACTGCCGGTGCGCGGCCTCCACCCGTTGCTCGCTCTCGTGTTGCAGCGCGACGTGGCGCGCCTCGAGCTCGGCGATGCGCGCGTTCTTCGACGAGAGCTCGTCCTCGAGTGCGAGGATGCGCTGCACGCCCGCGAGAGACACGCCATCGGTCGTGAGCTCCTGGATCCGGCGCAGCAACGCGATGTCGCGGTCGGAGTAACGACGGCTCCGGCCGGTCGTCCGCGCCGGGGCGAGCAAGCCCTTGCGTTCGTAGATCCGCAGCGTCTGCGGGTGAACGCCCGCCAGCTCCGCGGCTACCGAGATCACGTAGAGCGCTCTCGCGTC
>DASYJT010000382.1:0-6388 GCA_035996165.1 Acidimicrobiia bacterium
AGACGCCCTCGACCGCGAAACGCACGCGTCCTTCGGTGTCGCGAACGACCAGGAACGACTCCTCGCCCTGCTCGGGATGTCGCGGGAGCGTGCCGTACGCGAAACCGCGGCGGTTCGGTTCGTCGACGACGGCGACGATGCGGCAGGTTCCGTCGACGAAGCCCAACCGAAGGGGTGCGCTGAAGGCGACGTTCGTCCCGACCGCGATCGGACCATCGGCTGCAAGCGCGAGACCGGCGCCGCGGTGTACCGCCCACGTGTGCAGCGCCTCGGCGGCACGATCGAAGGGGTCGACGCCGGCGAGAGTGGTGGTCCAGTAACGCCGCTCGAGCCCGGCCGGAGTTGGTCCGCCGAGCGAGCATCGGATCGGTGCGTAGGTAACCGCCTCCGTGCGACAAACCTCCAGCAATCTTGCGAGGTGGTCGGGCGTCGCTCGGTGCAGCCGCACGCTATTCAGGTCCGGTTCGGGGCGGGCCGATACTCAGGCGGTGAGCGAGCGACTGGTTCGCCGAGGCCCGGGCGGGATCAGCCGCGGGTGCATGCATGGTTATCCGGCGGTGCGCGACTGTCCGCGTTGCGACGTTCGTGTGGATGCCCCGCCGAGCAAGGTCGTGCCGCAGACGAGGTGGCACGCGACGGCGACCACACTCGGTCCGCGCACCAAGGTGTCGATCACCGTTGTGTTGTTGATGCCGGTCGTCGTCTGCTTGCTGGGCTTGAGCCTCGCCGCGCAGCACGTCGAGAACGCGTTTCTGGTCGTGCCGTTGTGGGGCTTCGGCATCACGGCCGTCGTCGTGCTCTTCCATGTGTGGGAGCCGGGCCAGCGAGACGGGGCGCCGACGCGCCGCGACTAGTTGCGGCGGTACTCGTCGGGGGAGCTCGTCGAGACGATGATGCCGCGCAGGTGGGCGGCGCTGAGTCCGAGGGTCGAGCTCAGGGATTCGAGCACGCCCAGTTCGGTCGGGGTCAGCGGTCCGTCGGCGAGACCGATCCGCGCGATCTGTTCGATGAACGTCTCTTTGCCTTGCGGGTCGAGACCCACTGCCAACGGGCCGAGGTATTCGCCGAGGTGCGAGGGATCGAGTGCTTCGAGGTCGTTGACGAGCCACGACTCGTCGTAGCTCGTGGCGCCCGCTCGGCGCGACGCGTCGATCGCGGCGAGGCGCGCCGCCTCGTTGTTCGGGTCGCCCGCCGCGAGCATCGACATCGCGGCGACCCGAGTCGCGCCGCCGAGGTTCTCGCTGAATGCGGCCGACGTCGGCATGTCGAGCACCTCGGTACCGAAGACCGAGCCGCACGTCGTGCACTTCACGTTCTCGCCGAGGACTTTGCCCACGGGAAAGAGCGGAACGAAGAAGAGTGTGAACCAGCGGCGGAACTGCTGGAGCACGTACGACCGATCGGCCCCGCAGTGCGTGCAGAAGAATTCACCCGTCGCCAACGCCTTGATGCGAGCCCGCAGCCCGAAGATCAGGATCATGCCGACGACGGTACTACCCGGCGATCGCCGTCGAATGCGCGCCTATGCGTGCCGGAAACCCTCGAGCACACGAGCGACCCGATCGGTGTCGAGACGGACCGGGCTGTCGAACGACACCCGCTGCACGATGTCGCCGTAACGTTCCTGCAAGCGAGGGGCGATCTGTTCCGGCGTTCCGGAGACGACGAACGTGTCGACGATCTCGTCGGTGATCAGCGCCGCCATGGTCGCCCAGTCCCCGGTCTTCGAGAGGCGGTTGAGCTCGGCCTGCAGCTCGCCCCAACCGTGTGTGTCGAGCACGACTTTGTATGCCGGGGTCGAGCCGTAGAACGCGAGCCGGGGCCGTATCGCGTCACGACCGGCCGCCAGTTCCGCGTCGTTCTCGGCAACGACGACCATCGCCGGAAACGCAACCTCGAGCTCGGACCACTCGCGGGCGCCCTTGGCCAGGCCGCGCTCCAGCGCGGGCACGGTCGTCGCCCGCATGAACTTCTCGGTCGAGAACGGGTGGATCATGAAGCCGTCGGCAACCTCACCCGCGACCTCGGTCATGCGCGGACCGACCCCGCCGAGGAAGATGCGCGGCACGCCGTAGGGATTCGGACCGGGATCGAAGAACGGTGTCATCAGCGTGTGCCGATAGAACTCGCCCCGGAAGTCGAGCTTGGTCCCCTCGTGCCAGCGCGCCCAGATTGCGCGTACCGCCAGGACGAGCTCGCGCATGCGTTCGACCGGCTTCGACCATTCCATCGAGAAGCGTTTCTCGATGTGCGGCTTGATCTGCGTACCGAGGCCGAGGTTGAAGCGGCCTCGCGACGCGAGCTGCAGGTCGTAAGCCGACTGCGCGAGCGTCATCGGGTTGCGCGCAAACGCGATCACGACCGCGGTCGTCAGCTGCACCCGTTCGGTGTGCTCGGCGGCCAGCAGCAGCGGGAAGAACGCGTCGTGCTGGCCCTCGAACGAGAAGATGCCGTCGAATCCCGCGGCTTCGATGGCACGGGCCGCGTCGGGCACCGCCTGCAGATCGGTTGTCGTCAATGCCGCGTCGACGAGCATGCGTCAGCCCCTTCTACGTTTGCGTCGGTCTCGCATGATCTGGCGCGTCGCGTGCAATCCGGGGATGCCGGTCACTCCGCCGCCGCCGTGGGTCGCGCTGCTCGCCTGGTACAGACCGGCGATGGGCGTGCGGAAATCCGCGTAGCCCGGCGCGGGCCGCATGTGGAACATCTGGTCGGGCGAGAGCTCACCGTGGAAGATGTTCCCGCCGACGAGTCCGTACTCGTGCTCCATCTCGTACGGCCCGATGACCTGGCGGTGCAGGATCGAATCGCGAAAGCCGGGCGCCACGGCTTCGACGCGTTCGATGACCCGGTCGGCGTAAGCGTCGAGCTCGGATGCGTCCTGCTCGGTCGCATACGTGTGTGGCACCCATTGCGTGAACATCGACACCACATGCTTGCCCTCGGGCGCGAGCGTGGGATCGAAGACGCTCGGGATGCAGATGTCGGCGAACGGAACGCGCGCGGCCCGGCCGGCGACCGCATCCTGGAACGCCCCTTCGATGTCGTCGAGCGACTCGGCCAGCACGATCGTGCCGCCGTGCACGTCGGGGTCGAAACCGGGCTTCGCCGTGAACTCGGGCAGCCGATCGACGGCGACGTTCACCTTCACCGTTCCGCTTCGCGAGCGCCAGGCTTCGATGCGTTCGACGAAATCGGTGGGGAGCTGCGCCCGCTCGATCTGGTCCAGGAACGTGATCTTCGGATGGGTTGCCGCGACGACGATGTCGGCGCGCAGCTCTTCCCCGGATTCGAGCGTGACGCCGCGGACCCGGCCGTTGCGCACGTCGATGCGCGCAACCGGCGAGTCGACCCGTACGGTGGCGCCGTTGGCGACGGCTGCGTCGCGCAGCGCCCGGCTCACCGCGCCCATGCCGCCTTCGGGGAATCCCCACGATCCGAGCTGGCCCTCGCCGACGTCACCGATCTTGTGATGCGCCATCACGTACGCGGTCCCCGCCGAGCGGGGACCGGCCCATGTACCGATGACGCCGCTCACCGCGAGCACGCCCTGCATCTGCGGCGACGTGAAGTACTCGTCGAGCAGGTCGGCGATGCTCATCGTGAACAGCCGGGTGACGTCGGCCGCGCCGTCGACCCCGAGCCCGCGCAGCTTCCACGCGAGCTGGAACTGGTCGACGAGGTCGCGCGGCCGGCGGGAACCGACCCGCGGCGGGATGGTCGTGAGCAATGGTCCCAAGACCGAGGCGAGGCTGCCGAGCCACGAGTCCCAACGGTCGTACGCGTCGGCATCGGCGTTCGAGAACTTGGAGATCTGCTCGTGCCGGCCGACCGGATCGTTGTCGGGAAGCTGCAGCGCGCGACCGTCGCGATACGGGACGAAGTAACCGTTCTGTGGGTACACCTTGTAGCCGTGCTTCGAGAGCTCCAGCTCCTCGACGATCGACGGCGGCATGAGGCTGACGACGTACGACAGCGCGGTGACGTTGAACTCCGGGCCCCAGGGTTGCTCCGTCGTCGCGGCGCCGCCGACCTGTGTGCGCCGCTCCAAGACGGTGACGCGCGCGCCCCGCCGCGCGAGCAGGCCCGCGGCGACCAACCCGTTGTGCCCGCCCCCGACGACGACGACGTCGAACCCGCCGGAATCGTTGCTCACCGCGCGACCTGTTCGAGCAGGGGTCGCCACGTCTCGAGTGCGAAAGGCCGGGCTTGTGGATCCTTGGCGCACTCGTCGGCGCGCCGCAGCGCGAGGATCGCGGCGAGGTCGGGATCGGACTCCAGCACGGCGACGGCGGTTGGATCGAGTACGTCGCCCTGCAAGTACAGCGTCTCGATGCTGCGCGGGCTCAACTGCGCGCGGTATGCCGGATCGGTCGCGACCAGAAATCGCTTCGCCTCGACGTGCGCGGCGACCAGACGCGCCACCCGCGGCCCGAGCAGTGGTTCGATCAGGTCGGCGCCTCGGCGCGCGTGATCGCCGTGATCGTCGGGGAACGCGATGTCGGCGATGTCGTGCACGAGCCCGGCGACCGCGAGCCCCGAGTCGTCGGGATGCGACGTCCGCAGGTTGGCGCCACACTGCAACGCGTGCGAGAGCCCGTCGACATCCGGCTCGTCGTACACGCCCGCGCCCCGCGCGAGCAGTGCGAGGAGATCGTCGACCGTGGTGGGCGCGTTCACGATCCCTCGCTCAGCTGCGTCTCGATCTCGGCGATCAGTTCCTGCAGATGGACGCAATGGTCCACGTTGGCCGCGTGCGCCGCCCCACCGGCAACGGCGACCAGATCAGTGCGAATCTGATCGGCGCGGGCCTCGCGGTCGACCGCCCGCGCGTCGTAGAACGCGGTACCCGTCGGCGAGTAGACGTCGATCTCGGTGCGGCCGCTGGCCGTAGCCGCGGTGCAGCACATCGACACGCTGCTCGTCGCACCCGACGCGTGCGTGCAGTTGACCGACACCCACCCGAGCGGGTCTCCGACCGCCGCCACCGAGACGATCTCACCCAACCCGGCCTCGATCATGTCGAGCACGTGCGGGCCGATGTCGAGCACGGCGCCCCGTTCGAGTCGCCATCCCTGCGCGAACGGACCACCGAGGAACGCGCCCGAGATGAAGCAGGCGCGGCCGCCGATCGGCTTGATTCGCTCGACCTCCGCCAAGAACGCGGGAAACGCGGGATCGAACCGGTAGGTCAGCATCACGAGCGCGCCCACGCCCGCTTCGCCGACCGCGTCGGCGACGGTGCGCGCGGCCGCGACGTCGGAGCCGAGCGGCTTTTCGAGCAGGAGGGTCCGGCCGGCGCGTGCCGCGCGGATCGCGAGCTCCGGCTGCGCGGCGGGAGTGACCGCGATCGAGACGGCGTCGCAGGCGTCGAGCAGCGCGTCGAGGTCGTCGAACGCGGGAGCGTCAAGCACCGCGCCGAGGTCGTGCGCGTGCTCCGGAGTGCGCGACCAGACACCGGTCACCCGGGTCTGCGGCCCCGCGGCGAGGATCGGTCCGGTCATCATCCGCGTCCACGGGCCGGCGCCGATCAGGCCGATTCTCAGGGGCTCGGTCACGGCGCCGACGCTACCCTTGCGCTCCATGACAGACATGAAGTCGCCCGACATGAAGCCTCGCTCGCACGAGGTCACTGACGGCATGGAGCGCGCGCCCGCCCGGGCGATGTTGCGCGCGGTCGGCATGACCGACGCCGACTGGGGCAAGGCGCAGGTAGGCGTGGCGTCGAGCTGGAACGAGGTCACGCCGTGCAACATGCCGCTCGACCGCCTCGCCAAGCGCGCCAAGCAGGGCGTCCGTGACGCAGGTGGCTTCCCGATCGAGTTCGTGACCATCGCCGTCTCCGACGGCATCTCGATGGGGCACGAGGGCATGCGCGGCTCGCTGGTGTCGCGCGAGATCATCGCCGACTCGGTGGAGTGCGTCATGCACTCCGAGCGCCTCGACGCGCTGGTGACGTTCGCGGGTTGCGACAAGAGCCTGCCCGGGATGCTGATGGCGGCGGCCCGCCTCAACCTGCCCGCGGCTTTTCTCTACGGCGGATCGATTCTCCCCGGGCACTACAAGGATCAGGCGCTCGATATCGTCTCCGTGTTCGAGGCGGTCGGCGCGTGCGCGGCGGGCACGATCACCGAGAACGAGCTCGGCGAGATCGAGCGCCGCGCGTGCCCCACCGAGGGCTCCTGCGCCGGGATGTTCACCGCGAACACGATGTCGTCGATCGCGGAAGCCATGGGAATGGCGTTGCCGGGCTCGGCGTCGCCGCCGGCCGTCGACCGCCGTCGCGACGACTTCGCGTACGAGTCCGGGCGGGCGGTCATGCACCTCCTCGAGCTCGACCTGCGGCCGCGCCAGATCATGACCAAGGACGCGTTCGAGAACGCGATCG
>DASYJT010000383.1:0-3017 GCA_035996165.1 Acidimicrobiia bacterium
GAATGTGGCGAGCCACCTCGCCAGGAGCGAAGTTGTAGAAGAGTGCGTGCACCACTTCTTCCGCCGTGAGGCCCGAGGGGCGCCGCCCGTCCGGCGAAGTAGGTGTCCCAGTAGTTGGTGAACCCCAGGGCGAACATCGCCTCGTTGGGCTCGTCGGCCGAATACGGGATGACACCGATCGGCTCGACCAGCTCGAACATCCGGCGTGCCATCGAGTTCATGGTCGACCCTCTTCCTGCAACCCGTTGCCCAAACGGGCGCTCACGATCAGTTGGACGGCCGCGCACCGCAAAACTCATCGCACAACGAGCACGGCTGACGGTCGCGCTGCGCGCAACGCCGGTCGGGATCTGGGTTCTCATGCCGACCCAACAGTCGGGGAGGGGGGATTTGAACCCCCGACCTCGTGCTCCCAAAGCACGTGCGCTACCGCTGCGCCACTCCCCGTGGAGTGCGCGCCAATCGTAGGGCGTCAGGCTGCGGCGGGTTCCTGCTTGTCGGGCGCGGGTTCGAAGCGCCGTCCGGCGCCTGCGTCACGGAGCGCGGAGAGGATGCCTTCCCATTCCAGGCGCCGCTGCAGCCATTGCCGGGCGCGGTCGTCGTCGGTTCGGAGCTCGGTTCGTGTGGTCATGACCTGCCTCTGTCGGTGGCATCGTCATCCAGTGTCGTCAGCCCATGTAACGGCGAGGTGTCGTCGTCGAGAACCCGAGGTTGCGATCGGTAGCCTCCTCGATGTGCACGAGACGCCGGCCGACACCGCCTCCCTGCAGCGCCTGCTCGACGAGTCGTACGCACGGATCGGCTCGCACATGCGCTCGATTCACACGCCCGAACGGCGCGTCGCGGCCTCCGATCTCGCACGGGTCCTGCGGGGTGTACGTGTGCTCGATCTCGCGACGGTCACGTCGAAATGTGAGCCGCGCGTGAGTCCCGTCGACGGCTTGTTCTTCCGGGGTCGCTTCTACTTCGGCTCGGGTGAGGAGTCGATGCGCTTCCGGCATCTGCGCGCCCGGCCGCAAGTCAGTGCCTGCCACACGATCGGCGAGACGTTCGCGACGATCGTGCACGGTCGGGCATTCGAGATCGACGTACGTGCGGCCGAGCAGCGCGACTTCCTCGCTTACGTCCACGAGGTGTATCCCGATTGGGACGAGTGGTACGCGGGTGAGAATCCTCCGTACGCGCGGATCGAGCCGGATGTCATGTACGCGTACGCGTTCGAGCCGTCGGTCCTGGAAGGGCTCCGAGGAATATAGTTGCGGGCGCAAGGGTTCTGGATCGGGTCCGGAACGTTACGAGTCAGAACGCAGGGAGGTCGTCATGCCCGCCATCACCCCCGTAGACCAGTCAGTACTCCCGGTTCTCGCTGAGGCCGAGGGCACGCCGCGGCCCGTGCAGTCGATCGTGACCGCGCAGGAAACCTTGGAGGGCGGCGGCTTCCCCGTGCATCGCCCGTTCCCGCAGCCGGGCGCCGATCTGGGCGCGACCGATCCGTTCCTCATGCTCGACGAGATGGGGCCGATCCAGTACGGCCCCGGCGAGGCGAAGGGCGCGCCCGATCATCCGCACCGCGGCTTCGAGACCGTCACCTATTTGTTCGACGGTGAGATGGAGCACCGCGACTCCACGGGCGGCGGTGGGCTTCTCCGCGGCGGCGACACGCAGTGGATGACCGCCGGCGCCGGCCTCGTCCACTCCGAGGAGCCGACCGAGAAGATGCTCCGTGAGGGCGGGCTCATGCACGGGCTCCAGCTCTGGGTGAACCTCCCGCGCGCCGACAAGCTCACGCCGCCGCGCTACCAGGATCTGTCCGGCGACAAGATCACGCTCGCGCGCAGCGCCGACGGCCGCACGTTGGTCCGCCTCGTCGCCGGTGAGCTCGGCGGTCAAACGGGCCCCGGCAGCACGCACACGCCGATCGTGTACGCGCACGCCACGATTGCGGCGGGCGGGAAGCTCGCACTGGAGTGGCCCGGCGAATACAACGCGCTCGTCTACGTGTTGCGCGGGCAGGTGCGGGTCGGCGGCGACGCGCGCACGGTCGGTGAGCACCAGCTCGCCGTGCTCGGTCGCGAGGGCGAGACGCTGGTGATCGAGGCCGACGCCGACGCCGACGTGTTGCTGCTCGGAGGTCGTCCGCTGCATGAGCCGGTCGCCTGGTACGGCCCATTCGTGATGAACACGAAGCAGGAGATCCTGGACTCGCTCGACCTGTACGAGAGCGGCAAGCTCGGGACCATTCCGCCCAAGGGCTGAGGACTACTGCTCGCGGAGGAGCTCGGTGACCTTCTCGGCGATGACGAGCGCGACTTCGTCCTCGCGGCCGGGCCGGCCCACGATCGCTTCGTCGTTCAGCCGCTTGCCGTGGCGGTCGACGAGCCGGGTCACGGTGCCGCCGTTCTCGGTGCGGTCGCTCAGGATGCGGAGGTCGATGTCGGCGGGGCGGCCCGTATGCCGCACCCAGGGACTGCGTTCCTTGGCACTGCCGCTCGGCGTTTGGTCAGGGTCGGTCGGGTTTCGGTAGGCACGACTCATGGCGTGTACGACCCTTCGCGCTCGGTGAAGCCCGTAAATCCGAACCGTAGTCGAACATGCGTTCGCATGGAGGGACTTCCCGACCGCTCTCGGCGACTTCCTGCTCCCTGTCCTTGAGGGGAGGGGCGGGCAGACCCCGGCGCGCCTCGCAATCACTCGCGCCGGGGGCCGCCTCTCAGCCCCTTCCCCCGGGAGCAAGTGAACACCCCTCTCACTCTGTGTGGCAAGGGTCGCACGCAGATTCTCGGACGCCGGGGTACCGGTTATTTCGGAAAGCTGAAGATCATCGTCTGGGTGGCATAGGCGACCAGCCGGGCCGGGCCGCCGTCGAGGTCCCAGAGCTCCATGTCGGCCGACGCATAACCCTCGCCTGCATGACGGGCCCGATTGACCGCGAGCACCCAGTCGGAACGGGCCTCGCCCAGGACATGCACGGTGAAGTCGACACTCGGCGGCAGCCACATCCGCGCCTGCCCTTCACT
>DASYJT010000384.1:0-18165 GCA_035996165.1 Acidimicrobiia bacterium
CGCGCGTGTGGCAGATCGCGTGTCGCGAGGAGCAGGTCGCCGCGCCGGGCGACTTCCTCGAGTACGCGATCGGCAACGAAGCCGTCGCAATCGTGCGCGCCGCGTCGGGCGCGCTGCACGCGTTCTTCAACGCGTGCATGCACCGCGGCCGGCGCCTCGCCGAGGGCTCCGGATCGTTTGTCGACGGCACGATCCGGTGCCCGTATCACGGCTGGTGCTACGCGCTCGACGGCCACCTGGTCGACGTCCCCGACCGCGACGACTTCGTTGGTCTTCCCGACGATCTCGCGCTTGCGCCCGTGCGCGTCGACACGTGGGGCGGTTTCGTGTTCGTCAATCTCGACCCGAATGCGGAGCCGTTGCTCGACTACCTCGATCCGCTGCCCACGTTGCTGGCGCCGTACCACCTCGACGAGATGCGGCTGCGGGCGTCGCTCAGCACGATCATCGATGCGAACTGGAAGGCCGTTGTCGACGCGTTCAACGAGGGCTACCACGTGCAGGGTCTTCACCCGCAGATCCTGCCGTGGACCGACGACGTCAGCATCGAGTACGAGCAGTTCGAACGGCACGCGCACTACGGCCGGCTGCCCGGCGCGCGCCGCCAACTCCGTCCGAGCCCGCGCCTCGATCTGCAGCCGGACGACTACGACGAAGGCGAGATTCTCGCGAGCCTCGTGGGCGGGCTCGGGGGCGCGTTCTTGGCGGAGGAGCGCGCCGCGATCGAGGCGTTGCGCGCGACCGGCCCGCCCCCGGGGTCGACGCTCTTGGAGGCATACCAAACCCGCCGGGTGCAGCTGCTCGCGCAGCGAGGCTTCGACGTGTCGGGTCTCTTGCCCGAGCTCATGACGAGCGCCGACGACGTCTTCTGTTTCCCGAACGTCGTCGGCCCGATCTACCCGGGCAGCGCGATCCTCTTCCGGGTGCGTCCCCTGGGTGACGATCCCGATCGTTCGATCAAGGACACGTGGGTGCTCGAGTGGCGCGCGCCGGGCGCGTCGGCGTCCGACGACCGTCGGCTGGAACCGAAGTTCTACGAGAACTGGCGCGACCGGAACTGGGGCGAGATCACCGAGCAGGACTACGAGAATCTCGCGAATGTGCAGCGCGGCATGCGCAGCGCGGGCTGGACGGGTGCGCGCTTGAACCCCCGGCAGGAGGGCAACATCCTGCACATGCACCGCGTGATCGATCGGTACCTCTCGCGGCACGGACCGGGTCGTGACTGACGAGCCGTAAACCGGCCGCGCGCCACCCGCGGCTGATCTCGCCTCACCAGCTGCCGCCCCCACCGCCTCCGCCGCCGCCACCCGAGAAGCCCCCGCCGAAGCCGCTGCTGCTCGACGACGAGGGTTGGCTCGCGTAGAGCGTCCCGGTCGCGACGGTGCCGAAGTTGTTGATCGAGCTCGCGAGCAGGATCGCGTTGAACGGCGCGTTCCCGCGGTACCACCCGGTCTCGAGCTGTTGCGCGTCGAGCTGCTCGAACACCCGCGCCCATTTGTCGGTGCAACCGAACACGATCGCGTAGGGCAGGTACTTCGAGAACACGTCGTGGTCTTCGGCGAACCGCTCGCGCAGGCCCTGGTCGCCCTCGTCGAACAGGCGCCGGAAGCCCCGCACGCGCGAGAACATCGCGCTGCCCTTTCCGGTGCGCGCCGGCATGTGTCCGGCGACGGCGAGCAACGTGATCGCACCGAGCAAGAGCCCGAGGGGAACCAGCCCGAACGACGACGCCACCGCGACGATCACGGTGGCCGCGATGCTCGCCACCACACCTCCGACTGCGAGCAACAGCCATCGTTGCCGGGTGCGGTCCGGTCGGATGAGGTACCAACCCTGGGTGACGACGTCGTCGTACATCGCCGACTGGATCTCCGAGAGCTGGGCGCGGAACTTGTACTTGAGGTCGGACAGCTTCACCGAGGGTCCGCCGCCAAAAAGAGCGTTCATCAGCGCGGTCTCGTAGGGGACCGGGGTGCCCTTACCCGCGACCTGCGTCGCGGTGAGCTGGTAGTCGCCGTCGAGGTCGGTGATGGTCAGCCAGCCGCGCACGGCGAGGTCGACGATCGTCGCGGTGACGTCGACGAGGTTCGCATGCTCGTCGGCGAGCGTGCCGACCTGGCCCGGCAGCACTCCGTCGGGCGGTACGAACTCGACCGGGCCCGCGTCGGGGCGCAGGAGGCCGACCGGTTCCTCGGCGCCGGTGCGGTTGCCGAACGCGGCGTCGACCGCCGAGCCCGAGTAGCGCCGGTCGCGGCCCCGCCGCCGTGCGAGGCGGAGGACCAAGGCCACGGTCAACAACGCCACGACGATCGCGGGGACGAGTGTGTTGGTCCGTACCGCGAACGCGTCGGCCAGCGTGCGGCGGCGTTCGAGGATCGGTTGCGGATCGAGCGCGATCGACCCACGGGGGAGACCCACGACGATCGTGAGTCCTTCGTCGGGTCCGAGGTTCGTCTGGGTGAACCTCGCCGTCGTTTCCTCGTTCGTCGCGCGCGTGCACCCGAGCCGGCTGCCTTGCGCGCCCGCGTAACAACCAACCTGGCTGATGCGCGCGGGAGGAGCGACGGTGACGTCGACGGTCGCCCGGACGATCGGCACCGGCCATTGATTGCCGATCGCGTCCCAATAGAGCTCTTGATGGTCGGCGAACGTCCGCGTGGCGCCGTCGACGCGATACGCGATCGCGTACGTGTGGATCCCGGTCACAGTGGTGTTCGCGTCGCCGATCCGAACGTGCAGATACCTCCCCGAATGGGACACCTGCAGCGGCGTCGGGTTGCCGTCGGCCGTCGCGGTGACGCCGTTGACGCGATACAGACGGTCGTTGTGCGAGTCGTAGGTCTCCCGTTCGACGAGGTCGCGGAAGATGCCGTGGTGCGCGGTCGCGCCGAAGTCGTACCGGATCTCCTCCCGCACCAGGAGTCGCCCGTCGCGTTCGAGCTGCATCGCGACGTTGAAGACGTCGATGCGCTCGCCGGTTGTCTGCGCCTCGGCCGGCCCCGCGAGCGGGAGCACGGCGATCGCGCCGGCACCGATGGCCAGGCCGACGCGGAGGAGACTCATCACTGCTCCGACATGATCGCGTCGAACTCGGCCTCGGGATCTCGGTGGGGCGCGCCCGAGACGTCGACGACGACGCGGTCGATCTCGACGTTGGCGCGGAACGGCGCGTCGTAGTCGGTGCCGATGGCCGGGCCGACTTCGTAGCCGCACGTCAGACCGCCACCGGTGTTCGAGAACGACATCGGCGTGAAGTGCGGAATCTCGGCCCGGCCGACGGCCCGGTCGTCGACGAACAGCTCGCCGTGGCCCGTGAACTCGTCGGTCTTGGTGAACACGAATGCGACGCGGTGCACGCCCGGTGCGATCACCGTTTCGCTGTCGACCACGTCACGAGCGGCGCCGTACAAATTGTGTATGTAACGCGGCCGGCCCTCGACCAGCTGCAACGTGAAACCCCCGAGCACGGATCCGAGTGCGAGCAAGGTCCCCTGCGCGACCACTCCTTCGGGCACCGTGATCGACGCGGTGATCGAGTGCGAACGGTTGCGCACGTTCACGGCTACGGGCTCGGGCACGGGTGAGCCGTTCGGGTAGTAGACGTACGTCGCGCGGTCCTGACGGGTCGTCGGCCGCGGGTTCATGATCGCGAACAGCGGGCGGTTGTCGAGCGGGAGCACATCGTTGCGCGCGGCTTCCTCCCACCAGAGGTCGACCAGCGTCGCGAGCCGTTCCGGTTGCGCGGCGGCGACGTCGTTGGTCTCCGAGGGGTCGGCCACCACGTCGTACAGCTCCCACGCGTCGTCGTCGAACGGCGCCTCGGGATCGAGGCCGTCGTCGTACATCGCGCCGAGCGGGTGGAACGTGACCGCCTTCCAACCGCGGTGGTAGATGCCCCGCGACCCGAGCATCTCGAAATGCTGGGTCTCGTTGGTCTCGGCCGCGTTCGCGTCGTGCAGAACCGAAGCGAAGCTGTGCCCGTCGATCCGCGACTGTTCGATCCCGTCGATCGCCGTCGGCGCCGCGATACCCACGAGCTCCAGCACCGTCGGGAGCACGTCGATCGCGTGCGCGAATTGCCGGCGCGTCGCGCCGCCGCCCGTGAGCCCCGGCGCCCACACGATGCACGGATCCGCGACGCCACCTTCGTGGACTTCGCGCTTCCAACGCTTGAACGGCGTGTTTCCGGCCATGGTCCAGCCCCACGGATAGTTGTTGTGCGCGGACGGTCCGCCGATCTCGTCGATACGCGCCCGCAGCTCGCGCCGGCCCGCGGGTGCACCGTTCATGAGCCGGCCGTCGTTGATGGAGCCCTTCGGCCCGCCCTCGGCGCTGGCGCCGTTGTCGGAGACCGCGACGACGACGGTGTTCTCGAGATCGCCGGTGTGTTCGAGGAATGCGAGCAGGCGCGCGATCTGGGCGTCGGTGTACGAGAGGTACGCGGCGAAGCACTCCATGAATCGGGCCGCGACGGCGCGGTCCTCAGCTTTCAACGACTCCCACGCGGGCACCCAGTGCGGTCGCGGCGAAAGCTTCGTGTGCGCGGGAAGGATCCCGCCCGCGATCTGGCGCGCGAAGGTGGCGTCGCGCCACACGTCCCAGCCCGCGTCGAAGTGCCCGCGGTAGCGCTCGATCCATTCTCGGGGCGCGTGGTGCGGGGAGTGACACGCGCCGGTCGCGAAGTAACAGAAGAACGGTCGATCGGAGTCGACCGCGCGCAGGTCGCCGAGGAACCCGATCGCGCGATCGGCGAGATCCGCGCTCAGGTGGTAGCCGTCCTCGGGGCGCGCGGGCGGCAGTACGGAGTGGTTGTCGTGGTACAGCGACGGTACGAACTGGTGCGTCTCGCCGCCGTGGAACCCGTACCAACGGTCGAAGCCGCGTGCGAGGGGCCACGACGCGCGTGAGGCGGCCATGTGCGTCTCGTCCTCGGGAGTCAGGTGCCACTTGCCGACTGCGTACGTCGCGTAGCCGTGCGCGCGCAGGATCTCCGAGAGGAATCCGTTCTCGCGCGGGATCCGGCCGCAGTAGCCGGGGTAGCCGACGGCGAGGTCGGCCACGCGGCCCATGCCGTTGCGATGGTGGTTGCGGCCGGTCAAGAGGCACGAGCGGGTCGGCGAGCACAACGCGGTCGTGTGGAAGTTCGAGAACCGGATGCCGTCGTGGGCGAGTCCGTCGAAGGTCGGCGTCGCGATGTCGGAGCCGTAGCAACCGAGTTGCGCGAACCCGACGTCGTCGAGCACGAGCAGCAAGACATTCGGGGCGCCCGCGGGCGGCTCGGGATCCGGTGGCCACCACGGAGTCGACGTCCGCCAGTCACGCCCGATCACACCTTCGAATCGCTGCTCCATGCCGTGAGTCTGCCAAGCGCGCCGTGACGGCACCCGGAATCGCGCGGACGGCACCCGGCGCGCTAGACCGTTTGCATGAAACTCGGACTACAGCTCGGCTACTGGGGCGCCCAACCGAACCCGTTCTCGATCGCGCTGGCCCAAGAGGCCGAGCGGCTCGAATACGACTCGGTCTGGACCGCCGAGGCGTGGGGTTCCGACGCGTTCACCCCGGCCGCGTGGATCGGCGCACACACCTCGCGCATCCGGTTGTGTACCGGCATCGTCCAGATCTCGGCGCGCACACCCGCCTCGTGCGCGATGCACGCGCTGACACTCGATCACCTCTCCAACGGCCGTTTCACGCTCGGGCTCGGCGTCTCCGGGCCCCAGGTGGTCGAAGGCTGGTACGGACAACCGTTCGCCAAGCCCCTCGCACGTACGCGCGAGTACGTCGAGATCGTGCGCCGCATCCTCGCCCGCCAGGACCCGGTCGAGTTCCACGGCGAGCACTACCAACTTCCGTACGACGGCCCGGGCGCGTGGGGGCTCGGGAAGCCGCTGCGCTCGATCACGCATCCGCTGCGCCCCGACCTGCCGATCCTGCTCGGCGCGGAGGGACCGAAGAACATCGCACTCGCGGCCGAGATCGCCGACGGCTGGATGCCGCTCTACTACTCACCGTTCCGCCAAGACGTCTACGCGGAGTCGTTGCAGGGCGCGGCCGCCAAGCCCGGCTTCGAAGTCTGCGTCAACGTCATGGGGTGCCGGATCGTCGACGACATCGACGAAGCGCTGATGCCGACGAAGGCTGCGCTCGCGTTCTACATCGGTGGCATGGGTGCGCGCGACAAGAACTTCCACATGGAGTTGATGAGTCGCATGGGCTTCGAGGCGGAAGCGCACAAGATCCAGGATCTCTTCTTCGAAGGCCGGCGCGACGAAGCAATCCCGCTCGTACCGACGCAGTTCGCCGACGAGATCTCGCTCGTCGGTTCCAAGGAGCGCATCCGCGACCGGCTCGAGGCGTGGAAGGAGAGCCCCGTGACCACGATCATCCTCAACGGCGATATCGAGACGTTGCGGACGATGGCCGAGCTCGTCGGCTGAAGTCGGCCCTTTGGTTCAGGGTTGGACGAGGATCTGGGCGACCGCCCGGTCGAAGCGGCGGGCCACGTCGGCCCAATCGAGCACGTTCCAGATTGCCTTCACGTACTCCGGGCGCCGGTTCTCGTACTGCAGGTAGTACGCGTGCTCCCATGCGTCGATGACGAGCAGCGGGACGCCACCTTGTCCGACGTTTCCCTGGTGGTCGTAGATCTGCTCGATGAACAGGCGCTCGCCGAGCGGCTCCCACGACAGCGCGCCCCAGCCGGAACCCTGCACGGTGGCCGCCGACTGCGTGAGCTGGTTCTTGAAGGCGTCGAACGAGCCGAAGTGCTCGTCGATCGCCGCCGCCAGGGCGCCTTCGGGGCGATCGCCGCCGTGCGGGGAGAGGTTCTTCCAGAACAGCGTGTGGAGGACGTGACCGGAGAGGTTGAATGCGAGCGTCTTCTCGAGGCCGACGATCGCACTCAGGTCGTCGGACTCACGCGCGCCGGCGAGCTTTTCCAACGTGGTGTTCACACCGTCGACGTAGGCCTTGTGGTGCTTGTCGTGGTGGAGTTCGAGGACGCGAGCCGAGTAGTGCGGCTCGAGCGCGGCGTAGTCGTAGTCGAGCGGGGGGAGCTCGTAGGGCTTCATCTATTCCTCCAAGAGTTGACTCGCTGATCTCGATGCAAGTGGCTGCGGGTCGGGCGAAGAAGGTGCAACGCCGGCGGCGTGAGTGAACTTGTCGAGGGCGGTAACGACGGCGATCCGATCGTCGTCACCCAT
The DNA here is from genome assembly GCA_035996165.1 of Acidimicrobiia bacterium. Lineage (GTDB taxonomy): Bacteria > Actinomycetota > Acidimicrobiia > IMCC26256 > PALSA-610 > PALSA-610. The sequence continues at coordinate 7,209 of DASYJT010000384.1, forward strand.
CCGCCGCGCGACCTCGTCGAGCTCGCGCCGGCGGGCGGCCATCACCGACTCCACGACTGATGTACCCGTAGCGGTCAGGGCGATAACCACCTCACGGCGGTCGACGGCCGACGGGGCGCGCAAGACGAGGCCCCGACTCACCAGCCGGTTGCACATTCGCGTCATGGTCGAGGCGTGCACCGCCAGCCGGTCGGCGAGCGCGCTCACCGTCTGGGGTCCCGCGGTCGCGAGAACGACGAGCGACCGGAACTGCGGCAGCGTCACGTCTTCGTTCACGGCCGAGAGAGACCGCGCCGTGATCGACACGAGCGCGCGACTCGCTCGCAGGACCGCGTCGACCAAGGGGTCTGCGTCGGCGTCGTGCATGTCGAGCGATTCCCCGCTCATCGAGGAGTCCAATCCCTGTGCGGGTACATGCGCCGTGCACCGTCCTTTCGCCCGGGAAACGAAAAGCGATCCTACGGCGATCACGCGGCCGGCGACCACCGGTGCATTTGATCCGCTCCGGCTTGACCCACGCAGGCGCGCCGCCTACACAAGCCGGATGGCTGATTTGGAAGCGCGGCTCTTGGAAGTGCTGGCGCCTCAACACGTCGAGCTCGGCGAGGCGATCGGAGACGACTACACCCACGATGAGGCCCTGACGGCCACCCCGGTGCGACCTCTCGCGGTTGTGCGACCGGTTTCCACCGCCGAAGTGGCGGCAGTGGTACGTGTATGTGACGAGCTCCGGGTCCCGATCACGGCCCGCGGCGCGGGGACCGGCTTGTCGGGTGCCTGCACACCCGTCGCCGACGGCATCGTCATCGCGCTCGAGCGCATGAACGAGATCATCGAGATCGACATCGAGAACTACGTCGCCGTCGTGCAACCCGGCGTCAGCCTCGAACAGCTCGACGCCGCGCTCGCGCCGATGGGCCTCGTGTATCCCGTCTGCCCCGGAGAGAACAGCGCGTCGCTCGGCGGCAACGTCGCGACGAACGCGGGCGGCATGCGCGCGGTGAAGTACGGGGTGACGCGCAACCAGGTGCTGGGTCTGGAAGCGGTGCTCGCCAACGGCGACGTGATCCGCACGGGCGGCAAGTTCGTGAAGGCGACCACCGGTTACGACCTCACCCAGCTCGTCATCGGTTCCGAGGGGACACTCGCGATCGTGACCGAGGCGATCCTCAAGATCTACCCGCGCCCGCAACACAGCGCGACCATCCTTGTGCCGTTCGCCACGGTCGACGAGATCGCGTCGGCGGTGCCGCACATCGTCCGCAGTGGCGTGAACCCGCTCGTGCTCGAGTACGTCGACGGTGGCGGCCTCGCCACGCTCGCGTCGAACGTCGGTCTCGATCTCGGCATCGCGGCCGACGTGCAGGCGGCGGCGCAGGCGTATCTCATCGTCGTGATCGAACAACACGTCGAGTCGCGACTCGAAGAAGACATCGCGACGCTCGCCGGGCAGGTGACCGCGCTCGGTGCGATCGACGTGTACGTGCTCCCGCCGCACTCGGGTGCGCTGTTGCTCGAAGCGCGGGAGAAAGCCTTCTGGGTCGTGAAGGCGCTCGGCGCGAACGACATCATCGACGTCGTCGTTCCTCGCGCGTCGGTTCCCGAGTATCTGCAGGCCGTGCAGGCGATCGCCACGGAGCACGGGTCGTACGTGAGCGCGGCGGGTCATGCGGGCGACGGCAACATCCACCTGTCGGTGTTCCAGCCCGACGACGAGGTGCGGCACCGCGTGATGCGTGCGATCATCTCCGCGGGTGTGGCCATGGGTGGCGCGATATCGGCCGAGCACGGCATCGGCAAGGAGAAGAAGCAGTACTTTCTCGAGCTCGAGGATCCCAACAAGATCGCGTTGATGCAGCGGATCAAGCTCGCCTTCGACCCGAACGGCATCCTCAATCCCGGCACTCTCTTCGACTGACACCCTCTTTTCGACGGCAACCAGCTCTTCGACGGACACCAGGAGACCGACATCATGAACGGCGCGCATGCGGTGCTCCGGACGCTCGTGGCGAACGGCGTCGACACGTGTTTCACCAACCCGGGCACGTCGGAGATGCATTTCGTCGCGGCACTCGACGACTTTCCCGAGATGCGGCCGATCCTGGCCCTCTTCGAAGGCGTCGCGACCGGAGCCGCCGACGGCTACGGCCGCATGGCGGACAAGCCCGCGGCCACGCTGTTGCACCTCGGCCCCGGCCTCGGGAACGGTTTGGCGAACCTGCACAACGCGCGCCGCGCGCGAACGCCCATCGTCAACATCGTCGGCGACCACGCCACCTACCACCAACGTCTCGACGCGCCGCTCGCGTCCGACATCGTCGGCGTGGCCCGCAACGTCTCGCGGTGGGTACGCGAGTCGAAGGGACCTGAGACGGTCGGTGCCGACGTGGCCGAAGCGATACTCGAGGCGCGCCGCGGTGGAGTTGCCACGCTCATCCTGCCCGCCGACGCGTCGTGGCTCGACGGCGCCGAGGTCGGTGAGACGATCGTGATCGGAAGCACCGAGGGCACGGTTCGCCCCGACTCGGTCGAGTTGGCGGCGAAGGCGCTCCGCAGCGGCGAGCCGGCCGCGTTGTTGTTGGGCGGGCACGCGTTGCGAGAGCGGGGCCTGCTCGCGGCGTCCCGAATCTCGCAGGCGACGGGCGCCCAGCTCCTCTGCGAAACCTTCCCGGCCCGACTCGTTCGGGGCGCGGGTCTGCCGGCCGTCGAACGGCTCGCGTACCTCGGCGAGTTCGCGGCCGCCCAGATGAAGGACCTTCGCCATCTGGTGCTCGTCGACGCCAAGGCGCCGGTCTCGTTCTTCGCGTACCCCGGCCTGCCGAGCGAGCTGGCGCCGGAGGGCTGCGAGATCCGCGACCTCCTGGGCGGCGATGGCGTGCGCGTCGAGGACGCGCTCGAGGCGCTCGCCGACGCGCTCGGCGCGCCGGCCGACGGCGCGCTTCTCGCGCCCGCGTCGCGACCCGACCGACCGACCGGGCCGCTCAACGCGCAGACGATCGCGCAGGCGATCGGCGCATTGCTGCCCGAAGGTGCGATCGTGAGCGACGAGGCGCAGACGGGTGGTCTGTTCGTCTCCGGCGCGACTGCCGGCGCGCCGCGTCACGATTGGCTGACGCTTACCGGTGGCGCGATCGGTCAGGGGATGCCGGTCGCCACCGGCGCCGCAGTCGCGTGCCCCGATCGCAAGGTGTTGAGCCTCGAAGCCGACGGCAGCGCGATGTACACGCTGCAGTCGCTGTGGACGCAGGCGCGTGAGAACCTCGACGTCACCACTGTCATCTTCGACAACGGCGCGTACGCGATTCTGAGTCTCGAGCTCTCGCGGGTCGGCGCGCGGACCGACGGCAGTGCGGCCGACCAGCTCGACATCTCCCGTCCGCCGCTCGACTTCGTCGCGCTGGCGCGGGGCATGGGTGTCGACGGCACGCGCGTCGAGACCGCCGACCAGTTCGTGACCGCGTTGGAACGGTCGCTCGCCGAACCCGGTCCGTACCTCATCGACGCGGTGATTCCCGCTCGACTCTGATCGCGAAGGAGCGTCCCGATGCCGCACCGCTTCAACCACATGGAGCTGACGTTCCCGCCCGGCGGTCTCGACGACGCGACGCGCCGCGACATCGCCGCGTTCTACGGAGAGATGTTCGGCTGGTCGGGTACCGACGTCGTGCTCTTCGAGAAGACCAACTTCTTGCTGACCGGCGACGACGGCGCCCAGCACTTCATCTTGTTGGCCGAAGCGAAGAAGTACATGCAGTCGCCCGGCTACGACCACCTCGGTGTGTTGTGCGACACGCGCGAAGAGGTCGACGAGCTGCTCGAACGGGCGAAGCGATGGCGCGACAAGGACGACCGCGTGCAGATCACCGAGTTCGAGAACGACCTCGTGCAGGGCCCGGTCACGGTGCACGCGTTCTACGTGAAGTACCTGCTGCCCATCCGGTTCGACGTGCAGGTCATCGAGCACGCGCCCGGGAGCGAACCCGACCGGCGCTGGCAATACGTCTGAGGCTCCGGCGCGCACGACGGCGTGCCCTTACGGAACGATGAGGTGAACATCGCCGAACTCGTGCCAGAGGTAGCCCTCGGCGGAGGCCGCGGCGTACGACACGTCGAGGAGGTCGCGGCCCGCGATGGCTTCCAGCATCTGCAGGTGCGACGCCTCGGGCTCGTGCCAGCCGGTGAGCAAACCGTCGACCGCGTGTGCACCGCGCTCGGGCGTGACCACCACATCGGTCCAGCCTTCCCCTGCGTGCACGAGGCGCCGGTTGTCGACGACCGATTCGAGCGCCCGCACCACCGTGGTGCCGATCGCGATCACCCGACCACCGTTGTCGCGCGTCCCGTTGATGCGCGCCGCCGTCGAGGGTGACACGCGGTACCACTCGGGGTAGGGGTGCTCGTTCGCTTCGAGCGACGACACTCCCGTGTGCAGCAGGATCGGTGCGATCGCGACACCCTTCGAGACGAGGCGGGTGACGAGCTCGGGAGTGAACGGGCGTCCGGCGCTCGGCATCTCCGCGCTGCCCGGTTCCCGCGCGTAGACGTTCTGGTACATGTCGAGCGGCCAGTCGCGCGTCACGTAGCCGTACCGGATCGGCCGGCCGTGCACCGCGAGATACGTCAGCAGTGGTTCCGGGAGCTCGAGGGTGGCGACCCACAACCGCGTCGACGTCTCGAACCGCGTCGCGAGGTGCACGAACCCGCCGCCGACGAGTCGCAGGGTGAGGCCGGGCGGATCCGCGAACCACGGTTCGGTCGCGTGCCCGTTCGGACGGCGGAGCTCGACCAACCAGAGTCCCGCGGGCAACCGTTGGGAGAGGTGGACGACGAGCGGAGTGCCATCGGCACCGAGCGCGTCGAGCGCGGCGGCCAGCGTCCCCGAGGTGTTCACCACGACGAGGTCGCCTTCGTCGAGGTACTGGGGCAGGTCGTGCGCGTGGGCGTGCGCGATCCGTAGATCGGAACGGTGCGCGACCATCATGCGCACCGCGTCACGCGTGATCCCGCGCGCTTCGGCGGGCTCAGTTGCTTCGCGCACCACGACCGCGGTCACGATGTCAGACCCGACGCGGAAGCGATTGCGGTGTCGAAATCGGAGGCGCGGTAGCGGCCGCTCTCGGGCTTGTCGAACAACAATCGGCGCAACGCGGGCACAACCGTCTCGGGCTCGGGTCGATCGGAGATGTCCTCGCCGGGGAACGCGTCTTGGTGCATCTGCGTCCGCATGTCGCCCGGGTCGAACGTGTATACGTGCACGAACGGTTCCTCCGCGCCGAGCACGTTGCCGAGCTGTTCCAGGGCCGCTTTCGACGACCCGTAGCCACCCCAACCTTCGTACGGCTCGACGGCAGCGTCCGACGTGATGTTGACGATCGTTCCGCGCCGCTCCCGCAGGTCGGGGAGTGCGAGCTGCGCCAGTGCGACGGGTGCGAGCGTGTTCACGGCGTAGACGTGCGCGAGCACGTCGAGCGGGTAGTCGGCGAGCCGCGGTTGCGGCGACGGCCCGAGCACGCTCGCGTTGTTGACGAGCAGGTCGATGCCGCCGAGCTCCGTTGCCGCCGCGACCAGGGCGGCCCGGTGCGCGGCGTCGGCGACGTCTCCGGGAACCGCGCGGATCGTGCCCGACGAGAGCGCCGCGGTCGCGGCGCGCAGCGCCCCGGCATCGCGGGCGTCGACGACGAGATCCCAGCCGTCGGCGGCAAGTGAGTGAGCCAATGCGTATCCCAGACCGCGGGAGGCGCCGGTGACGATGGCGACGGGCATGGTGTTCCTCCTCGTTCTTCTTCGTGCATCTTGGTCGTCTCCTCCGAATAACGCAAGTAATAGCTTGTGATATTTCGGGAACCGCCGGGGCAGGGAGAATGCGGGATGGCGCAGTACGACGTGGCGGTGGTCGGGGGCGGGCTGGTCGGCACGGCCACGGCCTACGAGCTGGGCCTCCGGGGAAAGCGGACCCTGCTCGTCGACCGGGCCGATCCCGGGCGGGCCACCGACGCGGGCGCCGGGATCCTCTCGCCCGAGACGACGAAGCGCGACGATCCCAACTGGGTCGCGTTGGTGCACGCCGCGGGCGAGCACTACGAGGAGCTCATCCCGAAGTTGGGCGCCGACACGGGTTGGGACCGCTGCGGCATCCTCCAGCTCGCGACGCGCGACACCGACCTACCCGCGTGGGAATGGGTCGCCGAACGGTCGACGGGTGCGACCGAGATCACGCCGGCCGCGGCACGCGAGATGGTGCCGGTACTCGGCGACGTGGTGCGAGCGCTCTTCCATCCCGCGGCGGCCCGCGTCGACGGGCGCTCGATCTGCGCGGCGCTGCGGCGGGCCGCGGTCGACGACCACGGCGTCACCGTGCGCGACGAATCGGTCGACGACGTGCGCTCGCTCCCTGCCGACGCCGTCGTCATCGCGGGTGGCGCGTGGACCGATCAGATCGCACGGGTGCTCGGTGTGACGTTGCCGATCGGTCCGGTGCGCGGCCAGATCATCCACTTGGGCGTCGACCCCGCCGTCGGCGACACCGGCGCGTGGCCGATCGTGCAACCGGTGTTCGGCTACTACATGGTGCCCTGGGCCGACGCGCGCGTCGCGGTCGGCGCGACCGTGGAGGACGCAGGATTCGCGACCGACGTGACCGCGGGTGGAGTCCACGAGGTCTTGCGCGAGACGTTGCGCGTGATGCCCGGGCTCGCGGGCGCGACGATCCGCGAGGTACGCGTCGGCCTCCGACCGGTGAGTGTCGACGACATGCCGATCATCGGTGCGCTCCCCGGCTTCGACAACGTGTTCGTCGCCACCGGCCACGGCGCCAACGGGCTGCTGCTCGGCCCCGTCTCCGGGGCGCTCGTCGCCGACGCGGTGTGTGGCTTCGAACCTGCTCTCGACCTGCGGCCGTTCAGTGCGGAGCGCTTCGCGGAGGAATGACGCTCAGCGCTCGAGCTTGAGCGCGCGGTCGGCGATGATGTTCTTCTGCACCTCGGTCGGGCCCGCGCCGATCGTCGTGTAGCGCTGCCAGACGTAATTCCGGGCCCACATGCCCCCGTCGATCGCGCCGGGTGCGCCTTTGAGCAGCGTGCCCGTGGGCCCGAGCACGTCGAGTGCGAGCTCCGCGAGCCACAACGAGATGTATCCCCATTGGAGCTTGGCGAGCGGGACCTCGGGCCAGCCCTTCTCGCCTTTCAGCACCTTCGACAACGCGCGCGCGATCAGCAGGCGCGTCGCCTCGATCTGGATGTGCAGCTTCGCCACCCGCTCGCGAATCGCGGGGTCGCGCAGCGCATCGGGGTTCTCGGCGCGCGCCGTCTGGAGCAGCGCACGCAGATCTTGCGCCATCGAGATCGCCTGGCCCGCGCTCCCGACGCGCTCCTTACCGAGCGCGCTCATCGAGACGAGCCAGCCGTTGCCCTCGTCGCCGAGGCGGTCGCCGGCCGGGATCTTCGCGTCGGTGAAGAAGACCTCGCAGAACAACGAGTCGCCCGTGATCTCGCGGATCGGACGCACGTCGATGCCGGGAAGCTCCATGTCGACGATGAAGGTGGTGATGCCGTCGTGTTTGACCCCGCGTGCGATCGCGGTGGGGTCGGTGCGCATGAGGAAGAGTCCCCATTTGGCGATCTGGGCCGAGCTGATCCATGTCTTTTGACCGTTGACGACGTAGTGCGTGCCGTCGTCGGAGAGGATCGCGGTGGTGCGGAGGTTCGCGAGGTCGGATCCGGCCTGCGGTTCGGAGAAGCCCTGGCACCAGTGCTCGCTCGCGTCGAGGATGGCGGGCAACCACCGCGCCTTTTGGTCGTCGGTACCCCACGTGATGATCGACGGACCGATCTGCACGATCCCGTTGGCGTTGAAGATGCCGGGCGACCGGTACTTCGCCATCACCTGCGTGTAGATGACCTGCTGCGCGGTCGTGGCGTCGCGCCCGCCCCATTCCTCGGGCCAGAGGATCGCAGCCCACCGACCTTCGTTCAGCTTGTTCTGCCACGCCTTGCGCTTGTCCATGACGCCCATGACTCCGCGCGAGGCATTGGGGTCTTCGGCGTCGGGGTCTTCGTTGTCCGACCACTGCTCGATGAACGGCGGCATCTCCTTGTCGAGAAACGCCTCGAGCTCTTCTTTGAACGCCAGGTCTTCAGGTGACCACGCGAAGTCCATACTCCAGCTGACATTACCGTCAGGTCGGAACTACCGTGCGGGCGTGGACTTCACGTTCTCGGCCGACCAGGAAGCACTGCGCGACTCGGTGCGGTCGTTCCTCGGTGCCGAGGCGCCGAAGGAATACGTGCGGCGGATGGCCGAGCACGACGACGCGGGCATCACTCCCGACCTCTGGCGCAAGATCGTCGATCTGGGCTGGACCGGGCTCCTCGTGCCCGAGGCGCTCGGCGGACTCGGCCTCGGCATCGTCGACGCAGTCGTGGTGCAGGAGGAGATGGGCCGCGCGGTGTTCCCGGGGCCGTACTTCTCCTCCGCGATCGTCGCCACTCTCGCGGCGCGCGCGTTCGGGCTCGACGATCGCCTCGCGGCGTTGGCGGCCGGCACGCAACGGGGAACCGTCGCCCTCGACGAGGCCGGCCACGGCGATCCGATCGAACGCGTGCGCGTGCGCGCGACCGGTCGCGGGTCGCGACACAAGCTCGACGGCGTGAAACCAATGGTGATGGACGGCTATTCGGCCGATTGGGTGCTCGTCCCGGCCCGCACCCGTGACGGCTTGCAGACTTTTCTTGTCGACGACGCGCACGTGCTCGCGCAGCTCGCACCGTCACTCGACGTCACCCGCAAATTCGCGCGCTTCGAGTTCGACGCCACGCGCGCGCGGCTCGTCGGGCCGACGGGCGATCACGCGCACCTGTGGCGGCGCATTGCCGACGACGCCGCCGTGCTCCTCGCGGCCGAGCTGATCGGCGTGAGCGAGGCGGCGAACGCGCTCGCGCTCGACTACGCGCAAGCACGTGAGGTATTCGGCAAGCCGCTCTCGAAATTCCAGGTGACGCGGCACAAGGCCGTCGACATGCTGCGCGAGATCGAGATCGCCCGCGTCGCCGTGCACTACGCGGCTTGGGCGTCCGAGGTCGAGGCCGACGATCGTGAGATCGCGGCCGCGATGGCGAAGGCGCAAGCGGCCTCCGCGGCGAACTACGTCACCGCCGAGTGCATCCAGATCCACGGAGGCGTCGGCTACACGTGGGAGAACGACGCGCACCTGTTCTTGCGGCGCGCCAAGGTCGACGACGTTCTGATGGGCGCCCAGGGCTGGCAGCGCGAGCGCGTCGCCGACGAATATTTCGCAAGTCTTTGAGTTGGTCTGAGTCTGGTCCCGAGGGGGAGTCATGAAGGCAGCCGTTTACTACGAGACCGGTGCACCCGAGGTGCTGCGTTACGAGGATGTCCCGGATCCCGTCGCGAGCCCGGGCAGCGTGTTGATCGAGATCGGCGCGATCAGCATCGAGGGCGGTGACACGTTGAACCGCTCGGGCGGCGACATGGCGACGAACCCGCACATCGTCGGCTACCAGAGCGCGGGCACGATCATCGAGGTCGGCGAAGGTGTCACCGATCGGTTCGTCGGTCAGCGCGTGGTCGCGACGGGCCTGTGGGGTTCGCACGCGGCGATGATCGCGGCGCCGTCGGTCATCACGTGGTTGATCCCCGACGGCGCCGATCTCGTGAAGTGCGCGTGCGTCCCCGTTGCGTTCGGCACCGCGCACGACTGCCTCTTCGAGTTCGGTCGTCTACAGGCCGGCGAGACGGTGCTGATCCAGGCCGGCGCGTCGGGCGTAGGCGTCGCCGCGATACAGCTCGCGAAACGCGCCGGCGCAACGGTTGTCGCGACCGCCTCGAACCTCGATCGGCTCGAACCCCTGAAGGCGCTCGGCCTCGATCACGCGGTCGACTACTCGCAGTCGGGTTGGGTCGACGTCGTCCGCGGTATCACCGGCGGGCGCGGCGTCGACCTCGTCGTCGATTCCGTCGGCGGCAAAGTGCTCGCGGGCAGCGTGCAGTGCCTCGCGTATCGCGGACGTGCGATCACCGTCGGCAGCGCCGGCCGCGACCCGCAGCCGTTCGACCTCTCGCCGCTGGGCATGAACAACCAGTCGATCACCGGTGTCTTCCTCGGGGCGGAGATCCTCAACCCGCGTACGTACGCGATGATCGCCGGTCTCGTCGACGACGTCGCCGCGGGCCGGCTCACCGTGATCGTCGATCGGCTGTTCCCGCTGAGCGAAGCCGCCGAGGCGCACGCGTACATCGAGAGCCGCCAGGCCGTGGGCCGGGTCGTCCTCATCCCCTGACGGGGACGACTGTCAGAGGGGTTGGCGGGCGGTGAGCGCGCGCGCGTTGTCGCGCATGATGCGGAGCTGGTCGTCGTCGTCGAAGTGCTTGACCTCGACCGCGTAGTCGAGCGGTCGGGGCATGCCCTCGATATGCGGCCAGTCGGAGCCGAAGATCACCCGGTCGGCGCCCATGTGCCCGACGACCGTGTTCACGTCGTCCTCCCAGAACGGGTTGATCCACACGTTGCGCTTGAACGCCTCGACGGGATCGTCGGTGAAGTAACCGGGCATCTTGTGGTCGGTCGAGCGCAACTTGTTGAACAGATCGCCGAGGAATTCCGCACCGTTCTCCACCGACGCGACGCGCACGTTCGGGAAGCGCTCGAAGAGCTTGTCGAACACGAGTGTGATCAGGAAGTCGTAGGCCGCGCGCTCGATGTGGAACGCCTTCACGGAGGGAGCCCAGCGACCGTTGCCGCCGAAGCCGGCTGCGAACCCGTCGACCGCGTAACCGTTGCTCGAGTAACCGCTGTCGCCCGCGTGCACCACGACCGTGATGCCGGCCTCGTTGACGCGCGCCCAGAAGGGATCGTTGCGCGGATCGCTCACCGGGATCTGTCCGTTCGCGGTGTGCGGCGCGGCCGGGCGCATCACCACATGGCGCGCACCGTTGTCGATCG
>DASYJT010000385.1:0-2810 GCA_035996165.1 Acidimicrobiia bacterium
AAAAGATTCTTCGTGACGGGGAATGTCAAGGGGGGGTGTTGAGGGCGCGGAGGACGGCTTCGGTGTCGGCACCGAGCTCTCGGCCGGCCCAGCGCATCTCGGCGGGGGTGCGAGAGAGCCGCGCCACGGGGCCTTGCATGACTACGCCGTCGACTTCGACGAAGACTGCGCGCGCCCGCACATGCGGATCATCGAGCACTTCGAGCATTGTGTACACGGGCGCGATTGCCGCTTCCGCGGCCTCGAACGCCGCCAACACCTCGGTAGAAGAACGAGCTCCGACCCACGCCGCCACCACCGCGTCCAACTCCTCACGATGCTCGGCCCGGCTCTCGAAGGTCGCGTAGCGGTCGTCGTCGTCGACGCCGAGGAGTGTCAGCACCCGATGCGCGACCGTCTCGGCCGAGGTGGAGATCGCGACCCAGCGACCGTCGGCGCACTGATAGGTACCCCGCGGCACGGAATACGGGATGCCCGACCCGAGTCGCGGCTGTTCGTAGCCGAGATGCGCGGCGGCCGACGGCAACGCCGACATCAGCTGCAGCATCGATTCCAACAGGTTCACGTCGATCACCTGACCGAGGCCGGTCCGTTCTCGATCGTGCAGGGCGACCATCACGGCGAACGCACCCGCAATCGCCGCCACCTCGTCGGTGAGCGCGATGGGCGGGAGCAGCGGCGGACCGTCGGGCTCGCCGTTGATCGCCGCAAAGCCGCTCATCGCCTCCGCCATCGTCGCGAATCCCGGACGCGACGCGTACGGTCCGTCCTGGCCAAACCCCGTCACGCGGAGCACCACGAGCCGCGGGTTGCTGGCGGCGAGCAGGTCGGGTCCCAGTTCGAGACGTTCGAGCGTTCCGGGGCGGAAGTTCTCGATCAGCACGTCGGCGTCGGCCGCGATCGCCAGAAATGCGTCCCGACCCGCATCGGTCTTGAGGTCGAGCACGACGGCGCGCTTGTTACGCCCCAGCACTTTCCACGTGTACGAGTCGCCACCCTCGGGCGGGAACCAACCCATGCGGCGCACGCCGTCACCGATCGGCGCCTCGATCTTGATGACATCGGCGCCAAAATCGCCGAGGTGACGAGCCGCACCCGGCCCGGCGAACACCGTCGCCATGTCGATGACGCGCAATCCCTCGAGCGCCGGCATGCCTAAAACGGATGGGCGAAGCAACGGTCGGAGACAGTGCCCAACGCGTAGTCGCGATACAGCCCCGCGAACATTGCTCGTGTCTTCTCGGTCCACTCCAGTGCGGCGGGCGCGTCGATCCGGCGCGTCAGCTGCACGTACCCGCCCTCGTACACGCGGTATTCCGCCCACGCGCCCGGGTAGTCCTTCACGCATGCGATCTCGACGATCGGCACGTCGCGCGCCGACGCAAACCGGCGCGTACGCGTTCGATGCGTGTGTCCCGCGAAGTATCCGGCGATCGCCTCTCGGCGCGCGATCACCGCGCACAGGGCCTCGCTGTCGTCGGGGTTGATGCCGAAGTACGTGTCGCTGCGATCGGCCGAGCCGGGATCCCACGGATGATGGTGCCCGAACACAAGGACGGGCCGCGACGTGTCGGCCGCGACGTCGTCGAGCCATTCGAGTTGATCACGGGAGATCCGGCCCCGGTCGGTGCCGGGCCGAACCGTGTCGAGGACGGCAACCCTCACGCCATCGAGATCAACGGTAAAGGGCCCCGTCGCCGCGATCGTCTCCGTGATCATGGCGTCGTGGTTGCCCCGCACGTGGCGCATCCGGTCACCGAGTCGCGAATACGCCCGCAGGAACGCCTCGTACTCCTCCTCGGTGCCGCGGTCGGTGAGATCACCCTTCACGAGGACCGCATCCGGATCGAGCCGTTCGATGGCATCGATCGCGCCGCGGTTCATGACCTCCGGATACGGCTCGGCGCCGGCGCCCGATGTGAAGACCGGACCCAGCTCTTCCGGCGTGCCGAGAATCCCGCACGTCGTCTCGCCGAAATGCACGTCGTTGACCGTTGCGATCGTCGTGAGCAACCGACCGGGCGGTGGCGTCAGCGTCGTGACCTCGGTCGGAAGTAGCGCCGAAGGCTCGGCGCCGGCAACCGTGAGCGGATATGTCGTGTCCGAATCCAGACCGACCACCCGGGCGAAGTGACACGGCCCGCTCGTCACCACGCTCCAGTCGCCGACCCGTGTCTCGACCTCGCGCGCCTCGTCGGTCCGAAATGTCACGACGATCTCGTCGGGGCCGACAGTAAACAGTTCCGGGTCGTGGATCACGTTCTGGAACGGCGGCCGATGCGACTCGAAAGCCGCCAGGGACCCCGCTGCATCAATGCGTTCTGCGCGGAACGCCGAGACGCATCCACCCAGGCGCTCAGCGGCTCCGGCCCGTCCGCCGCCGTCGCCGCGGCGGTCGCCGCCGCCTCCCGCTGCTGCAGTGCGACCGTGACCGCGGTGACCGCCGCGACCTCTTCCGGTGTCACAGTGGCGTGTTCCCGTGCTTGCGCGACGGCAACTGCTCGCGCTTGGTGCGCAACATCGCCAACGACTTCACCAACATGCGCCGCGTGTCGCGCGGATCGATCACATCGTCGACGTAGCCGCGCTCGGCCGCCTGGTACGGGTTGAGGAAACGGTCCTCGTACTCGGCGACGAGCTCCACCCGCCGCGACTCCGCGTCGGGAGCCGCCTCGATGTCCTTGCGGAAAATGATGTTGACCGCGCCGTCGGCGCCCATCACCGCGATCTCCGCCGAGGGCCACGCGAAGGCAATGTCGGCGCCGATCGACTTGGAGTTCATGACGACGTACGCGCCGCCGTAACCCTTG
>DASYJT010000386.1:0-9207 GCA_035996165.1 Acidimicrobiia bacterium
CGCGTGGCGGCGGGAGGCCGTCGAGTTGCATGCGCGCGGCCCGATTCACCGCATAGAACAGCCCGGCTATCAGCCCTTCTGGGCGGTGATCGGCCACGACGCGGTGCTCGACATCGAGCGGCGGCCCGACGACTTCACGAATGGGCCGATCCCGATTCTCGGCAGCGACAAGCAACTCGAGATGCGCGCGGCGGGCGGCGCCGAGATCCGCACCCTCATCCATATGGACGAGCCCGACCACGCCAAGTACCGCAAACTCACCAACGACTGGTTCAAGCCCGCGAGCATCCGCCGCCTGACCGAGCGGCTCGACGAGCTCAGCCGCCAAGCCGTCGACAAGCTCGAGGCGCTCGGCGGTGAGGCCGACTTCTACCGAGACATCGCGCTCGCGTATCCACTGCAGGTCATCTTGTCGATCCTCGGCCTGCCCGAGGCCGACTACCCGCGGATGATCAAGCTCACCCAGGAGATGTTCGGCGCCGAGGATCCCGACCTACAACGTTCGGTCCTGTCGCCGGAACAAGTGGTCGAAGTCGTCACGGACTTCTACCAATATTTCAGCGCGCTCACCGCCGACCGCCAAGCCCACCCCACCGCCGACCTCGCCACGCTCATCGCCAACGGCACGATCGACGACGCGCCCATGCCGGACCTCGAGAAGATGGGTTACTACGTCATCATCGCCACCGCCGGCCACGACACCACCGCCGCGGCAATGGCCGGCGGACTGCGCGCGCTGGCCGAACATCCCGACCAGCTTCAGCTCCTCCGGCGCGACCCCGATCTGCTTGCGAACGCCGTCGACGAGATGATCCGCTGGACCGCGCCTGTCCGCCACTTCATGCGGACCGCGCAGGTCGACACCGAGGTCGCGGGCGTCGAGATCGCCAAGGGCGACTGGCTCTACCTGTCGTATCTCGCCGGCAACCTCGACCCTGCGGTCTTCGACGACCCACTGCGCTTCGACATCAGCCGTCACAACGCCGATCGGCACATCGCGTTCGGCTACGGCATCCACTTCTGCCTCGGCGCCCAACTCGCGCGCGTCGAACTCCGATCACTGTTCGGCCAACTCGTGCCACGACTCGAATCGCTCGAGCTCGCCGGCGAACCCCAGACCGCCAAGACCACCTTCGTCGGCGGCCACAAGTCGGTCCCGATCCGCTATTCGCTCACAAGCGCCTGATCCGCGGCCCCGGTCGCTCGGCCTCGGCGCATCCAGAAGCTTCACGAAAGGACACGCGATGAACCGCGAAGAACGCAGAGCATTCGTGAACTGTCACCGCACCGCGATCTTCGGGTACGGCCGCCAAAAGGACGGGCCCGCGATGACGATCGTCTACTACGTCGCCGACGGCGACGACATCCTGGTGTCGACCATGGCAGAGCGGGCGAAGGCCAAGGCGGTTGCGCGCCATCCGAAAGTCTCGTTGTGTGTCCTCGACGAGCAGTGGCCTCCCACGTATCTGCAGGTCTACTGCGACGCCACAGTTGAAACGGACCTCGATGCCAACGTGGATCTCGCCATGCGCATTGCAGGCCTGATGGCCGGCGAACCCATGCCCGATGAAGTGCGGCCCCTGGTCGCCGACGGAGTCCGTAAGGAGAACCGGGTCGTGCTGCGGCTCACTCCCTACGCCACCTTCGAGACGCCGTCGCGCCACGTCCACAGTGCCGACGACGTCAACGAGAACCTCGTCCATGAGCTCGGGACCAGTCTGGCCTGGTAGCCCGAGCTACGTCACCGCGCCGATGTCGACGCGCGCGTCGACGGGCGCGGACGCTAATCGTCGGCAGGTCCAACTTCGGGTGCGAGGGACTGAGCAAGGTCGGCGAACTCGGGCGGAACATTCGCAAAGAGCAGGCGCTCGATTCGACGGTCGGGATCGGCCAATGACAACTCGGACGTACGGACGACGCCGTCGAACACGGTGAACGAGCTTTCGGTCTGGTCGGTGACCCGAAAGCCGCGGTATCCGAGCCCGGGCGCCGGAAGCGGGCGATCCGACTCGGCTCGATCGAGACTCGCGATCGCGTCGCGAACGTGCGCCGCCGCGTCGTCGTCGAGTTGCCACGCCGGATTGGGACGCCCGCTGAAGACGTCGAGCTCGACGCGCAGTGGCGTGCGATTCACGGCTCCTAGTTGATCACGACGGAACGGCCCGCGTAGAAGTAACCGCAGAAGTTGATGTAACCGCCGCGCGCGGCCGTTTCCGGATTGACGACGAGGGCGCCGTTGTTGTCGTAGGAGCGCGCTGCCGTAGAGCCGGGTTTGTGGCCCCAGAAATTGCCCCGCTGTTCGCGATACCAGTGGTAGTCGACATTGGGCCAGATGACCAACGCCATCAACCGCCGTGGGTACTCGCTGTCGGGCAAGCACGTGCAGCGCTTCACGAGGCCGTCCGCCATCGCCGCGGTCGTCACCGCGTTGCAGCTCATGGTCCCCGTTTGCGCACCGTGTGCTCGGCCCGGCTGGGCGAACGTATTGGTGCGCCAGTTGCGGGCGTAGTTGTAGCAATTGTTGTGGGGCTGGACGCTCGCTGTGTTCCAGAAAGCGGGGTTGAATTGGCTGACCTCGTATGCGCAGTTTTCGCAGCGAACATCGTGGACCGTGGTCCGCAGTGGGTTCGGCGGCGGAGGCGGCGGCGGCGGCCACCATTTCGGGAGGTCGCGCAGGAAGCGCTCGAGCTCCTCGAGGATGGTCTCGCGAAGCCGCGCGGTCAGGGGTGTCGTTGCGTGTTCGACGAGTCGGACATCGCTCCGCAGCGGCATGGTCTCGATCACGCGACGCGCGAGATCGACGGAGAGTCGAACGTCCTCGGCGGCGGTCGAGCCGATCGCGAACTCGCGCGGCACGCCTCGGGCGCGCTGGTCGTCGCCCAGTGCGCTCACCAGCACCTCGCGATATCCGAGTCCGCCGAATCCGGTGCGCGGCTTGGCCAGCGCACCACGCGACTCGCGCACCGCACCGAGGATCTCCTCGGTCTGTGTGGCATCGGTCAGGATCCAGGTTGGGTTCGGACGACCGGAGAACATGTCCACTTCAACGCGCAACATGGCGTACCCCCCTACGCGCGGCTGAACCCGTCGACAAGCAACCCGGGACTGTGACGACACTGCATGACAGTGACCAG
This sequence comes from Acidimicrobiia bacterium, assembly GCA_035996165.1. Lineage (GTDB taxonomy): Bacteria > Actinomycetota > Acidimicrobiia > IMCC26256 > PALSA-610 > PALSA-610. The sequence continues at coordinate 3,135 of DASYJT010000386.1, forward strand.
TCGGCGCGGTCGATCCGCTTGGCGGCGTCTCGTGCCATCGTCGCATTCCGCGGTTGATCCGTCGATGGGGATACTCCGCAAGTTGTCGACCAAAGTCGACGACGGAGTAACGCGGCCGTCAGTCGGCGAGCGCTTGGTACGCCGACGTCCAGAAGTCGAGGCACACGTTCGGTGGCGCGGGAGAGGTCCACGCCTTCTGAGTCATAAGGATCGCGGTCATGTCCTCCGCGGGATCGACGAACCACGACGTTCCCAGCCCACCGTCCCATCCGTATCTCCCGACGGATTGAGACGGGTCGAACCGCCGCGTCACGACCGACACTCCGAAGCCCCAACCGTGGTTGTCGAAGAAACCGGGGACGAGGCCGGAGACAGACTTCTGCTCGGGAGTCAGCTGATCGGTGGTCATCATCTCGACCGACGGCCGCGCGAGGATTCGCTCGTTGCCGAACCGCCCGTGGTTCAGCATCATCTGACCGAACGAGACGTAATCGTCGACCGTCGAAACGAGCCCGCCGGCGCCCGACGGGAACGCGGGCGGACTACTCCATTGGCCGGCCGGCTCGTCGAAGACCTCGACTGCACCGGTCTCGAAGTTCGTCGCGTAACTCGTCGCGAGCCGGTGGAGCTGGTCGCCGGAGACGCGGAAGCCGGTGTCGCTCATCCCGAGCGGTTCGAAGATGCGCTCGCGCAAGAACGTCTCGAATGGCCGGCCCGACGCGCGCTCGATCAACACGCCCAGGATGTCGGATCCGGTGTTGTACATCCATCGCTCGCCGGGCTGGTGCATCAGCGGCAGCGTCCCGAACCGGCGGATCCACTCGTCGGGCGCGGGCGGGACGGCGGGGTTCGGTGGCCCGTCCCCGAGCATCAACTCGGCCATCGCATCGGCGATCGGATGCGTGCCGGGTGGCGCCATGACGAGACCAAAGCCCAGTCGGAACGTGAGCAGATCGCGCACGGTGATCGGTCGGGCGGCGGGAACCGTGTCGTCGAGCGGTCCGTCGATCCGTTTCAACACCTTGCGGTCGGCGAGCTCGGGCAGCAACCGGTCGACGGGCTCGTCGAGGCGAAGAGCGCATTCCTCGACCAGCATCAGCGTCGCGACGGCGGTGATCGGCTTTGTCATCGACGAGATGCGGAAGATCGTGTCGTGCGCCATCGGCGTGGCGTCGTCGGTCCCGAGCGTGCCGATGGCGTCGACGTGCACGTCGCCGCGCCGGCTGACGAGCGTGACCAGACCGGGAATGTCGCCGCGCTCGACGTACCCGGCCATCACGTCGTGCACGCGGTCGAGCCGCCCCTTGGCGAAGCCGGCGCTCATCGCTACTTGGCTACTTCTCGTCGGCGGAGAAGTCGGGGACGGCCGCGTGCGCGCTGTCGACGCGTCCCTTCGGCTCCTCCCACTCTTCTTGGCGGCCGAGCGCGGTCTCGTCGAGGAAGTAATACGAGCCGCCGACCGACTCCATGCCGCGCGCGAACACCGAGTACGTGTGAAACACGCGATCGTCGACGCGCAGGAAATAGCTGCGGCCCGGGTCTTCGACCGGCTTACCGGGCTGGGTGTAGAGCGTGTTGCCCAGCTGCTCGTACTCCGCTTCGGTCCGGTAGTTGTATTCGACGGGCACGACCGACGCGTCGAGGGTGACGTGGAAGTCGTAGTTGAAGTCGCTGCCGAACGACGAGTACCACGGGAAGGTCCAGCCCCGCTTCGCCTTGTACCGCTCGATCTTGGCGAGCGGCGCGCGCGACACGTACACCAACGACGTATCGCGCGCGTTCAGGTGGCGGACGAAGCCGTCGGCGACCTCGTCGGCGCCGGCGGTACAGCTCGGGCAACCGTCGTCCCAACTCGGATCGAACATGAAGTGCACCAAGACGAGCTGGCGCCGGCCTTCGAACATGTCGAGCAGGCGCACCTTGCCATCGGGGCCGTCGAAGACGTAGTCCTTTTCGATCTCGACCATGGGCAGCATGCGCCGCTCGGCATTCAGCGCGTCGCGCTGACGGGTGAATGCCTTCTCCTTGGCGAGGAGCGCCTTGCGGGCGGCGACCCACTCCTCCCGGGACACGACCGACGGAAGACTCATGTGGACTCCTTCACTACGACTGTTCCTGCGTACGGGATATACGACCGGCGCGGAGTCGACGATTCATCGGTGAGTTCCTACCCGCAACGCGGTCTGCCCGGTCGTGGAAGATTCTCCGCTGGTCATCGCGTGCGACGTGAGCGAGTTCGCCGCTCCCGACGAGCCGTTGCTCGACACGCTTGCCCGCCTGCAACTGACGGCGCGACATTTCGGCGCGACGATCCGGCTGCACAACGCGTGCCGCCTACTCGTCGACCTGATCGACATCGCCGGGCTCGCCGACGTGTTGGTGGTCGCGCCGGAAGACCGGTCAGGCGTCGAGATGGAGCGGAAGACCGAAGACCGGGAACAGCTCGGGCCCGACGAAGAAGTCCTGGGCGGTGATGGCGCCGCCTGAGACCGTCAGCACGTGGATGGCCCACGCGACGAAGCCGCCTTCGGGGTCGACTCGCCACTGCGCGAACGCCGGCATGCCGCTCGCCTCGATGCGCGCGAGTCGCGAACCCGCGCACTCGCTCCCGGGCCCGTTGAGCCAGATGCGGTACTCGTTCGCGCCCTGCATCCAGAGGGGGTACGGCGGCATCTGCATCGTCGCGTCCTCGTGGAGCAGCGCGACCAGTGACTCGATGTCGAACCGTTCGAACGCGTCGACGTAACGCGTGAGCAGCGCTTCCTGATCGTCGTCGATCGGCTGCGGAGCCATTCCCGCCGTCACGTTGCGTTCGGCGAGCGTGGTCCGCGCGCGCTGCAGCGCGCTGTTCACCGACACCACCGTGGTTTCGAGGAGCTCCGCCACCTCGGTCGCTTTCCACTTCAACACCTCGCGCAGGATCAGCACTGCGCGTTGCCGGGCCGGAAGGTGTTGCAACGCCGCGACGAACGCGAGGCGCACCGATTCGCGGATCTCCGCCGCCTCGGCCGGGTCGGCGGTGCTCGGGATGACGTTGCGATCGGGAACGGGCCCGAGCCACGGGATCTCGTTGGTGGGCGCGGCGACCGGGCCGTCGGCGTGACCGACCGCCATGATGTCGATGGGCAGCGCCCGCCGACGGCGGCCCTTCAACATGTCGAAGCACACGTTGCTCGCGATGCGATACAGCCACGACCGCAGTGTGGAGCGACCTTCGAAGCGGTCGTAGCTGCGCCACGCGCGCACCAAGGTCTCCTGCACCGCGTCGTCGGCTTCGAACGCCGAGCCGAGCATCCGGTAGCAGTACGCCGTCAGCTCGGCTCGGTGTTGTTCGAATCCCAGCTCCGCGGCTGCCGGGTCGAGGCTCGTCGTGCCTGTCATGCGCAGCCGCTCCTGGCTAGCTCGATGTCTCGACCACGGTACCGAACGAGATCACGCGCCGGCCATGAGCTTGAACCGCGCGCCGGTCGGGTCGTTCGCGGCGGCCAGACGACCGTACGGCGTGTCTTGTGCGGGCTCCGTCACGGTGCCGCCGAGACCCTCGATCTGGCGAAGTGCGGCGTCGGTGTCGTCGACCCGGAAGTAGATCGACCACGCCGCCGGCGCCTCGACCGGTAGGTACGCGGTGCCGTCCATCATCCCGGCGAGCTGCCCGTCGCCTTCGCCGAGCGTGGTGTAGCGGAACTCGGGCTCGTCGCTCACGGTGTGGGTGGTCCACTTGAACACGTCGTGGTAGAACGCGACCGACTCGTCGTACTTGCGGGTGTGCAACTCGAACCAGCCCGGCGTGTTCGGCTCGTCGTAGATGCCGAAGCCCTTGTGGGTGCCCGGCTTCCACAGTCCGATGGCCGCGCCACCCGGATCGGTCACGACACCCATCGTGCCAAGGTCGCCGACCGGCATCGCGGGCACGATCACCTGACTGCCCTTGGCGGTCGCGGCGTCGATCGTCGCCTGAGCGTTGTCGGTCGCCAGGTAGATCGACCACGTGTCGGGCGCACCGGACGATCCGTCGTTGCGCATGCCGCCCGCGATCAGGATGTCGTCCTTGACGAAGTTCCAGTAGCCGCCGAACTCGGCGTTCGGTTCCTCGGCCTTCCAGCCGAACAACTCGGTGTAGAACGCCCGGCTCCTGTCGGGATCGGAGGTGAGCAGATCGATCCAGCAGGGGGCGCCGACGGGGGCGGTCTCACGTAGCGGCATGGGTTGCTCCTTCAAAGGGGCGGTCAGGCAAAAGGACGGTCAGGTTCTCGCGGTCGACAGTCAAGACCATCTTGCGCCCCGAAACTCATCGGTCAATCCCGGGTTACGGCGCCGGTTGGCGTTCGAGCTCGGCGGCGAGCGACTCCAACAGTTGCTTCGTACCTTCCTCGCGCGGCCCAGGTGCTTCGTGCCCGTCGAGGAACGCGTCGTGCTCCGTGAACACGAGCCGCGTTCCCTTCCCGGCCGAAAAGAGCTCCACCGTCGTCAGCGACACCGAGATACGCGCGTCGTCGAAATGCATGTCGTACGCCCACACGACCCGCTCGTTGGGCACGATGTCGAAGTAACGAGTCTCCATGGAGACCTTCATGCCCTCGTGCGCCCCGCGGTAGATCTCGTAGCCGCCGACGCGGAAGTCGGCTTGGTAGTTCTCGGTTCCCCAGCCGTCGCCGTTGACGAGCCAACGGTTCTTGGCCTCGGGGTCGGCGAACGCGGCGAACACGCGCTCGGGCGGCGCGTCGTACTTGCGCTCGACGACGAATGTCGAATGGATGACGGAACGATCGGTCACGGCGTTGCTTCCCCTTGTTGTCAGCCTTGTAGGTCAGTAGCTCGGTTCGATGGGTCGACGTTGTCCTGCGGTTCGGCGAGGAGATCGCCGAGTCGGTCGAGTCGACGTTCCCAGGTGGTGCGCCGATCGCCGATCCACTCCTCCGCGCGCGTGAGCGCCGCGGGTTCGATGCGACATGTGCGGACGCGCCCTACCTTCTCGGAGCGAACCAGTCCGCTCGCCTCGAGCACCTGCAGGTGCTGCACCACTCCGGCGAGCGTCATGTCGAGCGGCCGGGCGAGCTCGCTGACCGAGGCGGGACCCCGGCTCAGGCGTTCCACCATGATCCGCCGGCTCGGATCGCCGAGCGCGTGAAACACCCGATCGAGCGGGATCTCTTGCTTAAGCATGTGCTTGAGTGTTGCAGGAGACGTTCCCGTTAGTCAAGCAAAAGATTGAGTGTTGAGCGCGAGTCAGGCGGAGCGGCGACGCTTCGGTCGCGCCGGCCTGCGCCGCACCGGCGCCGCGGGGTTCGACGCGGCGACCACTCCCGCCTTGCAACGACCGAGCACCATCGTCCACGCCACTTCCATGAACTCCGCGTGCGCGGCCGTCTCGACCAGCTGGTGGACTTCTACGCGCGTGCTGCCCGTGTCGAGCGGGAGGAAGCGGAGGTACGCCGTCATCTCGCCGCCGGGTACGGGCTCGGTGTCGTCCTCGAAATCCCAGCGCATTGCGATGAGCTCCGGTGGGCTGACGACGTCGTAGTGCCCGCGCACGCGCGTGCCGAATTCCATCGTGCACGCGAAGCGACCGTCGTCGATACTCACGCGAACGCCGAGCCACCTCGAGTAGACGGCGGGATCGGTGAAAGCTGCGAACGCCGTGGACTGATCGACGTCGACGTCGACCGCCGCAACGACGACCCGACCGGTGTGGGCAGTGGCGAGCGCGCGCTCGGGGAGGTCGTCGGCCGGTGTCCACCTCGACGAGTCGCCCCACAGCGCGGCATGCAATCCGCGCAGTACCTCGCGATCGGCGCGGTAGCGGCGGAACGTTCCCTCCGACACACGCGTGACGAGCCCGGCGTCTCGCAGCACCGCGAGGTGCTGGGAGATCGTCGGCCCCGACACGCGGAACGCGGCCGCGATCTCCCCCGCGGGGCGGTCGCCGTCCCAAATCAGGGCCAGGATCTCGCGCCGGATCGGCGAGCCGAGGGCGGCGAGGATCTTCTGCATGTCACGCGCCTCGGACACGGCCCGAATCTCCTGTCGATTTCACCTTGTTTCGTTCGTCGTCTAATTTAGCGAACGCCAAAAC
>DASYJT010000387.1:0-16434 GCA_035996165.1 Acidimicrobiia bacterium
TCGGGTTGCCCGCGGTCGGAACCGATGTCGCGGTCGTCGACCCCGAATCGACGGTCGAATGCCCGCGCGCGGAGTTCGACGAGCACGGCGCGTTGCTCAACGCCACCGCCGCGATCGGCGAGATCGTGCGGCGGGATCCCAGGGTCGCGTTCGAGGGCTACTACAACAACGCCGCGGCGACGGCGGAGCGAAGTCGCAACGGCTGGTATTGGTCAGGCGATCTCGGCTACCGCGACGTCGACGGGGTCTTTTACTTCGCGGGCCGCACGGCCGACTGGATCCGCGTCGACGGTGAGAACTTCGCGGCGGCCCCGATCGAGCGCATCATCGGTCGTCATCCCGACGTCGCGGCGGTCGCCGTGTACGGCGTCCCCGATCCCGTCACCGGAGATCAGGTGATGGCCGCGCTCGAGCTGCGCGCCGGTCGTGTCTTTGACCCGGTCGCATTCGGGTCGTTCCTCGCCGACCAACGCGACCTCGGCACCAAGTGGGCGCCCCGCTTCGTTCGGATCGTCGACGCGCTCCCCGTCACCGGCGCCGACAAGATCGCCAAGCTGCCCCTCCGCGCAGCCGGCTGGACTCCCGAGGGCGGTGAGGTGTGGTGGCGGCCGACACGCGACGCGGGGTACGCGCGTCTGTCGGAGGAAGCCGCGGCGGCCATCGCCGTCCAGTTCACCGAGCACGGCCGCACCCCATTCCTGCCAACAGTTGGCAGGAAATTCGGCACCTGACAACGTTTTTCCTGACAACAGTTGGCAGGGAAATCGGTGCGTGACAACGTTTTTCCTGCCAACAGTTGGTGGGGAAATCGGTGCGTGCTGACGTTTTTCCTGACAACTGTTGGTGGGAATGGGGCGGTACGGTTGGCGGGTATGGCGGAGGCTGAGGGGGGCGTCCTCAGGTCCCGCCGGTTCGGTCTCGCGTTGGCCGTGATCGCGCTCTCGGCGCTGGTGGTTCGCATCGCTTTCGTCGTCGTGGTCGCGCCGCACGTTCCGACGCTCGGCGACGCGAGTGCGTATCACCTGCTCGCGGAGAACCTCGCGAAGGGCCGTGGCTACATCCGCCCGTTCGACGCCCTGCTGTTGCACGTCACCCGCCCGACCGCGGAGTACCCGCCGCTCTTCCCGGCCCTGCTCTCGGTCCCCGCCCGCCTCGGCGTGCACTCGGTCGATCAACAGCGCATCCTCCTCGCGTTCGTCGGGACCGGCACGGTCGTGCTCGTCGGCCTCCTCGGTCGCCGGGTCGGTTCGGACGCCGTCGGGCTCATCGCGGCTGCACTCGCCGCGATCTATCCGATGCTCTTCCTCACCGAGGCCACCCTGATGGCCGAATCGCTCTACGTCGCGCTCATCGCGGTCGTCCTGCTCCTCGCGTATCGCGTGTACGACGACCCGAAGCCGGCTCGGTTCGGCGCACTGGGCGCCGCGATCGGCTTCGCCACTCTCACCCGGGCCGAGGGCCTCTTGCTCGGGATCATCATGGTCGTCCCGCTCGTGTTCCTCCTGCGCGGCCTGACCCCGAAGGAGCGACTCGCGCGCGTCGCCATCGCGCTCGGGGTCGCGGTCGCGGTGGTTGCGCCCTGGACGATCCGCAATGCCGTGCGGTTCCACACGTTCGTGCCGGTCTCGAACAACGTCGCCACGCTCATCGACGGCGCGAACTGCGACGCGACCTACGGCGGACCGGAGCTCGGCCTGTGGCGGGAAACCTTTTCGCGGCGACCCGGCACGAGCGCGCCGGCGCTCCCGCAGGCACAGGCCTGTTTCGAGGGCTTCGACATCACCGATCCGCACTTCGACGAGGCGAAGGCCGCGAGCGCGCACACGCGCGCCGGAACCACCTACGCCCGCCGGCACCTCGCGTCGCTGCCCAAAGTCGCGACCGTCCGGGTGCTGCGCACGTGGGGCTTGTACGCACCGAACGCACAGGTCGACTACGAGTCGTTCGAAGGTCGACCGCGCGTCTGGCAGCAGCGCGGAACGCTGATGTACTGGGTGCTCCTCCCGTTCGCGATCGCGGGCGCGGTCATCGTGCGCCGGCGGCGGCGCCTCCTGTGGCCGCTCGCGGCGACGGCCGTGACCGTCACCATCGTCGCCGCGTCGACCTATGGTCAGCAACGATTCCGGATCGCCGCAGAACCGGCGATCCTCGTCCTGGCCGCGGTGGCAGGGGACGCCCTGGGGCGGCGGCTGGGTAGGCTCCGCCCGTGCTTTGGTTCGAGCGCAAGGTCGTCGACACGCTCATGAGCCCGACCCTCGACGATTCCGCCCGAACGGCGGTGGTGTCGTACGTGTCGAGCACCTTGAGCTCCATGCCCGAACATCTCCGAGCCGGCGTCGCCGCCGAATCGATCGTGTTGGGTGGTTGGTCGTGGGTCGAGAACCGCGTCGGCCGCCTCGACGAAGGGCGGATCCGCACGCGCGTCGCACGGTGGAAGGGCAGCAAGATCGACCCGATCCGCCAATACGTGCGGCTCCTCGAATCGCTGGTGCTGTTCGCCGAGAACGAGCTGGCACCGGAGTCGTCGTGAGCGCGCCGATCGACACGCTCGACACCGACGTGCTGATCATCGGTTCCGGCGCGGGTGGGGCGGTCACCGCGGCCGCGCTCGCGCGCGCCGGTCGCACCGTGACGATCCTCGAAGAGGGACCGTGGGTCGACCCCGACGCGCTCGAGCCGTTCTCGTTGCAGGAGATGGTCGCGAAGTACCGCCACGGCGGCTCCTGTGCTGCACTCGGCCGCCCTGCCATCGCGTACGCCGAGGGCCGTTGCGTCGGTGGAAGCACCGAGATCAACAGCGGTCTCTACCACCGCCTTCCGCCCGAGCTCGCGACCGAATGGCAGCGCGACTATCAGATCGAGGAATTCGGAACCGACACGCTCGACGGATACGCCGACCGGATCGAAGCGGAGCTCGGCGTGTCGCGCCTCCCCGGCGCGCCTCCCGCGTCGTCGGCGGTACTCGAACGGGGCGCCGCGAAGCTCGGCTGGCGCTCGGTGGAGTTCTCGCGTGTGTTCCGCTACGAGCCGAACGGCCGCGCGGTGAAGCAGACGATGGCGCGCACGTTGTTGCCGAGCGCGATCGAGTCGGGGGCCCGCATCGTGGCCGACTGCCGGGTCGCGCGACTCGAGCGGCAGGGCCGCCGGATCGTCGCCGCGTCCTGCGAACAGACCCTGCCCGACGGCTCGACGCGGCCGCTCCTCGTGCGGGCCGACCACGTGTTCGTGTGCGCGGGCGCGACCCAGACCCCCGCGCTTCTCCAGCGCAGCGGGATCCGCCGCAACATCGGCCACGGCCTCAAGATGCATCCCACGGTCAAGATCGCGGCCCGTTTCGATTCGCTGATCGACCACGGCGACGTCCCGATGCACCGCGTCACCGAGTTCGCCCCCGGCCTCACCATCGGCGGATCGGCCAGCCGGCGCGGCCATGTTGCCCTTGCGCTCGCCGACTCCGATGCCGACTATGCCGACGCGCTGGCCCATTGGGAACACGTCGCCGTGTACTACGCCGCGATCCGCAGCGAAGGCTCGGGGCGCGTCATCGCGCTGCCGGGATTCCGGTCGCCGCTCGTCACGTACCAACTCACCGAGGGCGACATGAGCCGTCTCGCGCGCGCCCTCGTGCATCTGGGCGAGGTCCTGCTCGCGGCAGGCGCCACCGAGCTGTACCCGTCGGTGACCGGTGGGGTCGTCGCCCGCGGTGCCGACGATCTCGTCCAGTGGTGGGACGCGCTCACGCGCAGCCGCGCCAACCTGATGACCGTGCACCTCACGTCGACGGTGCGCATCGGCGAGAACCGGGCGCGCACGGGCGCCGACAGCTTCGGCCGCGTATGGGGCTACGACAACCTGCGCGTCAACGACGGCTCGCTTCTGCCCGAGGCTCCGGGAGTGAACCCCCAGGGCCCGATCATGGCGGTCGTGGCGCGCAACACCGATCAGTTCCTCGCCGAGGCGTAAGCCCGTCGCCTCGCGCTCATCGCGGCGATCGCGGCGTCGATCGCGACTGCCCCCAACACGACGAACGACGCCTCGGCAGTGGTCCGAAAGCGCGTGCTCGCGTACGTCACCAACACGGTGATCACCACCACGATCACCGGCGCGAGCAACGGGTAGAGCGGCGGAGCATGCGGTCGTCGGCGGAGCACGATCGCGCCCGCGACCGACAGCACGGCCAGGAGCCAGAACGTGTAGAGCGCGGCCCACGAGATCCACGTGGGGCTGCGACCCTCGATGTAAGCGTCGTTGCGCACGTACAACGACGTCTTGTACAACCCGACGATGCGCAGGAGCCGAACCGCCTCGACCCTCGGCAGCTCGGTCGCATTGGCTCGGATGTAGTCGACGGCAACGCGCCGATACACGAGGCCTTCCTGCGACTCGTCGTCCTTCAGAGTCAGCCCCTCCTTCTTCGCGATCGCGATCGCACACTGGATGTCGAAGTAGCCCTGCAGGTCGCCGTAGTACGTGGAGTCGCAGTTCGCCGACGCGAGCAACGGATCGATCTGCGCGCTGATCAGGATCGGGTGCGCGAAGCGGGCCGTGTTGTAGATCGTCCACGGTGCGATCACGACCGCCGCGGCCGCGACCGAAACGGCGAGCCAGCGCAACCTCTCCCGCCATGCGTGATCGCGCGTCGCCCAGACCAGTGGGACGACGACGAACGGCACCAGCAGAATCAGCTCGGACCGGGCGAGCGTTCCGAGACCACAGGCACCGCCGACGATCGCCAATCGGCGCCAGCTCGGTCGCTGCCGGTACCGGTACGCCAGCAGCACGATCGCCACCGCGGCGAAGATCGAGAGGGTCTCAGCCTGGAGTTGGCCGTCGGGCGCCCAGAGATTGGGGTACGTCGCCGCGAGCACTGCGGCGATAATCCCCACCCGCGCGCCGGCTACCGCGCGTCCGAGCAGGCCGACGAGCCACACCGTTCCCGTGCCGAGCACGCACGACCACAACAAGTGCGCGAGCACGCTCTTCAGGCCGAGCACCGACGGGATCGCGAGGAAGACGATGTACAGCGGCGGGTGCTCCGCCGCGGCGCGGTGAACGCCGAGCTGCACGAAGAAGGGCGAGATGAAGCCCTTTCCTTCGGCGAGGAGGTTCGCACCCGCGTGGTAGAAGAACGCGTCGCCGTGCGGGTCGAAGTTGCGGCGATAGGCGAATACGTACACGACCCGCAGCACGAGCGCGGCCGCAACGACGACCGCAAGGGCGGGCCGGAACCAGCGCGGCTCCCCGCTCTCGTCGCCGGCCGGCTCAGGCATTCGGAGGGGGGCCGATGAACACCGCCATCGGCATGCTGAGGTTGAGCATCTGCGTGATCAGCCTCTGCGTCGCCGTGGGCACCCGCGGCGCGAGCGCGAGCATGAACAGGTTGGCGTCGATCTGCGGTACGAGATCGCTCATCCCCGCCTGGCGCAGCTCGGCGGCCACTTGATCGTGGAGCCGGGCGAACTCGGCCCGTTCCGCGGTCGACCGCGGATCGAACGAGGCCACCTCTTTGTAGCGGGAATCGCGACGCCAGTTGGCGATGTCGGGCCCGGTCGCGAGATGTACCTCGAACGTCGGGCGCCGGTCGTCGATGACGTGGTAGCGCGTGGCGCCCGGACGGAACGCCTCTTCGGCGCGCACGTCGAACCCGCGCCGGTCGAGCTCGTTCAACAGCCCGAAGCCCGCCGATCCGATCGCCTCCGCGTCGGGAAGCCAGGTGACGAGATACGGGCCGGGCGAGGTCCGGCGCAAGCTCGCGAGCGCCTGCGCGGTGGGTCCGACCACTGCACCGAGGGTCTCGTTGAGCCGAGGCGTCTGCACGGTGACGCTCGACGCCTGCACCGCGAACACGATGCTCGCGACCACCGTCACCGCGGCCAACGCGATCGCACCCGCGCGCGCCGGGCGCGGCGAGCCCATCGTTGACGGATTGCGCTCACGTACGAGCTCGACCGCGGTCCAGCCGATCGCGAAGAGCATGAGCGCCACCAGACTCCACGCCCACAGCAGCAGGTAGAACCACACCGTCCCGAATATGCGCACGGCGGACACCAGGCCGAGCGCGAGCGCGCCGACGAGCACACCGTCGAGCAACAACAGCGCGCGATGCCGAAGCCGGAACGCGACGACGATCGAGACGGCGAACGCGGCGAGCAGCAGCGCGCCGGGGATGCGGGAGCCGGCGACCTCGAGCGCGCCACCGTCGTGCACGAGCGTCCGCGTGAGCAGCTTCCAGGGATCGAGGTCGGCCAGCAGCACGCCAACGCCTCGGTGCACGCCGATCGTGGAGTCCGGCGGATGGCTGAAGTAGTCGCGGATGACCCCGAGGTTCCCGGGTGAGTGCGCGAACTGGTCGATCAGCGGCGGGATCCAGAGCACCACTCCGGTGACGACGCTGATCGCGCCCCACCGCCGGAGCGCACGGCGGCTGCTCTCGTCGCCGTCGCCGCGGCGCCGGTACGCGCGCACGGCGATCACCGTCACCGTCGCCGCGACCAGCCCGCCGACGAGACCGAGGTACGAGATGTGCGTCTGCATGCACATCGAGCCCGCGATCACGGCGACCGGGAGCATCGCGAAGTCGTCGGCGAGCACCGACCACACCGCGAGCAGGAACACGAACCACCACAGCACCGGGAGGTACGGGTTCCACGGAAGCGTCAACAGGAACGCGCCGTACGCCCGCATCAGGATCGCGAGCACGGCCGCGATCGCGAGCAGCAGCGCTCTCCCGCCGCGCCGCAGGGCCATCCACAACGAGAGCCCGATCGCGGCGATGTCGAGCGCGACGGTCGACGCGAACAGCCCGTACGACGAGCCGCCGAAGAGCTTCCACACGGGCCACAGCGCGTAGAAGCTCAACGGTCCCGGGTGACTCCCCCCGTTCGGGCCGAACGGACCGATGCGACCCGCGAGCCCGATCAGGGGCGGGTGACCCGTGATGTCGCGCACCCGGATCTCGGTCTGCGCCATGTCGAGCAGCGGGTACCAATGCGGGCGGCGCAACTGCACGAGCGCGACGACGAGCGGGAACGCCAGCACCGCGAGCACCGCCCCGAACAGGATCGCGGTCACACCGCGCAGGCGACGATCCGGCGGCGGGAGCGGCGGGGCGTCGACCTGCGCTTCGACGGCAACGGTCACGGCAGCGCCTTCAGCGCGCGCAGCAGACCCAACTTCACGGGCGACTGGTGGTGCGACCGGGCCGCATCGTCGCCCTCGGCGCCGGCGCCCCCGCCCCCGCCCGGCACGCGATGCTCGAGGAACCACTCGTACGACTCGATCACCATCGAGGCGTTCGAGTGCTGCGGCTCCCACCCGAGCTCCGAACGCGCCTTGCTCACGTCGAAGTACAGCGACTCGCTGTAGAGCAACCAGTGGTACGGCGCGAACGGCGCGAGTCCGAGTGATGCCAGAGTCCGCATCGCCAAGCGCGCCGGTGCGACGGGCAACGACCGGAGTCGCGAGCCGGTGCGCGCGTGATCGACGAGCGCCTGCAACGTCTCGCGCATGGTGCCGAACTCGAGGGCACCGATGTTGTACACCGACGCTCCCTCACGCTCGCCCGCGCGCAAGCACGCGTCGGCGAGATCGTTCGCGTGGACGAGTTGGTAGCGGTTGTTCCCACCGCCGAGCACGAAGACGGGCGCACCGTCGGCGACGAACTCGAACAGCAGCGCCATCACCCCGAGGCGGCCGTGGCCGAGCACGGTACGGGGCCGGATGACCGTGACGTCGAGTCCCGATGCGGTCGCGTCGCGGCACAAGATCTCGGCGCGCAACTTGGCCCGCCCGTACGCCTCGAGCGGCAGGCACGGCGAATCCTCGGTGACCGGGTTGTGCTCGGGGATGCCGAACACCGCGCTCGACGACGTGTGCACCACCTTCGCGACGCGCGCGTCGCGCGCGGCGACCAACACGTTCGCCGTGCCGCCGACGTTGACCTCGTCGAACAACGCGCGGTCCTTGGCGAGCGGAACCTGAGCGACGTTGTGGAACACCACGTCGACGCCCTCGCACGCGGCGCGTACCGCCGATCGGTCGCGCACGTCGCCCGCGACGAACTCCACGCCGGCCAGCTCCGGCCCGGGAGGGTTCAGGTCGAAGATGCGAACGGTCTCACCCCGCGCCCGCGCCTGTTCGGCCAACACGCTGCCGAAATAGCCGCTGCCACCCGTGATCAGCAGAGTCCGGGGCATCAGAGCCGGTCACCGCGCGCCAGGCACCACCGCACGCTCGCCCGCATGCCGTCGAACAGCGTGACGGTGGGTTCGTAGCCGAGCTCCTTGCGGGCCCGCGAGATGTCGCACGCGATGGTGTCCTTCAACTCGCCGAGCACGTGCACGATCTGCACGTAGCGACCGCCCGACTGCAAAGCACCGTCGAGCTTCTCGGCGACGACGCCCGCGATCCTCGGGATCGGCAGCGGTCGGCGCTTCGACACGCTCAGCCCTTCCGCCGCGATCGCGTCGCGCACGGTCCGGAGCACGTCGGCCAACGTGTACGGCTCGGCATCGGCGATCCAGTACGCGTGGCCGGGCGCGGCCGGCACGCTCTCGGCGAGCAGCACCCCCTGCACCAAGTTGTCGGTGTACACCATCGAACGCCGTTGGGTGCCGGGCCCGACGAGCGGGAAGCGACCGCGCCGGATCGCCGCGAACCATTGGGTCTGGCGCTCGGGTTGGAACGGTCCGTAGAACCACGGCGGCCGCACGATGACCGTCGCGAGATCGCCGCGGTCGAAGCTGCGCGAGACGAGCTGCTCGGCTTCGAGCTTCGATCGTCCGTAGGCCATGTACGGCGAGAACGGCGAGTCCTCGTCGAAGCGGTCGTCGCTCGTGCGGTTCGCGCCGAACGGCGAATTCGACGAGACGTGCACGAACCGCGCCGCGCCGACCCGTCGGGCGCGGTCGAGCACGAGCTGCGTTCCCCCGACGTTGACGTCGAACAGCTCACGCACCTGGCGCGCGGGGTGGATCACCGCGGCGGAATGGATCACCGACGCGCCCTTGACGCTCTCGAACAGCTCGTCGATCACGCTGGGGTCGCGCACGTCGCCCGCGACGACCTCGATCCGCGGGTCGATCACCTCGAGCAGCGCCGCGTCGCCCGGCTCGTGTACGAGGCACCGAATCCGGTTGCGCCCCGGTTGCGCGGCAAGCGCCCGGACGAGATTCTGGCCCAGCCAACCGGCGGCGCCCGTGACGACCACCGTCGGGGACGCGCCGGGCGCGGTCGCGGCCGCGGAGCTCGACTCCTCGTTGTCCGGTTGGCCATCGCGCACGGTCAGCGACGCTATCGCCTCTTCCCCTCGACGCCGAGTTGCCCGACGGCTGTGTCCGGGCGCGACCGCCCGGCTCGCCTAGCTTTCCCGTGTGTCCCGAGCCGAGACCGTCGCCGACGCCGCCGCGCCGGTCGACCCACCGCCGCGCTCGGAGCGCCTCCGCAACGCCGTCGCGCTCACGATCATTGCGCTGATGTTCGCGATTCCGCTGCGCGGGATGCTGCGCGCGCCGGGCCCGCCCATGGAAGAGGGCTTCATGCTCGTCTTCCCGGAACAGGTGCTGAAAGGCGCGATCCCGAACCGCGATTTCCTGCACCTCTACGGTCCGGGAAGCCTCTGGGCGCTCGCGGGCGTGTTCAAGGTGTTCGGCGTGTCACTGCTGAGCGAACGCGGCTTCGCGGTCGCGCAACAGCTCGCGATCGTCCTCGGCGTCTTCGCGCTGGCGCGCCGCTGGGGCCGCACCCTCGCCGTCGTGGCGGCGGTCACGTCCGGGCTCATCATCATTCCGTTCGGCCTGACCGCGTTGGCCTGGGTCGGTGCGGTGGGGCTTGCTCTTTGCGGGCTCGCGGCAGGAATCGAAGCGCGGGCCGAGACCGTCGACGATCGCCGCGCCGGCCGTTGGGCGCTGCTCGCCGGGCTCCTCCTCGGTTTCGCGGTGTTGTTCCGCCTCGACCTCGTGGTAGGGGTCGGGCTCGCGTCGCTCGCGCTCGTCCGGGGCATGGACCGATCGCGCGTGAAGCGCCTGCTCGCCGGCTTCGGGCTCGGGGTGCTCCCCTACACCGTGCACCTCGCGACCGCGGGGCCGGGACACGTTTTCCAGGGCATGGTCGTCGACCCGATCTTCCGGTTGCGCGGTGGTCGCAGCCTCCCGGTCCCACCGCCGTGGGGCCATCTCGACGGCTTCCTCCAACAGGCCGGCGCGCTCGAACGAGGTTCGTGGCCGTTGCCCGCGCCCGCGCGTTCGGAGGAGCTGTTCCTCTGGTTCTTCCTCCTGCTCGGCGCGATCGCGTTCGTCGCGTGGCAGGGCTGGCGCGCGACTTGCCGCGACCCGAGCTCGATCACCGGCCGCACGCTCTTCGTCGTCGGGCTGTTCGGGATCGGCATCCTGCCGCAGGCGTTGCAACGCGTCGACTCGGGTCACTTCTCGTGGGTGAGCTGCGTCGTCTTCGCGTTCGTGCCGATCGCGCTGTTCGAGATGGTCCGGCGGCGCGCCCCGAACCTGTCGACGCGCAAGCTCGCCATCGGGTTGGGCGCGCTCATGCTCGCGCTGCTCCTCTTCGTGCTGCCCGCGTTCACGATCCGGCTGTACGCGAGCTTCTCGCTGCAGAGCTTCGGCATCCACCGCGACTCGTTCGCGATTCACAACGACGGCCGCACGTTCTATTACGGCAAGCCGGACCGGGCGCAGGCGGCGAGCATGGTGATCGAGGCGACGAAGAAGATCGCGAAGCCCGGGCAGCGCCTGTTCGTCGGCCCGGTGAACCTGCGAAAGACGCCGTACAGCGACGCGTACCTCTATTACATGCTCCCCGACCTCGTGCCGGCCACGTACTACATCGAGATGGACCCTGGTGTGGCGAACGCCGACGGATCCCGCATGCCCCAGGACCTGGAATCGGCCGATGTCGTCATCCTCTCGGCGATCTGGGACGACTGGTCGGAGCCGAACGACTCCCGCAAGACCGGATCCGACGCGTCGGAGAAGGTCCTGGCCCGCGATTTCTGCCACGTGGGCACCTACCTGAAGCTGTACCAGCTCTACCGGAAGTGCCACTAGTCCTCATCCGCCGACGAGGGCACGATAGATTTCCGAACACTGTGCGAGCGCTCGTCGTCACTCCGACGTACCAGGAAGCGGAGAACATCGCGGAGTTCCTGCAGCGGGCGCGCGCCGCGGCTCCCGAAGCCGACATCCTCGTCGTCGACGACAACAGCCCCGACGGCACCGCCGATATCGCCGACGAGATCGGGTCGCGCCTCGGCAACATCTCGGTGCTGCGCCGCCCCCGCAAGATCGGGATCGGCGAGGCCGTCCGCGCCGGCTTCGCAGTAGGTCTCGACCGCGGCTACGACGTGGTCGTGCAGATCGACGCCGATCTCTCGCACGATCCCGCGGCGTTGCCGGCCCTGCTCCTCGAGATCGAGCGCGGCGCCGACGCGGCCATCGGCTCGCGCTACGTGCCGGGTGGGTCGATCCCGCACTGGCCGTGGTACCGGCGGACGATCTCCAAGTGGGGCAACCGCTACGCCACGCTCATGCTCGGGATCCCCATCCGCGACGCAACCTCGGGGTTCCGCGCGTTCCGAGCCGACATGCTGAAGACGGCCGACTACGCGAACACGCGCTCAAAGGGCTACGGGTTCCAGATCGAGCTGTGTTATCGCGTCTGGCAACACGGCGGCCGCATCGCGCAGGTGCCGATCACGTTCACCGATCGCGTCCGCGGACAGTCGAAGATGTCGTTGAGCGTCGGCGCCGAGGAGCTCGCGCTGGTCACCTGGTGGGGGCTCCACGACCGCGTGCTCAAAGGGCGCTG
This sequence comes from Acidimicrobiia bacterium, assembly GCA_035996165.1. Lineage (GTDB taxonomy): Bacteria > Actinomycetota > Acidimicrobiia > IMCC26256 > PALSA-610 > PALSA-610. The sequence goes on from DASYJT010000387.1 coordinate 11,818, forward strand.
GCGCCGCTAACGAATCTGCGGGAGCCACCACTTCCACACCTCGACCGCGCCGGCTTCGGTGAGGTGTTGCTCATCGGGTTGCCAGAGCTGCACGCCGCCGATCTGTTCGGCCCGCCGGCCGCCCGGACACACGAGCGTTCTCCACCGCACGAGGCGCACTCTCGGCATCGACCGGGCAAGCCCGTCGAGTATCTGGTTGAGCGCCGCGAGACGCAGCGGGTCGCTGCGCTCCGGATACCGGTCGCCCACGTCGCCGTTGCCGTAACACGGGACCTCGAACAGGTACGCGGTGCGCCCGTCGGAGGTCAAGACGTCGAGCGCGACATGGAACGACAACGTGACGAGATCGGTCCACGCGCTCGTGCCGAAACGAACGACCGCGCCGGCGCTCGTCTTGTGGTCGAGGATCTCCCACGCACCCGTCATCAACATCAGGCGGGCCTTCGGATCGTTGCGCAGCGCGGCCTGCCAGCGCGTCTTCCAGTCGTAACACTCGATCGGAGTCCTGATGTCGCGCGTGCCGCTCACGTGATCGGTCTGCACCACCCCGCACCCCAGCCGCGCATCGCCCCCGATCGAGATCCGGAGCATCGCGGCGTGATAGGCGCCCGCCAATCCGAACTTCAGTGCGGTGGAGTCGCCGAAGGTGTCGACGCGCAGCGCGGTAGGGCTGCTGTTCCCGACCACCGTATGGACTTGGGCGAGGTTCGGCGGCGGCAGCGGCTCCGGCGCGGCAACGGTCACGACGAGCACGGCGGCGACGACCGTGAGTAGCGAGAAGTACGCGACCGCGGGGCGGCTGCCCGCGCGCCGCGCGACTCGACCGAACCGGAAAGGACGTTCGACCAGGCGATACGAGATCTCCGCGAGCACCGCCGAGGCGACGACCCGCACGACGAACAACGCGAACCCGTCGAGCCCGGAGCTCGTCGTCACGAACACCCGCACCGGCCAGTGCCACAGGTAGAGCGAGTAGGAACGGAGCCCGATCGCGACGAGCGCCGGCGCGCGAAGGAAGCGCCCGACCGGCGCGTCCGGCATCGCGACGACCACCGCGATGACCACCGCGCAGAGCACGGCGAAACCGAGGAAGCCGCCGCGATACAACGCGATCGTGTTGTCGTGGACGAAGCGCATCGTCACGACGATCGCGGCAAGCGCCGCCGCGGCCAGCAGCGGAACAGTGGTGTTTCCATTCCGGTTCGAGCGCATCCACCCCGTGAACGTGTCCCACGACCGGGGTGTGCCGGCGAGAACGCCGAGCGCGACGCCCACCAGCAGACCCATCGCGTGGGAATCGCTTCCGAGGTACGCACGCGACGGATCGGCCCCGGGCGTGACGAGCACCGCCATCCACGCCGTCGACGCTACGGCTCCCGCGGCGGCAATCAGCGCGGCCCGCACCGGGTTGCGCAGCACCGCCTTGCGGGCCGCGAACATGACGAGCGGCAGCACGACGTAGAACTGCTCCTCGACCGCCAGGGTCCACATGTGCAGGAACGGCGACGGGCGCCCGATGCCCGTGAAGTAATTGCTCTTCCCCGCGATCATCACCCAGTTCGCGCAATAGAACAGCGTGCCGAGCGCCTGGGCGCGGAGGTCGTGGATCTCGGTGTTCGAGAACTTGACCGCCGCGACGACGAGCACGACGACGGTGACCGTCGCGAGCGCGGGGAGGAGGCGCCGGGCGCGCCGCAGCCAGAAATCGGCGAGCGCCACCGACCCCGAGCGTTCGATCTCGCGGGTGACGAGCCGGGCGATCAGGAAGCCGGAGACGACGAAGAACACGTCGACGCCGAGAAAGCCGGCGGGCAGGACCGAAGGCGCGAAGTGGAAGACGATCACCGCCGCGACCGCGATCGCACGCAGGCCGTCGAGCGCGCCGACGTACGCTCTCGCGCCAGGTTCGTGGGTGCGCGTCTCGGTCGCCGTCATTCCGACTGGGGTACTACGGCAGCCGTCTCGGGGTCGGACCGACGACGCCGCACGCGGTCGGCGAGCGCGACCGCGCCCACGGCGGCGAGCACGGCCAGCGCCGGTTCTGCGCCCGCCCGGAACCGCGGCAGGCCGTACGTGATCACCGTATTGATGGTCACGATGATGGCAGGCACGAGGAGCACCCAGAGCGCGGCGCGCGCCCGGCGCCGAACCAGCACCCATGCGCCCGCGATCGCGAACAGCAGCACCGGGTAGTACGCGATCAGGCCGAGGCGCGACACCCATTCCTCACGGTCCTCGCCGGCGTTCAGCTTCACCACGTCGAACGGGCGATACAGGCTCCACGTGCGGCCGAGACGCGCGAGGAGCACAACCGGCAGGCGCGAGAGATGCAACTTGGCGTAGTGCAGCCCGCGGCTACGCAACGTCTTCGCGACCTGCGACTGGTCGCCGGGCAACGGATCGTCGCCGCAACCGAGGTACCAGAACCCGGTCGACTCGCCGTAGTAGACGGGATCGCAGTTCGCGCCGGCGAGGGTGAGGCCGTCGTTGGTCGACACGAACGTCGGCTGGTCGAAGCGCGCGAGGTTGAAGCCCACCCAGGGCGCGATCACGACGAGGGTCACGGCCACCGCGACGAGGGCCTGCTTCCACCGCTCGACCCACCGGCGCGACAACGAAAGCGCGACGACGACCACCAACAGAGGCACCAGCAGCACGAACTCGACCCGGGCCAGCACCGCGAATCCGCACGCGAGACCCACCAGGGCCGCGCGCCGATAACTCGGGCGCGCGCGCCACCACAACGTCGCGAGGAGCACCAGCGTGACCGTGATCGCCGTCAACGTCTCCGACATGACGAGCCCGTCGTTGACCCAGACGTTCGGGTTCAACGCCGCGACGGAGGCCGCGACGAGGCCGACCGCGTCGCCGCCGACGCGCCGGCCGAGCAACCCGACCAACCCGACCAGCAGCGTCCCGAGCAGCACCATCATGTAACGCTGCTCGCGCACGTGGTCGTGGATCGGCTCCTTGATCACCCACGAGAACGGCGGGTGGTCGGAAAGCCACGACACCGGAGTCAACACGAACACGGTCAGGGGCGGGTGATCCGCGGCCGGCGCCGGCTTCTGCCCCGGATGCGTGAAGGACGCCAGCGGTTCGTTGAAGCCGTGGCCGTTCGCCACGTAGTTCGCCTCGGAGTTGTAGAACAGCTCGTCGCCGCGCAGGCACTTGCTCGGGTAGCTCCCGACGTGCTTGCCGTGGACGACGATCTCGCACGGCCCGGCCTTCGCGATCGCGACGTAGGCGACGCGGACCCCGAACGCGACCGCGACGATCACGAGCAGCACACGCCCGAAGCGAGACACGGCGGGCAAACCTAGTGCCGGGACCACGCGCGGAGGCTCGCACGCACGCTCCCGTAACCTCTGCCCCGTGAACTGGGGCACCGAGACGGTCGGACGCACCGCGCCGGAAGCGCCGCCGGAGCCCGACCCCGCGCGCCCGTCCCGGCCCGGCGCCGGGCCGACGAACTTCGGCTACCACGCTGCGCTCGACGGTCTCCGGGCGATCGCGGTGCTGTCCGTGATCGCGTACCACGACAACTACTCGTGGGCGAAGGGCGGTTTCCTCGGGGTCGACACCTTCTTCGTCCTGTCGGGCTTCCTGATCACCACGTTGCTGGTCGTCGAGTACCGGCGCGCCTCCACGATCCGGTTCGCGGCCTTCTGGGCCCGCCGGGCCCGCCGCTTGCTCCCCGCACTGTTGCTCGTGCTGGTCTTCGTCGCGCTGTACACCCATTTCGCGGTGCTGCCGTGGGAGCGCAACGGCGTGCGCGACGACATGTTCGCGAGCCTCTTCTATGTCGCGAACTGGCGCTTCATCTTCGACCAGCAGGGCTACTTCCAGCTGTTCTCCGCGGCATCCCCGCTGCGGCACATGTGGTCGCTCGCGATCGAGGAGCAGTACTACCTCGTCTGGCCGCTGGTGGTGCTCGCGTGCCTGCACCTCGGGCGCGGTTCGGTGCGGATGCTCGCGTGGGTGTGCGGCATCGGCACCGCCGCGTCGATCTTCGTCATGCAGTTGAGGTTCCACCCCGGCGACCCCTCGGGCGCCTACTACGCGACCGACGCGCGCGCCCATACGTTGCTGATCGGCGCGTTGCTCGCGGTCTTACTGGCAGCGTGGTCACCCGGAGCGCGCGCCCGGCGGGCGCTCGGCGCGGCCGCGATCCCGGCCGTCGTCGTCGTGCTCGTCGCCGCCCACATCACGTCGGGAACCGGCGCGCACTATTACCAGGGCGGCTCGGCGCTGTTCGCCCTCGTAGTCGCGCTGTTGATCGCGGGATTGCTGCAGCCCGGTCCGCTCTCGAGCGTCCTCTCGTGGAAGCCGCTCACGTGGATCGGGCGCATCTCGTACGGCCTCTACCTCTGGCACTGGCCGATCGACGTGTGGCTCGTGCCGGCGCGGGTGCACGCGGGCACGACCACCCTGAACCTGCTGCGGCTGGCGGTGACATTCGTCGCCGCGGCCGCGTCGTACTACCTCGTCGAACGTCCCATCCGCGAGCGGGCCATGCGCCCGCGCCTCGCGGCCGCCGCCTTCGTGCCGGCGGCGGCGCTCATGACCGGGATCATCGCGCTCTCCGCCGTCGGCGCCTCCGCCCTCCCCGGCTTC
>DASYJT010000388.1:0-2274 GCA_035996165.1 Acidimicrobiia bacterium
ATCTCGCGGCGAGGTGCGAGCAAGAAAGCGGTGGGTTCGGGGTCGACGTACGCGGCGAGGCGTTCGACCAAGGCCGCGGGCGCGATCGACCAACGGCCGTCGGGCAGGAGTTCGGCATGCACCCAGCCGTACTCGACGGGATGACCGATGCCGCGCGGACCGGCTGCGATCACGTCGTCCGCGTCGATCGGCGCACCCGCGAGCGCGCCGCGCAGGTAGTCCTCGTCGGTGATGCGATCGGGATCGAGGCCACCCGGAGTCGGCCGGCCCATCGCCCGGTTCAGTGCGGCGAACATCCACCACACGGGCCGGCGATCGGTGGCCGGCTCGACGACCGGGCGGGTTGCCTGGATCCCGGACCGCAGCGCGGTGAGCTCCGCCAATGTGATGTCGGCCCGCTCGAGCTGGCCCGTCGCGGGGAGTACGTGGGTCGCGATCTTCGTGAGGCGGCTGTCGGCGACGTCGACGACCGCGAGCACGTCGAGTGTGCGCAAGGCGTTCTCGAGCCGGCTCGGCTGCGGGAACGCGGTGAGCGGGTTGCCGCCGGTGACGAACAGCGCGCGGATGTTTCCGGCCTCGATCTCGTCGGCGAGCGCGACCGCCGGGATCTGCCCGACGACCCGGGGTAGCTCGGGCCGGCTCTTCGGCGGGCGAAGTTCGGGCGCTACGCGCGCGGCCTTCCTCGGTCGGAGTCGTTGCACGACACCGCGGTGGAAGTACATACCGGAAGCTCGATCGAGGGAACCGGACGCGATGAGCACGACCCAGCGGAGCCACTCCGCGATCACGCCGTCGCGCGACATCGTCACGCCCGTACCGCAGTGCATCGCGATCCGGCCCTGATGCGCGCGAACGTCGTCGACGAGCCGAGAGACCAGCGCCGGGTCGACGTCGGCGGTCGTCGCGGCGCGCTCGACGGTGAACGGCGCGAGCGCTCGGCGAAGGGAGGCCACTTGGTCGGCGGCGCAGTGCTCACGCAACTCGCGCTCGTCGGCGCCCCGTTCGAGCAACGCGTTCGCCAACGCGCCGAGCACGGCGACATCGGCGCCCGGCCGCACGGGAACGTGTACGTCGGCGAGGGCCGCCGTCTCGGTGCGGCGGGGATCGAGCACCCACACGCGTCCGCCCGCCGCGCGGTACTCCCGGAGATAGCGAATCGGATCCGGAAGCGCAGTGCCGTAGCCGTGGGAGACGACCGGATTGGTGCCGACGAATATCGCCAGACCGGGCACGGTCGGATCCCATACGGGGTTCAGCATCGGTTGACCGCTCACCAGCTCGGCCGCGACGAGGACCGGAGCGTTGTCGACGGTGACCGCCGTGAGGAACGAGCGACTGCCGATCGACGGCAGCCATTGACTCGCCGCGATCTGGCCGGCGGCGTCGTACGCGAGCCCGGTCGCGAGGTAGAGCGCGACGGCATCGGGTCCGTTCGTCTCGATGATCGACGCGACTCGCGGCGCGAGATCGGCGAGCAGCTCGTCCCAGCCAACATCGCGGCCGTGAAGGCGCGGATGGTCGAGCCGGCGCGCAGAGTGGTGCCAGGCCGGGATCCCCCGACCCTTCGAGCACACGTATCCGCGCGACGCCGGATGCTGATCGTCGCCGCGCACCCGCACGACCCGGTCGCCGTCGACGGTGACGACGATGCCGCACGCGGCGGCGCAGATCCGGCAGTACGAGAGCTCCTCGCGCGGCACGCCCGCACGCTACGGCGTCGGCGACCCAGCCGCGAGTGAGCTGAGCGTGGACGACTCAGCCGCGGGTGAGTTTGTCGGCGCCCTCGCGGCCGGTCCAGAAATCGTTGATCCCGAGCAGCCCCAAATAGCGACCGGCTTCGGTCACCGCGACCCAGGCGGTGTGCCGCTCGAGCATCAGGGCGAGCGCGTCCTGCAGCGGTCGGTCGTGCGCCACTCCCGGCAGCTCCACGGGCGCGTCCGAACCGCGCTCCAACACCGAGATCCGGCCGTCGGCGACGATGACGACGGTGGGTTGCGTGCCGAGCGCGGACCTCGCCGCGTCGATATCGGCGACCGTCGGCGGCGAGAACAGCGCATCGCGGTCGATCGGAGTGATGCGGAGCCGTTTGAGCGCGCGGTCGCGTCCTACGAAGTCGGCGACGAAGTCGTTGGCGGGTGACGCGAGGAGTCGATCGGGTGGGTCGTACTGCGCGAGATGACCGCCGACGCGCAGGATCGCGATGCGATCCCCCATCTTCACCGCTTCGTCGATGTCGTGCGTGACGAAGACGATCGTCTTGCGCAACGTCTGTTG
>DASYJT010000389.1:0-3807 GCA_035996165.1 Acidimicrobiia bacterium
TCCTCGATGAAGCGCAGGATCGACGTGTGATCGTGCACGACGTGCGAGACGAAGTGCGCCTTCGAGAACGGTGAGATGACCGCCACCGGCACGCGCACCCCGTACTGATCGAATCCGGCCACGACGTCGGTCGGCGAGAGCATCGGCGGAATCGCGTCGGGTGCCGGCGCGGCCGGCGGCGTGACGTGGTCGTAGAAGCCGCCGTGCTCGTCGTAGGTGAAGAACAGCGCCGACGTGGGCCACGCGGAGCTGTTCATGAGGCCGTTCATGACGTCGGACGCGAACTTCTGGCCGAGCTGCACGTCGGCCGGCGGGTGCTCGTCGGCCTCGGTGTGGTGCGGCACGTCGAACTGCGTCGGATCGATGTACGTCACCGCCGGAAGGGAGTTGTTCGCGAGATCCGCGTAGTACTGCGACATGGGGAAGACGTGCTGCGCGGCGCGGTCGTGCACGTACTTGAAGAAGATGCCCGCGTACGAACCGAATTGCGGCTGCGCCACGTAGATCTTCCACGAGATCGAGTGCTGGTCGAGCAGCTCGAACACCGACGGTTGCACGAAGGGGCCCGGGTTGTTGCCGATGTGCCCGAACGAGGTCCCCGCGAAGAGGTACATACGGTTCGGGTACGTCTGGCTCAGCACCGACGAGAAGTAGCGATCGCCCGTCGCGAAGGTGTTGTACATCCCGTAGTAGAAGGGCAGGTCGCTCTGGTCGTAGTAGCCCATCGCGCGGCTGCCGGTCGGGTCGCTGGCGGTGACGTTCTGCGCCGTGAACCCGTCCATCGCGCCGCCGTTTACCTCGCGGTGCGTACCGCTCCAGCCGTGGTTGAGGTCAGCGACCTCGCAGAAGCTCGTCTTGTGGAACGGCAGGATGGGTGGGCCGGTCGGATTCGTCGGATCGGGATTCCCCGTCAGCGGCTGGGCTTCGAAATCGGGCTGGCCTTGCGAGTTGAGCGGCGCGAGGTAGTCGTCGGCCGACCGGTTCTCCTGCATCAACACAACCACGTGGTTGACCGGGAGCCCGCCCGGATTCGGCGGGGTGACCGACAGCGTCGATGCGCCACCCGCGCCGGTGTAGTGGAAGCTCAGCGCGCCGGCGCCACACAGACCACCGGCGACGGGATCACCGGCGATATGAATGTTGAGGTCCGCGCCGGAGTAGGAGCGCGCGACCGGTTTGCCGAGCACCACGGTGTTCGTCAGGGCAGTCGCCGGATGATGCAGATCGACCAGCACGTTCGTGCCGTCGGTGATGGCCGCGCTCGACCAGGTCATGTTGCTCGGCTTCACGATCCCGCCGGACGAGACCCAATTGATCGTCCCGGAACCGGCGCCAAACGCAGGGTTCGTGCACGTGACGGCGTTGCCGATCGCGGAGCCGCCGAACGACCCGGAGGCGATCGTCACTCCCGACCTTCCGGTCTCGCCTTGGCTGCAGGCCAACGTGCCGTGGAGCGTCATCCGCACTCGCTTCGGCGTCATGGTGAGCTTCAACGAGAAGTTGACCTTCCCTGTCGCGGTGCACTGGACGGTGCCGGCCCCGACGACCGTCGGCCTGACGGCGGCTACCGCGTCGGATGCGACTGCGGCGCCAACGGCCAGGCCCGTCGCGATCGCAGCGATCGCGATTCGAGTCGAAAATGTCCGCTTCACAAGGCCCCCGTTCACTGTGGATCGAACGAGGACGAACCTAACGGGGTCAGCCAGAATTTACCAGCGCTTCACCTTGCGTTCGCCCGGCGATCAGCCGCCAGGCGCCCAAGGCGACCCCCCTTGCCTAGGCAAAGACGGGAGCGACGCCTACGCGCTTGCAACTCTCTGCACGAATGGTGCGTAGTCGACGGTGCGCCATCGAGTCGGCGTGAGACGAGCGACCCGACTGACCGTGTCTGCGATCGCTTCGAGGTAGAGATCACCGATCTCGGGCCCGAGGTAGCGGTGAGCAAGCGTCCGTTGGAGATCGTCGTCGGTGTCGCCGACGAACGTCGGGCCTTCCACGGTGACGTACTGGTAGGGCATTGCCTCGTTCTGGACGCACATGCTGGCCTGTCCCGCGGCTTCGAAGAGCTTGATCTTTTCGCTCGTCGACTCGAACACGAAGGCGACGTCGCCACCTGGCTCGTAGCTGTACCAGACCGGCGCCGCCAGAGGCGGCCCTTCTTCGCGCGCGACGGTCACGACCCCCACGTGAAGGTCAGCCAGGAACGCTTCGCGTTGGGACTTCTTCATGGTCAGTTCGCTCACGATGACATGGCTACAACTCTCGTAGCTGCGGCACAAGGGTTTCCCTCGTCATGGGTGAGCGAGAGCGAGGAATGTGCGCTACGACCGCGTCAGTTCGAGCACGGGAATGACGCGAACTCCGGCGGTTTGGCGCGCGTACTCGGCAAAGCCCGGATAACGCTGCGCTTGCTCAGCGTAGATGCGGTCGCGTTCGGCGCCGGTCAATTCGCGGACGATCACCTTGTAGGACTCGGTTCCGAGTTCGACACTGCCCTCACGCTCGGCGATCAGATTGTAATACCAGTCGGGGTTGCTGGGTGCTCCTCCCTTGCTTGCGAACACGTAGATGACGTCCGAGTCGGTGTCGTGCGGGAGGTACATCATCGGGTTGACGTACTCGCGCCTGGTGTTGCGGCCGCGGTGATGCACCAAGACCAGCGGAGCGCCTTCGAAGTTTCCGCCAACCTTGCCCTCGTTCGCTCGGAACTCCGCGATGGTTTGCGCGTTCCAGTCGAGCGGATCGCTCATGTCGAACTCCTGTCGTTTCATGGTCCTGGGAAGGATCGGTCCCGCTGTGTTCAGCCCTCGGCGTACACGGGTGACGCGTCGATGTAGCTGCGATACTCGGCGATCAGTCCGCCTCGTAGGCGGAACACGTTGCAGCAGGGAATCGTGACGACATTGCCGTCAAGGCGCGTGTAATGCACGTCGAACTCGACGATCGCGGCGTCGCCGTCCTCGTACACAGTCCGGATCTCGTGCCGCACGCCCGCGATCGAACCGAGGAAGCCGTTCACGGCGTCGACGAACGCGGTCTTGCCTTTGATCATGTCCGCGTTCCCGAGCCGCAACTCCACTTCGTCGGTCATGAAACCGGCCAGCGTCGAGACATCTTTGGCGTCGAACGTTGCAAACACGCGCCGCAGGAGGTCGGACACGGTTGTCTCACTCATGCGCGGGTCACCACACCTTCATGCCACCGTCGACGACGACGTCGATGCCAGTTACGTACGAGCTCTCGTCGGACGCGAGGAACAGGGCGACGTTCGCGACCTCCTCGGGCTTACCGAGGCGCCCAACGAGCGTTTTGCCGAGCATCTCACTGGCCCACTCGGGGTCGCGGAGCTGATCCAGCGTCGCGTTGCTTTCGATGAGGCCCGGCGAGATCGAGTTGGCGCGGATCCCGTGCTCGCGGCCCTCCATCGCCAGCTGACGGGTCATACCGATGATCCCCGCCTTCGATGTCGTATGAGCCAGGGAAGGGAGGATCTTGAAGCTGAGCGACGCATTGAGCGAGGCCATATTCACGAGGACGCCGCCGCTGTTTTTCAGGTGGGGCCATGCGGCGCGGGTGAGGAAGAAGAACAAGTCGACCTCACCTCGGCGGGCGCGATCCCACTCCTCGTTGGTGATGTCCTCGAGCCAGTTGAAGTAGGACGCGGCGGCGAGGTTGAAGAGCACGTCGATGCGGCCGAACGTGCCGACCGCCAGGTCGATCAGCGTCCCGCAGTCGGCGGGGTCGGTGAGATCGCACGGCTGCATCGAGATCATCTCTCCGCCCGCGGCCCGAACCACGTCGAGGGTC
>DASYJT010000390.1:0-3268 GCA_035996165.1 Acidimicrobiia bacterium
GGGAGCGCCGCGGTGGTGGTGCGCCGCAACGATGCGATGTGCTCCCGCCGGACGAGCACCGGCTCGGTCAGGGTCAACGGGTCGGCGATCGCGATGCCGGCGGGAACGAGCACGAACCAACGACACGACAACGGGTGCAGCGCGCGCACCACCAATGCGGCGACGGGTATGCCGAGGACGGCTGTGATCGCGCCAAGCGCGTAACGCCCGTCGGCGAGGAGCAAGGGACCACTCCCGGCCCCGAGGCCGGCGACGGCGACGGCGACCGGTATGGGGCCGAGCAACAGCGGCATGGGGATGCGCAACATGAACCGGTGCTCGTCGCCGTACGCGAGGGCGTTCGCGGTCGCCGACGCGACCGGCGCGGAGAGCGCGAGAACTGCGGCTAGCCCGCTGCCGACGAACGCGACAATCGCCGCCGACGCGCTCGTTGAGCTCACCGACAACACGACGAGCGCGACACCCATCGGCGCGACGACACGCAGGAGCGTGAGTCCCCAAGGGCGCGGTGCGAAGAGCGCGAACAACCCGAGTGCCCACAGCACCCAGGCGAACACTGTGGCGAGACGCGCGGGCGCGGTAGACCATCCTTGGGTTGCGTCTCCGAACGCGGTGCCGGTCGTTACCGGTAAGAGCGCCCAGATCACGCGTGCGCACCACAGCCAGATCAACGTGCACTCCGCTTCGTCGTGTGTGCCGGCGTCGGCCTATCCTACGAACACTCATGGGCGAGACACTGCTCGGCGGGGCGATCAGCGCGGGGACGGCGACTGCGATCGGAAGCCTTCCGCATCGAGACGCGCACGCGGCCGCGGCGCTCACCTTGCGCTGCCTTCCGGAACTGCCCGCCGTCCCGCAACTGCCCAATCGTTCACCGCGTGAAGGTGTCGTCGCGCAATGGGCGGCCGCGGTTCCCGGCATCGTTGTGCACGACGACGGCACGATCGAGCTGACCTCCGAGGTCGACCCGCTCGGTCGGTTGAAGACGTTGTTCGACGACAGCTCGCACGCCGGTCTGCTGACCTTCCTCGAGGTCGCCGAACGTCAGCCGCGTCCTCCGAAGAATGTGAAGGTCCAGCTTTCCGGTCCGCTCACGCTCGGCGTCGCGTTCGTCGAAGCCGGTATGGAGGCCGCGCTCGCGTTCCCGCTCGGCGCGCGCGTCGCGCGCGCCTGGGCGGCTGCGATCGCCGAGCTCGTCGCGACGCGGCTGCCCGACGCCGGGCTCGTCTGCTTCTTCGACGAGCCCGCCCTCGTCCGCTGGCGCGGCTCTGAAGGTCCGATCGATCGTGAGGTCGCCACCGATCTGTTGTCGACCGCGCTCGCGGCCTGCACGGGGGTTTCCGGCGTGCACGTCTGCGGTCAGGGCGACCTCCGGCTCGCGCTCGACGCGGGTCCTCAGGTGGTCCACTTCGACGTGGGCGCGCTCGACCTCGACGACGCCACCGCGCTGTCCCGTTTCCTCGACGGCGGCGGCTGGGTCGCGTGGGGCGCGATCCCAACCCACCGGCCCGTCGGCGAACAGCCGCAGCCGCTGTGGAAGGCGCTGCTCGAGTCGTGGTGCGAATTGACCCGACGCGGTTGCGATCCGGTCCAACTGCGCGGTCAGGCGCTGGTCGCGCCCGCGTGCGGACTCGCCGGACACGGTGCGAGTCAAGCCGAGCGCGCCATGTTGCTCGCGCGTGAGATCGGCAACCGCGTGCACGACCAGGCAGCGGCCACCAAGCTCGCCGTCGGCGCATAGATTTCGAGGCGTGGCCAGCCGCGCGTCCGCCAATCGCCCGCCGAAGGAAGTCGTCGATCGCGCCGCGCAGTTGCGGGAGCTCATCGATTACCACAACGAGCGCTACTTCGTGTTCGACGACCCCGAGGTCGCGGATGCGGAGTTCGACGCACTGGTCCGGGAGCTGCGCGAAGTCGAGGCGCAGTATCCCGCGCTGGTCACCGCCGATTCTCCGACGCAACGCCCGGGTGGGCAACCCGCGTCGACGTTCGCACCCGTGAAGCATCGCGTGCAGATGCTCTCGCTCGACAACGCGTTCTCCCGCGACGAGTTGTCGGCATGGGGTACACGGATTCAGCGGATCATCACCGAGCCGATCCGTTTCGTCGCCGAACCGAAGCTCGACGGCCTCGCGATCTCGTTGCAATACGAAGACGGCCGGTTCACGGTCGGCGCCACCCGCGGCGATGGCGTTACCGGCGAGGACGTCACGGAAAATCTGCGGACGATCAAGGCCGTCCCGCAGAAGCTGAAGGGCAAGGCCGGCGACATTCCTGCCCTGCTCGAAGTACGCGGCGAGGTATACATGCCGCTCGCCGCGTTCGAGGCGCTCAACAAACGCCAGGGTGAGGCGGGGGAGCGGCTGTTCACGAGCCCGCGCAACGCCGCAGCCGGCAGCCTGCGCCAGAAGGACCCGGGCATCACCGCGACCCGCGACCTCTCGCTCTACACGTATCAACTCGGCGCGCAACAAGGCGGCCCGCGCCTGCGGACACACGAAGAGACGCTCGCGTGGCTTGACGCGCTCGGCTTCCCGGTGAACGAACGGATCGAGGCGCTCGACGACATCGACTCGGTGTTCGGGTTCTGCGAGCGGATGGAGGCGAACCGGCATTCACTCGGCTACGAGATCGACGGGGTCGTCGTAAAAGTCGACGACCTGGGCCAGCGCGCGGAGATGGGTTTCACGTCGCGCGCGCCGCGCTGGGCGATCGCGTACAAGTTCCCGCCCGAGGAGAAGACCACCATCCTGCGCGACATCATGGTCAGCATCGGCCGCACGGGGCGCGCGACACCGTTCGCGGTGCTCGAGCCGGTGTTCGTCGGTGGTGCGAACGTCGGGATGGCGACGCTGCACAACGAGGACGACGTCGCCCGCAAGGATGTCCGGCCCGGCGATACCGTCGTCGTGCGCCGGGCGGGTGACGTGATCCCCGAGGTCGTCGGCCCCGTACTCGCGAAGCGTCCACCGAAGACGAAGCCGTGGAAGTTCCCGAAGAAGTGTCCGGAGTGCGGGCAACCGCTCGTCCGGGTCGAAGGCGAGGCCAACCGTTACTGCGTGAACGTCGACTGTCCCGCGCAGCGCGTGCAACGGTTGGTGCACTGGGCGAGCCGCGGCGCGATGGACATCGAGGGTCTGGGTGAGGAGCGCGTGCGTCAGTTCGTCGAAGCCGGACTCCTCGAGGACGCGGCCGACGTGTATGCACTCACCGTCGATCGACTCGTCCCGCTCGAGCGGATCGGTGAGCGCTCGGCGCAGTTGCTCGT
>DASYJT010000391.1:0-4359 GCA_035996165.1 Acidimicrobiia bacterium
TCAACGGCGCGCGGACCCTGACCCTCGCGACTCCGGCCGACAGTCAGCGCTGCGTGTTCGCGCGCGACGAACCCGCGAAAGCGCGCACGCTGTTCGTGACGCTACGCACCACCGACTGCCGGGCGAGCGCCGCGCCGACCACGGGGTGGCGGTCGCGATGAAGGCGTGCCCCGAGTGCGAACGAGAGGTGCGGCCCATGTGGCCGACGTGTCGTTCGTGCGGGACGCTCCTCATGACCGCACCCGCGCCCGCGGTTCCCGTCGGCGCCGCGCGCAGCGCCACCGTGCCGTCGGCCGAAGAGCAGTTCTTCGCGCCCGCGGTGTTGCAAGCGGCCGCGGCGCGCCCGCGTGCCCGATCCGGATCTGCATCGGGCACGAGTTCCGAGGCCGGCAAGTGGATCGTGCTGGCGGCGATGGTGGGCTTCTTCGTGGTCGCGATCGCCGTCGCGGCGATCACCATCCGGTCGACCGCGAATACGAAGCAGGCGACGCCCGTCGTCCTCGCGCCGCGGGCCCCCGTTGCCGGCCTAACCACCGACCTCAGCGTCATCGTCCGCATCCAGGCCGAGTCGACCCGGCACACCGCGCTGCAAGCGGTCGCGCAAGTCGGCGCGGCCGACCTCGGTGCGCTCGCCAGCGTGCAGCCGGGCTACCAATGGGTCGCCGGCAACCAGCCCTCGACCGACGCCCGGGTCATATCGGTCGCCGAGAACGCGGGCACGGTGACGATCGCGGTCGCGGCTTCCAACCACGACATCTGCGCGTTCGGTCAGTTCACGCCGGCCACCGTGACGGTGCAGTACGTCACGATGGCACACGTTGCATCGTGCGCGGCGGCGAACGCGCCGAGCGCCGGATGGTCGAGCGAGGCCGGTGGCTCGGCCTCCGACCTGCCCGACGCGAACGGCTGAGCCGGTAGCGTCCGGTCCGTGGCCCTTCCGGAGCACGGGATGTCGGAATCCGACGTTCTCGACGCGTTGACCGCCAAGCGCGACCGCGACGCGCGTTGGCAGGACGGTCGCACGTTCGGCATGGTGTTCGACGGTGGTGACGAAGTACGCGAGGTCGCCGAAGCGGCCGCCGCGATGTTCCTGCACGAGAACGCGCTGAATACCGCCGCGTTCCCGAGCCTGGCCGAGATCCAGTCCGAGGTCGTCGACGCGTGCGCGCACCTTTTCCACGGTGCACCCGGCGCGGCCGGCTTCATGACCTCGGGCGGTACCGAGAGCGTGTTGATGGCCGTCAAGGCGGCGCGCGAGCGGGCGCGCACCGAGCGGGGCGTCACCGAACCCGAGATGGTCCTGGCCGAAAGCGCGCACGCCGCGTTCCACAAGGGCGCGCACTACTTCGGCCTGCGCGTGCACAAGGTGCCGGTGCGGGCCGACTTCCGCGCCGACGTCGACGCGATGGCGGCGTGCGTGAACGACCGCACCGCGCTCGTCGTCGGGTCCGCACCGCAGTACCCGCAGGGCGTCATCGATCCCATCCCCGAGCTCGCGGCGATCGCGGCCGAGGCCGGCGCGTCGATGCACGTCGACGCGTGCATGGGCGGATTCGTGCTGCCCTTCATGGAGCTCAACGGCGAGCACGTCGCGCCGTGGGACTTCCGCGTCGCCGGAGTCACGACGATCTCCGCCGACGTGCACAAGCTCGGCTACGCGCCCAAGGGCGCGTCGATCCTCATGCACCGCTCGAAGGAGCTCCGCCGCTACCAGACCTTCGTGTTCGACGACTGGCTCGGCGGTTTCTACGCATCGCCGGGGATGCAGGGCAGCCGGCCCGGACTCCCGATGGCGACCGCGTGGGCGGTCATGCACCGACTCGGGATCGACGGCTACCGCCGGCTGACCAAGATCACCATCGACGCGACGCGGCGCCTCGTCGAAGGCGTGCGCTCGACACCGGGCCTCGTCGTGCTGAGCGAGCCCGACGCGCACGTGTTCGCGCTGTCGAGTGAAAAGCTCGACGTGTTCGCCCTGGGCGACGCGTTGCGCGCCCGCCGCTGGCATCTCGATCGCCAAACGCCGCCCGACAGCCTGCACGCGACGGTCAGCGCGGGCAACGCGCCGGTCGTCGAGGAGTTCTTGTCGGATCTGGGGGCCGCGGTCGCCGAGGTCGGCGCCGCGCACACCCACAACCGCGGCACCGAATACGCCACGTTGGAATGAAGTGCCGGGTGCGAGCGCGGGGAACGAGTCCGGGGGGACAACTGGTATGAGTGCGGTCGACGATGTGCTCGAGTGGGAGGCGCGGGGCAATCGCCTGACCGTCCACGGCAAGTCCGTGTGGGTGCTCGACGTGCCGGCGCTGGCCGACGAGGGACTCGATCCCCTACTGGTGCTGCACGGCTTCCCGTCGTCGTCGTTCGACTGGCGCCACGTGCTCGACGCGCTGCGCGCGCGTCGCCGGGTGGTTGCGATCGACTTCCTCGGGTTCGGCCTCTCCGACAAGCCCGACCTCCGCTACAGCATGCGCCTCCAGGCCGACGTGGTCGAAGCGGTCGCCTGGAACCTCGGCCTGTCGTCAGTCGCGCTGCTCACGCACGACATGGGCGACACCGTCGGCGGCGAACTGCTCGCGCGCAGCCTCGAGGGAACGCTGCCGTTCGCGGTCTCCCGCCGCGTGCTCACCAACGGCAGCATCTACATCGACATGGCGCACCTCACGACCGGCCAGGAACTCCTGTTGTCACTCGACGACGCGCGGACCGATCTCGTCGGGGCCGACGGGTTCAAAGCCGGCCTCGCCGGCACCTTCTCGCCGAAGAGCGCGGTCGACGACGACGAGCTCGACGCGCAGTGGCTCCTCGCGGAGCGCAACGAAGGCAACCAGCTGCTCCCGCGCACGATCCGCTACATCGAGGATCGCCGCGCCGAAGAACGACGGTTCACCGGGGCGATCGAGCTGCATCCGTCGCCGCTCGCGGTCGTCTGGGGCGCCGACGACCCGATCGCGGTCGTGGCGATGACCGACGAGCTCACCCGCTCCCGCCCCGACGCGCACGTCACGATCCTCGACGGCGTCGGCCACTATCCGATGATCGAGTCGCCCGCCCGGTTCGCCGAGGCCGTGACCAACGCCCTCTAGCCGTTCAGTGCGTCGAGCCGGTCGACGGCTTCGACGTACTCCTCGACGAGGCGGCGGATGACGTCGCGCGACGAGCGGACGCGGTCCATCATCCCGACGACCTGACCCACGGGCATCCCGGTGAGCTCGCGGTTCTGCGCGCGACCAACGCGTTCCATGACGTCGGCGACGAGCATGTACTGAAGCGGCATCGGCAGGTAACCGGGGCAGTCGGGACGATCCCACGCGTCGGTCCACTCGGTGCGGAGCTGGCGCGCCGGCTTGCCCGACAACGCCCGCGACCTGACGGTCTGAGTCGAGTCGGCCGCGAGCAGCTTCTCGATGACGAGCGGCGTCATGTCGCTCTCGGCGACGGTCAGCCAGATCGAACCCGTCCACACACCCTGGGCTCCCATCGCGAGCGCGGCCGCGACCTGAGATCCGTGCGCGATCCCGCCCGCCGCGAGCACCGGGGTCGGCGCGATCTCCTCGATCACCTGCGGCCACAGCACCACGGAGCTGATCTCGCCTGTGTGCCCACCGGCCTCGGTTCCCTGGGCGACCACGATGTCGACGCCGATGTCGACGTGCTTGTGCGCGTGCCGCGGGCTGCTGGCGAGCGCCGCCACCTTGATCCCCCGCTCGTGCGCGGCGTCGACGACATCCTTCGGCGGCGGACCGAGCGCGTTGACGAGCAGCGCCGGCGAATGCTGGAACGCGATGTCGATCTGCGGACGCGCGGTGGCGTCGGTCCAGCCGAGGAGGTGGTGACCACCGGCCGAGTCCTTGGGCAGCGGCGGCACACCGTGCTCGGCGAGCACCTTCTCCACCCAGTCGCGGTGCTCCTGGCTGATCATCTCCTCGAGCTGACCTTCGAGCTCGTCGGCATTCACACCCTCGGGCAGCTGCACCTTGGCCGGCATCACGAGGTCGACGCCGTACGGCTTGCCGTCGACGTGTTCGTCGATCCACTTCAACTCGATCTCGAGCTCCTCGGGGGTGAAGTAGAGGGCACCCAGGACGCCCATCCCGCCCGCCCGGCTGACGGCGGCCACCACGTCGCGGCAGTGGCTGAAGGCGAAGATCGGGAATTCGAGGCCCATGTCCCGGGCGAGCTGAGTGCGCATGCCCCGATCGTAGGAAGCCCCCGGTCACACCTGCAACACGTTCTAGGTTCGGGTTATGGTCCGGTCCGGGTTGGGGGGCGCCTCGGGGGCGCGCTCGTCGCGCCCGCCGTGAGGGAGTCGCCATGACCGGAACCCGAGCTGCCGAGACCGCCGCTCGAAAAGAGCGC
>DASYJT010000392.1:0-22884 GCA_035996165.1 Acidimicrobiia bacterium
GACCGGGACGCTGGCTGAAGCGGCGGTATCGGCGTCTCCGGCGAGCACGGGCGCGTCGCCGATAGCGCCGATAGATCAGCGAGGGTCCGGATGGTCGAGACTCCAGTGGCGAGCATTCGAGACCAACCAGGCGTCGCCTGAGGGCGCCGCCAGGATGGCGAAGCGGCTGATCATTCGCTGGCCTCCCTCGTAGTCGCCGTAGAGGAGGTCGAGCGTGAGCGGGCTGCGCGACTCGATCGCGGCCCGGGTCGGCGCGAACAGTGGATCGCTCGGGTCGCGCAACGCGCCCTGCCAGAAGCCCCGGTCCAACGCCGGGATGTAAATGTCTCGGGTAAGCCGCCGGAAGTGGTCGGGGTCGGCGTGATCCGTGTCGCCCATGACGCGCTCGGGTATCAGCGACCAGCGATCGAGGATCGCGATCCCGCGCCCGACGTTGCGCAACGACATCGTCAGATAGATGACCTCGTCGGTCGCCTCGACCACTGCGCGTCCGCCCGGGACGCGCACCCAGTGGTCGTCCATGAACCCGACCTTTTCGTCGGGCTCGTCGAGTCGGGACGGCACGAGGAGCGGGCGGAGCCCGGCGAGCATCGAGGTCTCGGCCGCGCGCGCCGCGCGATTCGCCGACCGCACCGAGGCGAACGTGGCCACCGCGAGCACGAGTGTCCCGGCCGCGGTCGAGAGCGAGGCGATGGTGGACCAGTCGTACACGGCCCGAAAACTAACGGGGAGCGGCGAACCGAATCGACTCCTCCGGGCGTACTCGTGGTGTGCACGCACGGGTTCGTGGTGATTACGGATGCGCCGGACACGTAATCGCGGCAGGCTGTAGCGGGCGTGCGATCGCACGTCGACGGAGCGGGGGAAGCGGGTATGTCGCCACCGGCCGACCGCGAGCTCGATATCGACCAGGGCAGCACGGTCGTCACGATCTTGTTCACCGACCTGGTGGCCTCGACCGAGACGATGGAGCGCATCGGCGACGACCGCGCCGAGGAGCTTCGGCGTGCCCATTTCCGGCTCGTCCGCGACGCGGCCGCGACCCACGGCGGCCGCACCGTGAAGTCGCTCGGCGACGGCCTGATGATCGTGTTCGCAAGTGCGGTCGAGGCGGTCGCGGCTGCGGCCGCGATCCAGGCGCGCGTCGCGTCCACCCTCGATGACGGATCACACGACGGCCGCGTCCGCGTCGGGTTGCACGTCGGCGAGCCGATCCGCGACGAAGGCGACTACTTCGGCCGACCTGTCGTGATCGCGCGTCGACTGTGCGACGCGGCGGGCCCGAGCCAGGTTCTCGCGTCCGACCTCGTGCGCAACCTCGTCGGCGGGCGCGGCACGGTGGAGTTCCGTCCGCTCGGTCGGCGCACGTTGAAGGGACTCGGCGAACCGGTCGACGTCTACGAGGTCGCGTGGGAGCAGCGCGTACCCGCGCCGTCCTCGGCGACACCGCTCGATCCGCGCCGGCTCGCACTTGTCGGTCGTGCCGAGGAGATCGCCGAGCTCGAGGCGGAGTACGCGCGTGTCGAACGCGGCGAGCTGCGCGCAGTGCTGCTGGTGGGTGACGGCGGACTGGGCAAGACGCGGCTCGCCGGTGAGCTCGCACGCAGTCGCGAGAACAGTGCGCTCTGCCTCACGGCGCGCGCGTATCCGCTCGGAGCGACGGCGTCACTCGGCTTGTGGGTGGAAGCGCTCGAGCAACATCTGCGGTCGCTCGAACCCGGCGCGATCGCCGAGCTGTGCGGAGCGGGCGTGGAAGATCTTGCCGCGCTGCTGCCCAGCGTCGCGGCGACGAACCCGTCGACCGTAACCGCGCCGCCGCCCCTCGTGCGCCAGCTCGCCGCGCTCGCCAACCTCCTCGCGCGCCTGTCGGAGTCGGCGCCTCTCCTGATCATCCTCGACGACGTGCACCTCGCCGACGGTTCGTCGTGGGAAGCGTTGAACTACCTCACGCGCAACCTCGCCGATCGGCCGATCCTCATCGTGCTCGCCGCCCGGCCCGTGGAGCTCGCCGAGAGTCGTGTCGGCCGCGAGGTGCTCCTCGCACTCGAGCAAGAGGGCGTGTTGCGCCGATTCTCAGTCGAGGCGCTGAAGCGCGACGACGTCGCGGACCTCGCGCGCGGTTTCATCGCGGCCGACTCGGTAGGTCCGAAACTCATCGCGTGGCTGATGGAACGTTCTCAGGGCAGCCCGCTGTTCGCGATCGGTCTGCTCCGCGCGCTGCTCGACGAGGGCGGCGATCCCGCGGACCCGCGCCTGCATTCGCTTCCGGAAGACCTCGCCGAGCGCGTGACGGCCCGACTCAAGTCGCTCGGTCCCGTCGAGCGGGCCACACTCGAGCTCGTCGCAGTGCTCGGATACCGCGTAGAGCTGGGCGATCTCGAACACATCTCCGATCGCGATCTCGACTCGCTCGGCGAGGCACTCCGCGAGCTCGTGCGGCTACGGCTCGTGCACGAAGACGACCTCGGTCGCGAAGTGCTCTACGAGATCGTGCACCCGCTGTTCCAAGAAGCGATCTACGAGGGGATCGGCGCGGCGCGGCGCCGCGCGTTGCACCGGCACGCGGCCCGGTCGCTCGTGCAGTCGGGCCGCCTCGGCGCGGCCGCGCAGCACTTCGTGCGTTCGTCGAGCAGCGGCGATCCCGAGGCGGTCGCCGCGTTGTGCGGCGCGCTGCGCCAGGCCGACGCGCTGGAACACCATCGCGAGTCGATCGGCTTGCTGTCGGCGCTCCTCGAGATGCTGCCGCAGGGAGACCGGCGCTGGCTCGACGTGTTCGACAGCATGGACTGGCAGGCCGAGTGGGTCCTCGAGCACCGGCTCGACGCGGCGTCGTCGGTCGCCGTACGCGCGATGCGCACGATCGAGCAGTTGGCCGAGGCCTCCGACGACCGTGTTCGCCGGGCCGCGGTGAAGATCCATCTCGCGAGCTTCCTCGCGTGGGGTGGCGGCGACACCGACGCCGCGATCGCGCTCGTGAACGACGCGCATGGTCTCTTCGAGGCCGCGGGCGAGACCCGCCGGGCATTGCTGGCGACGAACGAGATGGGATATCTCCTCGCCATCGGCGGCGACCTCGACGCGCACGAGCGCATTGCCCGGGACGTGCTCGCGGACGCCGAGGCGCTCGACGACGGCCCGGTCATGCTCCAGGCTCTGTGCTCACTCTGTTGGGCGCTACTGGTGCAGGGCCGACTGTCGGAATCCCTGGAGACGATCCAGCGCGGGATCGCGCTCGCGCGCCAGGAGAGCCGTCCGTACCGCATCACGTACCTGCTCGCCCAGGAGGCCTACGCGCTCGCGCTCCTCGGCCGAATCCCCGAGGCACGATCCGCGCTCGCCGACGGCGTCGCCGCCAACTCCGCGTACCTCGACACACTGCTGCCCGACTTCGCGGCCGGCGTCCATTGGCTCGCCGGCGAACTTCCCGACGCCGTCGGGGCGATGCGGCAGTCGGCGGGCATGGGCGCCACGGAGTTGAGCCAGCGCCGGATGTTCGGTGTGTCGATTGCGTTGATCGCGGCCGCCGAGCTCGGCAGCGCCGAGCGGACGAGCACGCTGCACCAACTGCTCGGATCGACCCGGAGCGGCGACTGGTGGTGGCACAGCGATCTGGCCGTATGGGCCTTCGGAGTGCGGGAGTGGACTCGCGCCGACCTCGCCGCCGCCGCGCAACACCTGACGGCGGCGACGCAGCGCATGGTCGACACCGGCGCCCACCTGAACGCGCGGCTCGCACTCTTCGATCTGGCGCAGGTCGCACTCGAGGCGTCCGATACCGATTCGGCCGCGATCGTCGCCGCCGGTCTCGACCGCTTGGATCGTTTCCCGCCCGACGGTGCGCCGCTCGCCGCGCTGGAGACCGTGACTCGAGCAGCTGTGGGTCTTTGCTCGGGCGCGATCGTCGACATCGACGCGATCGACGATGCCGCGGCGGTGCTCCGCCGCTGCGGGTGGAACCTCCATCACGCACGCGCACTCGTGATCGCGGGACGCGCGCTCGCCGGGACCGACAACCCGGCCGCGATCGAACGCTGGACCGAGGCCACCGCGGTGTTCGCGGCGTGCGACGCGGGTTTCCGCCGCGACGCGTGTCTCCAGCTCCTCGACCGCCTCGGACCGCGAGGCAAGCGCGCCCGCACGGCGACCTCCGGACCGGGCGCCCTGACGTCGCGCGAGCTCGACGTCGTGAAGCTCGCGATCGAGGGTCTGGCCACGCGAGAGATCGGTGAACGCCTGTTCATCGGGCGGCGGACCGTCGAGACGCATCTGACGAACGCCTACGCCAAGCTCGGGATTCGCTCGCGCGTCGAGCTCGTCCGCATCGCCGACCGTTTCGCGGAGCCCGCGGCTCCGTAGTCGATATACGTAGCCGCACGGATCCGCCGGCGGGCCCCAGTCCTTACCGTCGACCCTACGAGTGCCCGTTCGATCGGGTGCCGTATTCCCGGCAAACGAAAGGAACCGGCCATGACTGTCATCACCAACCCCGATGTGCTCACGCAGGACATCCTCGACCGTTGCGCCCGCCGCGCCCCCGAGTACGACCGCGACAACCGCTTCTTCTTCGAGGACTTCGAGGAGCTCCGGGCGGCCGGGTACCTCCTGATGGCGGTGCCGGTCGAGCTCGGCGGTCTCGGCTTGTCGCTCGCCGAGGTGTGCCGCGAGACGGGACGGCTCGCGTACCACGCGCCCGCGACCGCGCTGGCCACGAACATGCACGTCTACTGGACCGGCATCGCCGCCGACCTCTACCGCAGCGGCGATCGCTCCCTCACGTGGATCCTCGAAGAGGCCGCCGCGGGCGAGGTGTTCGCGGCCGGTCACGGTGAAGCCGGCAACGACCTGCCGGTGCTCTTGTCGACCGCCCAAGCCGAGCCCGTGAAGGGTGGCTACCGGTTCACCGGCCACAAGGTGTTCGGCTCGTTGAGCCCGGTGTGGACGCGGCTCGGGATCCACGCGATGGACACGACCGATCCCGACAACCCGAAGATCGTGCACGCGTTCATGCCCCGTTCGACCGAGGGCTACGTCATCAACGAGACGTGGGACACGATGGGTATGCGGGCGACGCGCAGCGACGACACGTTGCTCGACGGCGCGTTCGTGCCCGACAAGTACATCGCCCGGGTCGTCCCCGCGGGCTTCGCGGGCGCCGACATGTTCGTCCTCGGCATCTTCGCGTGGGCGCAACCGACCTTCGCGAGCATCTACCTCGGCATCGCGCGCCGCGCGATGGACCTGGCCGTGGCCGGGCTGCAGAAGCGGACGTCGATCGCGCTCGGCGGCGCGACTCTCGCCCACCAGCCGATGCTTCAGCACGCGGTCGCCGAGATGTCGCTCGCGATCGAAGGGGCGACGCCGCACGTCGAGAAGACGGCCGACGACTGGTCGAACGGCGTCGACCACGGCGGCTTGTGGCCGGCCAAGCTCGTCGCGACGAAGTACCACGCGGTGGAAGCGGCGAAGCGGGTCGTCGACGTCGCGATGGAGGTCTCGGGCGGCACGGGCATGTTCCGTTCCAACGAGCTCGAGCGCTTGTACCGCGACGTCCGGTGCGGAGGCTTCCACCCCGCGAACTCGGCGCTCGTGCACGAGATCGTCGGCAAGACCGCGCTCGGCGTGCTCGCCGACCCGCAGCGTTGGTAGCCAGCGCAGGCGCATTCTGAGGCGTAGCCGGGGCGTCACGGTGCCGTGACGCCCCGGCAGCCACAGTCGACACAACCCGCTATGCACACACCTCCCCTCGCCGGGCCGGACGGCGCCGCGAAGAAGGCGGGCTCGAGGAGGTACGCCTCGATCGGCCACCGCGGGACGATGGGCACGTTGACCCACCCCGGGTTGATCGAAGAAGGGCCCACGATCCACGAGGGTTGGCAGGGCCTCGACCAGACTCGCCGCTGGGTGTTCGCGACGGGAGCGGTCGCGACGGTCGCGATAGTGCTTGCGGCGCTCGTAATCCTGCATCCGTTGACGGCCGCGCGCGACGAGCTCCGCCGGGTGACGAGCGAGAGCATCCCGGTACAACAACAGCTCGTCGATCTGCGCACGAGCGTCGTGAACTGGCAGCTCTACATCGAAGCCCACGTCGATCTGCTCGCGCCCGGTACGCGACCGTCAACGACCGACCTGGCCCAGGGCGTGCAGCTCGTGCAGGCGCAAACCACCCGGGGCGCTTCGCTCTCCGCCGGTTTGAGACGCATCGGAATGCCGCTCGACGCGGACACCGTCGCCGCGAACATGAAGGCCCTCGACGCGTCGATCGTGGATCTGACGCCCATCGCGGCGGGCAACGTCGTCGATGCAACGACCCGGATCAGGATCGTCGCAGCCGAACGCGTCGCGCTGGAGCGGGTCTGGACGACGACGACGGCGCTCGGGCAATCACTTTCTCGCGATGTCACGACCGCGCACACGACCGACGCGCTGGGTCACCTCAGCTGGGGTCACACATTGCTCCTCGTCGGTGTCGCGTTCGACTTGGCGCTCGTCGTGGGCTCGGCTCTCATCTTCGGCCTGCGCGCGGGACGCCGCGAACGCGCCCGGCGACGCGAGGCGCAACGCCAGTCGTACGAGGTGCGGCTGCAGAAGGCGTTGGACATGACCGCGAGCGAATCCGCGGTCTACGACATCCTCGGGGCGTCGCTGAAGGACTCCGCGCCCCGCCTGAACGTCGAGATGCTCATCGCCGAGTCGAGTCACGCGCACTTCCGGCGTGCATGTACGAACGCCGGCGATTTCCAAGGCTGCGGCGTGGTCTCACCGGTGGACTGTCCCGCCGCGACCGGCGGACAGGCGTTGTTGTTCCCGAGTAGTGACGCCCTCGACGCGTGCCCGCACCTGAAGCACCGGTCATCGAAGGCGTGCTCCGCCGCGTGCTTCCCGGTCAGCATCGCGGGCCGAACCGTCGGCGTCATGCACGCGGTAGGTCCCGATCGCGTCCTGCCCGCGGGCGCCGACGTCGCGACGCTGCAGTTCACGTCACGGCGGGGAACGGATCGCATCGCGATGCTGCGCGCGTTCGCATCGTCCGAGGCGCAGGCCAACACCGATCCGCTCACCGGATTGTTGAATCGACGCAGCCTCGAGAACCGCGTGCGCGACCTCACCGCCGACGGGCTCCCGTACGCAGTCGGCTCGGCGAGCATCGACCATTTTCAATCGCTGAAGGACACGCACGGCCACGAGGCCGGCGACCAGGCGATGCGCCTCTTCTCTCGCGTCCTGCGCGACGCGGTGCGCCCCAACGACATCGCGGGCCGCTCCGGCGACGAGGACTTCCTCATCGTGCTGCCCGACGCCTCCACCGAGGTCGCGGTCGGCGTGTTGGAGCGGGTCCGCGAACGACTCGTCCTCGCGCTCGCCACCGGCCGAGTCCCGTCGTTCACCATGACGTGCGGAGTGGCGTCCACCGCGTACGCCACCGAGTTCGAGGAGATCGTCGCGATCGCCGACCGTGCGCTCCTCGACGCCCGATCGGCCGGCCGTAACCGGGTCGTGGTCGCGCCGCTTCCCGACGTCGATCTGCGCGCGGTCGAACTGCACTGATTTCGGCAAACGGCCGCGACTCCGTGGGTTCTACGCTATTGCCAACAAGGCATTCCGGGGCCTTGTGCTACAACTGGCGGCCGTTCCGCAATTGTAAATCTCGAAAATCGGCGACGCCCGCAAGGTCGGGAGAATGGCGAGCAGAATGGCGACCAAAGTAACGGCAAAGAGCGAAATCCGAGTCACCGCTTCCGAAGAAGCAGAGCAAGCCGTCAAGGCATACCTCGCCACCCTGGGAAATCCCAAGCCCCGCGGGCGCCAGGCCCGTCCGAAGCCCGACTTCGAGACAGCGACCAAAGGCATTACCGACCCGCTCGCCAAGCTCGCAGCAATCAAGGCAGAGCGCGAACGGGTGGCGAACATCGTTATCGGTGACGATGCCGAAGACGGATTCGTCAAATACGGAAAAGTGTGGGCAAAGATCAACGGCTACGGACGCGAGGATTTCGCCGCGCTCGGCGTTTCCCGGCGCGTTCTCGAAGCGGTATTCGGCGCCGGTGGGAGCGGTGCGCCCCGCGCGACGACCGCGTCGAAGCGGGCGGCGCGCGTCAGCGTCAAGGATCTGGCCGACGCCATCGCGGCCAAGGCCCCCGGCACGTGGTTGACCGTCAACGAAGTGATGCGGGAGGCCGGCGGATCACCGGCGACAGTGCGCAAGGTTCTCGACGAGCTCGCGGCGGCGGGAACCGTGACCGACCCGATCGACGACCCGAAGCACTCGGGCAAGGGCCGGGCCCCGAAGGTCTGGGAACGCAACTAGCGCGACGCCGAACTAGCGCGACGCGTCGCGGATGCGCACCACTACGTCGCGCCACTGGGTCGCGGGCGTTCCTCCGAGATCGTCGAGCTCGACCTCGGTGCGCCAGAGCTGATCGGCGCGCCGGCAGCTGACGACGCGTCCCGAGAGCCTCATCTCCGTCCGGCCGATGTTCACGGCGACGACGAGGTGCGAGCCCGGCTCGACCGCACGCGACACCAGCACACGGACGAACGCCGGTGAGCATTCCTCGGTCGCGCCTTCGAGCTCGGCGTGCTCCTTGCCGGTCGGCGGGCGGTCGGGCAGGCAAGCGATCGAGTACATGATCGCGACGGTCGGGAGTCGTAGTCGTTCGCGCGACGTGATGAAACGCACGAGACGCGAGGTGGTGGCGCCGTCGACGCCAGTGAACGAGATGCCGATCCCGGCGCCGAACTCGTCCGAGCTGACGTGCGCGACCACGCCCTCGGCCTCGATCGGGACGTCGTCGAGAGCGAACGACACGGTCACGACGGTTCCACTCGAAAGGACGGCCGGCGCGCGGAAACGAATCCCGCCCGCGGAGATGTCCTCGGTGACGGTGGTGAGAACGCGCGCCGCACCGCGGTCGGCCCGTTGCCAACCCTCGGTCCCCTTCGGGGCGCCCGCGCAATGCACTCGAACGTCGAACGCGGTCGGCAGGCGGAACGCGGTGCGCCGATTGGACGACTGACGGATGTCGTCGTCGGTGTCGGGCATCGTCGCAACCCTATTCGGGCCCATCCCTATACATCGTGACGTTCCGGCTGCCCGAGAAGGGGTTTTTCGTCACACCAGCACGCCGGCGACGATGTCGCCGATCGCCTCGTGCTCGGTGAGGAAGCCGTCGTGGCCGCCGATCGACTGCACGACCTCGACGCCCTTGTTCCGAGGGATGAGATCGGCCAGCTCGTGCTGCAGCCGGAGCGGGTAGAGGCGATCGCTCGAGATGCCGGCAATGGTGCATTCCGCCGTCACGCGGCCCAGTGCGCTCGCCACCCCGCCGCGACCGCGGCCGACGTCGTGATGATTCATCGCCCGCGACAACACGATGTAGCTGTTGGCATCGAACCGGTGTGCGAGCTTCTCGCCGTGGTACTCCAGGTAGGACTCGACCGTGTACTGACCGCCCTCGAACGGATGCTCGTCGTTCTGGTGACCACGGTTGAAGCGTTGAGCAAGCTCGGGCTCGGAGCGGTACGACACCTGCCCGATGCCGCGGGCGATCGAAAGGCCGCGCCACGGACCCTCCGCCGACGAGTAGTAGTCGCCACCGTGGAAGTGGGGGTCGGCCTCGATCGCCCGGATCTGCAACGAGCACAACGCGATCTGTTCGGCGGTCGCGGCCGCGCCCGACGCGATCACCACCGCGCGCGGCACCCGTTCCGGGAACTTCACCGCCCACTCGATCGCCCGTTGTCCGCCCATCGACCCACCCACGACCGCGTACCAGCACGCGATGCCGAGGCGATCCGCGAGCGCGCCCTCCACGTCGACCTGATCGCGAATGGTGGTCACCGGGAACCGAGATCCGTATGCATGACCGGTCGTCGGGTCGATCGAGGCGGGTCCGGTCGTGCCCTGGCAACCACCGAGCACGTTGGGGCACACGACGAAGAACCGATCGGTGTCGATCGCCCGGCCGGGACCGATGATCGGGTTCCACCAGCCGAGCTGCGCGTGCCCGGTCTCGGCCGAACCGGCGGCATGGCTGTCGAGCGTCAACGCGTGCAGCAGCAGGACCGCGTTCGACGCGTCGCCGTTGAGGTTCCCCCACGTCTCGTACGCGACCTCGACCGCCGGCAGCGAACCACCGGCGCGGAGTGCGAGCGGGCGGTCGTCGAACAGCGTCGTGAAGTTCCGGCGCCCGGGCGGATCGCCCGGACGCCACGCGCCCGTGACCGGCGGTGCGTCGGGCGCGGCCTCGGTCACCGTTTCACCGCATCGGTCAAGACGTCACGACGACTTGGCGGCGCGCAACCCCGCGTCGAGGTCGGCGAGGATGTCGTCGAGGGTCTCGATCCCGACCGAGAGGCGGACGAGGCCGGGCGTGACACCGGTGGTCAACTGTTCGCCGGGCTCGAGTTGGCTGTGGGTGGTGCTCGCCGGATGAATAGCCAGGCTGCGGACATCGCCGACGTTCGCGAGATGGCTGAACAACTCGAGGCTGTCGATGAACTTCCGGCCCGCGTCGACACCACCCTTCAGCTCGAACGCGACGATCGCGCCCTTCCCGTTGGGCAGGTACTTGTCGGCGCGCGCGTTCCACTTGCTCGACTTCAGCCCCGGGTACGCGACCCACTCCACCTCGTCGCGCTCTTCGAGCCACTGCGCGACGGCGAGCGCGTTCTGCGAATGACGCTCCATGCGCAGGCTCAACGTCTGCAAGCCCTGCAGGAAGAGGAACGAGTTGAACGGCGCGATGGCCGCGCCGATGTCGCGCAGGTACTGCAGACGGCATTTCAGCACGAACATCGCCGGGCGCAGCTCGGGCGGCAGTTCGGCGAACACGAGGCCGTGGTAGCTCGGGTCGGGCTCGGTGAAGCCGGGGAAGCGGCCGCTACCGGGGTAGTCGAACGATCCGCCGTCGACGATGACGCCACCGATCGACGTGCCGTGCCCGCCGATGAATTTCGTCGCGCTGTGCACGACGACATCGGCGCCGTGGCGCAATGGTTGCAACAACGCCGGGCTCGCCAGCGTGTTGTCGATGACGAGCGGGATCTTGTTGTCGTGCGCGATCTTCGAGATGCCGTCGAAGTCGAAGATGTCGCCCTTCGGATTGCCGATGCTCTCGCCGTAGAACGCCTTAGTGTTCGGGCGGATCGCCGTCTCCCACGCGCCGAGGTCGTCGGGATCGTCGACGAACGTCACCTCGATGCCGAGCTTCGGGAACGTGTAGTGGAGCTGGTTGTACGTGCCGCCGTAGAGCGACGCACTGGAGACGATGTGTCCGCCGTTCTCGGCCAGGTTCAAGAGCGCGATGGTCTGGGCCGCCTGCCCGCTCGCCAGCGCGAGCGAGCCGACGCCGCCTTCGAGTGAGGTCATGCGCTGCTCGAAGGCGTCCTGGGTCGGGTTCATGATCCGCGTGTAGATCATCCCGAGCTCCTGGAGCCCGAAGAGCGCGGCGGCGTGCTCGGTGTCGCGGAAGACGTACGACGACGTTTGGTAGATGGGCGTCACCCGGGCGCCGGTAGCGGCATCCGGGTCTCCGCCGGCGTGAACGAGACGGGTCTCGAGACCCCAAGCTTGGTTCGACATGCCAATCCTTCGGTTCGGCGGGCTGATCGGTTCGCGGCGGGCGATCGGACGGCCGCGCCTGGACTGGTTCGCCAGACTGGCTCGCCGGACTGGTTCGCCGGACTGGTTGGTGCGCCCGATCGGGTCGTGTTCACGGTAAGACTCCATTCCCGACAAGTCCAGTAGGGATTCGCGGGAGAACTTTTCGAGAGTTTCTGGTTTAGGCGGTTTGGTCCTCGGGTACCCACGCCTTCGAGTCCGCGGGCACCGCCCCCCCGCACGGTGCGCTCGGACTCCCTGCAGCACCGGTTCGGGAACGTCGAGGATCGCCGCCCGGCCTCGACGTTCCCCCCGGACTGCCTCTCGCTACCGTTTCGGTCATGGCGCGCAAACGTCAGCTCGCCGAGTACGAAGCCAAGCGCGACTTCGACGCGACCCCCGAACCTTCCGCGCGGCCCGCGAAGGCCAAAGCGGAGCCCGCCGAGCCGCGCTTCGTCGTCCAGGAGCATCACGCGCGTGCGCTGCACTGGGACCTTCGGCTCGAGCGCGACGGCGTGCTCGCGTCGTGGGCCGTCCCGAAGGGCATCCCCGCCGATCCGAAGCGCAACCACCTCGCGGTGCAGACCGAGGACCACCCGCTCGAATACCTGACGTTCCAGGGCGTGATCCCGGCCGGCGAGTACGGCGGCGGCTCGATGGGGGTCTGGGACTCGGGGACGTACGAGACGCACAAGTGGAGCGAGAAAGAGGTGATGATCACCTTCCACGGCGAGCGCGTCCGCGGCAAGTACGTCTTGTTCCGCACGCGCGGCAACCAGTGGATGATTCACCGGATGGACCCGCCCGAGGATCCGGAGCGCCAAGCGCCGCCCAACGATCTCAAGCCGATGCTCGCGACCCTCAGGGACGCGGCGCCGACGAATCCGGGCTGGGCGTTCGAGCTGAAGTGGGACGGAGTCCGCGCGCTCGGGTACGTCGACGGCGGCCGCCTACGCCTGGTCAGTCGCAACGGCAACGATGTGACCCGGCGCTATCCCGAGCTGCGGCGGCTCGGCGAAGCACTCGGCACGCGCGACATGGTGCTCGACGGAGAGATCGTGGCATTCGACGAATCCGGTCGCCCGAGCTTCGAGCTGCTGCAGCGTCGCATGCACGTTGAGAGCGACTCCACGATCCGGCGGCTCGTCGGCGAGGTCCCCGTGACGTACGTGTTGTTCGACGTGCTCTGGCTCGACGGCCATTCGACGATGGACCTGGCCTACACCGAACGGCGCGCGCGCCTGCGCGATCTCGACCTCAACGGCGTGTCGTGGCAGACCCCGCCCAACGAGGAAGGCGCCGGCACGACGATCATCGAGGTGAGCAAGCAGTTCGGCCTCGAGGGCGTGGTCGCGAAGCGGCTCGACTCGCGCTACGAGGCGGGTCGCCGATCACCGGCCTGGGTCAAGGTGAAGAACCAGCTCCGCCAGGAGTTCGTCGTCGGCGGATGGCAGCCCGGCGAAAAGGGCCGCACGGGCAGCATCGGATCACTGCTCGTCGGTTACTACGAAGGCGACACCTTGCACTACGCGGGCAAGGCCGGCAGCGGCCTCACCGGAGCGGTGATCGCCGAGCTCGAGAAGCACTTCGCGAAGACCGCGCGCCCCTCCAGTCCCTTCGGCGCCGGCCGCGTCCCCAAAGGGGTGCAATTCGTCGAACCGACACTCGTGGTGGAGGTTCGCTTTACGGAATGGACCTCGGCAGGCAACATCCGCCACCCCACGTTCTTGGGCATCCGGACCGACAAGGATCCGCACGATGTGGTCCGGGAGCAGGTTTGACGCACCGGACGACGCGGTAACTTCCAGCGACCGACGGGACTGCGGTACGGGCAACGGGCAAGGGAGACGGGCATGGAAGAACAGGCGATCGGTCCGGAATTGACGTTGGCGACCGACCGGGCGGGTGCCCGCGCGATCGTGACCGTCACGGGTGAGCTCGATGCGTATTCGGCGCCCGGCCTCGAGGAGGAGATTTCGGGGTTGCTGTCCGACAAGGTCTCCGACCTCGTCCTCGATCTCTCCGGCACGCGCTTCCTCGATTCCTCGGGCCTGCGCGCGATCCTCACCGCACAGCGGCGCGTCGCCGAGCTCGACGGGGGCCGTCTCGCGCTGCGAGCGCCGAGCGAACCGGTTCGACGCCTGCTCGAGATCACCGGGCTCAGCGACCACTTCATCGTGGAGTCGTAGCCGTGGAAGCGGTAGAACCCCAAGATGGAGTCGTCCGTCTCACCGTCCCGGCCGCGCTCGAGTACGTCCGGATCGTGCGCTTGACCGGTTCCGGATTCGCGAGCCGGCTCGGCTTCGACATCGAAGAGATCGAGAACCTGCGCGTCGCGCTCGACGAGCTGGCGAGCATGGCGATCGAGGTCGCGTCGGGTGGCGACCTCGAGATCACCTTCTTCACGACCGACTCCGAGCTGCGGATCACGGGCAAGGCCCCGATCGCCGACGGCGTCGACGTGGGCGTCGAGACCTTGACCGCCCAGATCCTGAAGGCGGTCATCGACGACTACGAGCTCGGGGCCTCCGACGGTCATGTCCGGTTCTCGTGCGTCACCCGTAGGCCACTGAACTGAGATGGCGCTCTCCGCGCAGGAGCGCGCCGAATCCCGGGCGAAGTTCGTCGAGTTCCGGCGAACCGGCGACCGGAAGCTCCGCAACGAACTGATCGAGGCACACAAGTCGTTGGCCTCGCATCTCGCGCGCCGCTACGCGAACCGCGGTGAGCCGTTCGACGACCTCTTGCAGGTCGCGTATCTCGGAATGCTGAAGGCGGTCGAGCGCTTCGACCCCGACCGCAACCTCGAGTTCTCCACGTACGCCACGGTGACGGTCGAAGGCGAGTTGAAACGCCACTTCCGCGACAAGACCTGGTCGGTGCGGGTCCCCCGCCGGCCGCAAGAACTACACCTGCGCCTTGGCAACGTGATCAACGACCTCTCCCAACGACTCGCCCGCGCGCCCCGTATACCCGAGGTGGCCGCCGAGCTCGGTGTCGCCGAGGAGGAAGTGCTCGAGGCGATGGAGGTGGGCGGCGCGTACCGTTCCTCGTCGCTCGACACACGCGCCGGTGAAAGCAACGAGCCCACCACGATCGAACGCCGCCTCGGCGCCGAAGACCGTGGCTTCGACATCGCCGAACACCGGGTGTTGCTCGACGCGGTGCTCGGCGACCTGTCCGAACGCGAACGCACGATCGTCGAGCTGCGGTTCTTCCAGGACAAGACGCAGACGGAGATCGCCGAGGAAGTCGGCATCAGTCAGATGCACGTTTCGCGGTTGCTCGCGCGCACCCTCATCCAGATGCGCGAGCGCCTCGAAACTCTCGACGCCTGAATCCCTCTCACCCTCCGATTCAGTGCGCGGGGTGCGCGGGGTGCGCGTGCGCTTCGTCGTCGAGGCACGCGTGACATTCGACTTCGAGGGTCGAGTGCTCGATCCCGAATTCTGTCGCGAGCATTCGCTTCAACTCCCCCGCGCGCAGCTGCGCGTCGTGCAGGCTCAGCGGACCGCCGAGCACGACGTGCGCCGACAGCGCCGCCCGTTCGCTTCCGGTCGTCCAGAGGTGCAGGTGGTGAACGGCTTCGACGCCGGCTTCTCGGCACAGCGCGTCGCGCACCGCCGCGACGTCGAGGTTCTTGGGTACCGACTCGAGCAGCACCCGGCCGGCGTCGCGGAGCAGTTGCCACGCGGCCGCGATCACGAGGACCGAGATCACGATCGAGATCGCCGGGTCGAGCCAGTCGGCGCCGAAGAGCGCGATCCCCGCGCCCGCGGCAATGACCCCGACCGAGCCGAGAGCATCACTGAAGAGATGCCAGAACGCGCCGCGCATGTTCAGGTTGCCGTGCGCGTGAGGGAAGAGCGCCCGGGCGCTCACCACGTTGATGATCAGGCCGATGGCGCCGACGACCAGGACCCCCGACGCGGTGACGTCGTGGGTGCTGCCGAACCGGCGGGCGGCTTCGACGATGACGACGATCGCCCCGGCGAAGAGCAACAAACCGTTGCCCTGCGCGACGAGCACTTCGGTGCGGCCGAAGCCGAACGTGTGCCGCTCGGTCGGGGGTCGTCGGGCGAGGCGCAACGCGGCGTACGCGACCCCGAGCGCGACCACGTCGGTGGCCATGTGCGCGGCATCAGCCAGCAGTGCGAGCGAACCGAACAGGAAGCCGCCGGCGACCTCGACCGCGAGGAACGAGGCGTTCGCGACGAGCGCGAACACCAGGGCGCGTCCACGAGAGCGTCCCAACGTGTCGATGAAAGAATTCTACGTGCGGTCGCGCACTACGGATGCCCGGGGCCGAGCCGGTCGGCGCGCGCGGCCTCGCGGCGGAACAGCTCCTCGACGTCGCCCCGCATCTTCTCCTCGGTGGGCGGCCAGCCGTTCGGGCTGACCCGACCGTCGATGCTCGAGAGCTCAACCGGCCGGCGTTCGTTCGACGCCTGATACACCGCGAAGCACAGCTGCAACGCACGGGTGGCGACCTCGGGGTCGAGGTCGGGGGCCTCCCCGGCAAGCAGCGCGTCGACGAACGCGGACGCCGAGCGCCGGAACGATCCGTCGTAGGTGGAGTCGATCTCGGCGAAGGTGGTCTGGCGGCCGTCCTCCTCGTAGAGCACCACCGGCGCGAGGTTCAGGTGCAGGTTCCCCGACAGGCGGGTGACCCAGACGAAGCCGCGCGTGCCCTGGATCTCGAAGAACTCGTCGGCGCCGTAATAGTCGCTGGCGATGAACATGTCGGGCGCGTAGGAGACCTCCATCATCCCGAGCAGATCGTCGCGGTCGTATTCGAACAACGCGACCGTGGGCGACTCGAAGAACAACGGTCCTTGGCGGACGACCGACTGCACGCTGCGGATGTCGGAGTCGACGAGCCACAACGCCATCGCGTATTTGTGCATCACGTCGTCGAAGAGGTGACCGCCGGGGCTCTCCGCGTTGAAACGCCACGTGTAGCCGGCGGGGTCGAGGTTCGCCTGGAAGCGGGACTCCGTACGCCCGACGACCGTCTTGATGCGCACGACCGTCGGCGTCCCGATCGCGCCGTCGCGGATGAGATCGCGCGCCTTGCGGAGCGGCGGGTAGTAGCAACAGTTCTCGGTGACACGGAACACGCGGTCCGACTCGCGCGCCGCCGCGATCATCTTCCGGGCATCGCCGACGTCGTTCGCGATGGGCTTTTGGCACGAGACGTGCTTGCCCGCGCGCAACGCCGCAATGGTGTGCTCGGCGTGCAGTGGGGTCGGGCTGAGGATCTCGACCGCGTCGATCTCGTCGTCGGCCAGCAGCTGGTCGAGATCGGTGTAACCGCGCTCCACTCCCCACTCCAGCATCCGCCGTTCGAGAACGTCGGGCCGCGGATCACACACCGCCACGACATCGCATTGCTCGTGTTCGAGATAACCCGGCACGTTCAGCGTCGCGATGTTGCCCGTCCCGACGATTCCCATCCGCACTCGACCGCTACTTCCGGCACCATTCGTTGTCATGTCGGTACTCTCGCACAACCGCCCGAAAATGCGCCCGTCGTAGCGCGGCCCGCCTCTACGGTTGGCGGATGCAGATCGAGCCGACCGCGCGCACCCGGGTTCGTCGCCTGCCCAAACGTGCGAGCTACGACCGGCAGCTGGTCGAGTCGATCATCGACGAAGCGCTCTCGTGCCACGTCGGATTCGCGATCGAGGGTCGGCCGTGGGTCGTCCCCACCATCCACGCCCGCATCGACGACCGGCTGTATCTCCACGGTGCGGCCGCGAACCACATGCTGGGTTCGCTGGCGGACGGGATCGAGGCATGCGTGACGATCACGCTCGTCGACGGCCTCGTGCTGGCGCGCTCGGCCTTCCATCACTCCATGAACTACCGCTCGGTGATGATCTTCGGCCGGGCGGTGCGCGTCGACGACACCGACGAGAAGGACGCCGCGCTGCACGCGCTCGTCGAGCACGTCGTCCCCGGCCGCACGGCCGACGCGCGGCCGCCCTCCGCCGAGGAGCTGCGCAAGACGTCGGTCCTGCAGATGGCGATCACCGAAGCCTCGGCCAAGGTCCGGACCGGCGGGCCCGTCGACGACGAGGACGACATGGCGTTGCCGATCTGGGCCGGTCAGGTGCCGATCTCGACGACCTACGCCGCGCCCACACCGGAGCCGGGGATCACCGCACCGGTCCCCGGCTACGTCTCCGGATACCGCCGGCCCTAATCAGGCGACGAGACCGACGGTCGGCTCCCGGCGAACGTCGTGGTTCATCACGTCGTCGAGGAGCGCGGTGAGGTCGGAGCGTATTGACGCGTACGCGGGGTCGTCGTAGCGATTCACGATCTCGCCCGGGTCGTCGTGCAGGTCGTAGAGCTCCCCGAGCGGCGCTTCGAGGTAGCGGTGCAGCTTGTATCGAGCCGTCGTGATCGTGCGCATGGGCATCGACACGAGGATGTCGAAGTCGTTCTCGGTGAGCACGTACTCGCGCGGTTGATCGGCGAGCGAGCGCCCCTCCATCCACTCGGGAACGTCGAGGCCGGCCGCGCCCAGCATCGTCGGCGCGAGATCGATGGTGCCGACGGGATCGGAGACGACCCGGCCGGCCGCCATCCCGGGACCGCGCGCGAGCAGAGGAACGCGCAGAAGTGAGTCGTACCCGAACGGACCCTTGAAGATCATCTGATGCTCGCCGAGGAACTCGCCGTGATCACTCGTGACGATCACGAGCGTGTCGTCGGCGTCGCCCCGCTCCTCGAGCGCGTCGAGCACGCGACCGATCGCGTGGTCGAGCTGGGCGACCATGCCGTAGTAGCCGGCGGTCATGCGCGCCAGCTCCGCGCGGGTGAGGGTCGCACCGCCCGGGTTCGCCCATTCGAGCGCCCGCCCGCGCAGCCCCTGCGCGAGCCGCTTGTGGAGCGACGGTTTGCCGTCGAATTCGTCGGCGTGGATCTGCGGCAGCACCTGCAGCGTGTCTTCCGGCGTGTAGCGGTCGCACCACGGCGCCGGCGGATCCATCGGATGATGCGGATCGGTGAAGCTGACCCAGCCGAAGAACGGACCGTCGACCTGCTTCAACCATTCGACGGCGCGGTCGGCGATCCACGTGGTCGGATGCTCTTCCTCCGGCAACGCGTTGCGCCACGTCTGCGTGTGATCCCACTGCGCGCCGGCCGCCTCGGGCTGCATCAGACGCAACCGCTCGACACCGCGTTCGAAACCGTCGCGGAACAGGTAGCGCGCGTAGTGCAGGCCGAACGGAGGCGGCCCGTAGATCCAGTTCCATTCGCCCATGAGGTCGGCGATGCGAAGGTTGTGGCCGAACAGCATCAGCTCCGCGTGCTCGAAGCCGAAGTACGGGCCGCGCCATTCGGGGTCGACGCGCGCAGAGCCGTCGACCGACTCGACCCGGCCCGTCGGGAAGAACGGGAACGCGGTCGCGAAATGAGCCTTGCCGATGATCGCGGTGCGATACCCGGCTCTCGCGAGCAAGGTCGCGACCGAGCGCTGCTCGGCGTCGAACGGGAGGTCGATCCCGTTGCACGTGACGCCGTGCGTCGACGGGTAGGTGCCGGTGAGGATCGTGGCGCGGGCCGGTTGGCAGAGCGGATTCTGCGTACGCGCGGCCGAGAAGCGGGTTCCCTGAGCCGCGAACGCGTCGAGGCGGGGCGTCGCCTGCAACGGACTGCCTTCGACGCCGAGAGTGTCGGCGCGTTGCTGGTCGGTCGTGATGAGCAGTACGTTCATGCGCCTTCGCATCGTAGGTGCATGACCCGAGGAGCCGCTCGATGAAGTCGTTGCGCACGCCTGACGACCGCTTCGTCGACCTCCCCGACTTCCCGTTCGCTCCGCACTACGTCGAGGTAGACGACACCGACGGCGGAACGCTGCGGATCCACTATCTCGACGAGGGCCCGAGCACCGGCCCGATCGTGTTGCTCATGCACGGCGAACCGTCGTGGTCGTTCCTCTACCGGAAGATGATCCCGGTCCTCACCGCCGCCGGACTCCGTTGCATCGCGCCCGACCTCGCGGGGTTCGGCCGCTCCGACAAGCCCACGGAACGGAGCGACTACACGTACGCGCGTCACGTCGAGTGGATGCGCGCCGCACTGTTCGACGCGCTCGATCTGCGCGACGTCACGCTCGTAGGTCAGGACTGGGGTGGGCTCATCGGTCTGCGGCTCGTCGGCGAGCACCCCGACCGCTTCGCGCGCGTGGTCGTCGCCAACACCTACCTGCCGACCGGTGACCGCCCGGCGGGTGAGGCGTTCCTCGGCTGGCAACGGTTCTCGCAAACGGTCGAGGACTTCGCAGTCGGGTTCATCGTCGGCGCCGGATGTCACGCGAAACCGTCCGACGCAGTGCTCGCGGCATACGACGCGCCCTTCCCCGACGACACGTACAAGGCCGGCGCGCGCCAGTTCCCGATGCTCGTGCCGACCACGCCCGACGACCCCGCGGCCGATGCGAACCGCAAGGCATGGGAGACGCTGCGCGCCTTCGACAAGCCGTTCCTCACCGCGTTCTCCGATCAGGACGCGATCACGAAAGGTGGCGACGACTCGTTCCGGCAAGAGGTTCCCGGCTGCGCGGGCCAGCCACATACGACGATCGAGGGCGGCGGGCACTTCCTGCAAGAGGACAAGGGCGCCGAACTGGCCCGGGTAGTGGTCGACTGGCTCGCAACCGCGTGAACGACCCGAGCGACGACCTGCCGCTCGACGTGTTCGCGTTGCTCGACGAGGTGCAGGCGATCGCCCGCTCCGGCCTGCACTACACCGACAATCCGTTCGATCGCGATCGCTATACCCGGCTGCTCGAGGCGGCGCTGCGCGAGTACGACGCCCGCACGAGCATCGGCCGCGACGCGATTCGAGACCGGTTCGATGCCGACATCGGCTACGCCACCGCCAAGGTCGGCGCCGACGCCGCCGTGTTCGACGCCGACGACCGGATCCTGCTCGTGCACCGTGTCGACGACGGGAAGTGGGGACTCGTCGCGGGTTGGGTCGACCCGAACGAGTCGCCCGAGCACACCGTGGTGCGCGAGCTTGCGGAGGAGGCGGGAATCGTCGCCCGCGTCGACGGGCTGGTCGGCGTGTTCTTCCGCCCCGCGACCGTCGACGGGCATCCGCACGGCACCGTGTCGATCGTGTACCTCTGTTCGATCACGGGCGGCCGTCCGACCCCGCAGCTCCACGAGGTGAGCGAGGTCGCTTGGAAAGTGATCGACGACGTTCCCGCCGACGACTGGCATCACAATCACGGGGATCTCGCCCGCGCCGCGCGCGACGCGTTGTGGCGGTCGCGCGCTGGGCTGTAGCGAACACCGAAAATCGTTGTCGGCGCGCTCGGTCTAGGCCGACGCCGTCGCCGCGCCGTCGCAGCCGCCCGCGGCGCGCTGCTCGTCGATGTCGATCGCGGAGAGCGCGTCGGCCAGGCCGGCAAGCTGACCCTTGGTCAAGCGGTCGACGAGATGTTCGCGGACGCCCCGAACGTGGGTGGGCGCGGCGGCCTGGAGGTGCTTCAGCCCGAGCGGTGTGAGCACCGCGTTCGAGCCCCGGCGGTCGCTGGGACACGGGTGCCGCTCGACGAATCCGCTCTTCACGAGGCCGTCGACCCGGCGCGTGATGCCGCTGGGCGAAAGGTGCAATTGCTCCGCGAGCTCGCTCATGCGCAGGGCCCGGCCCGGGGCCTCGGAGAGATAGACGAGAACCTCGTAGTCGCCGAGGCTCAGCCCGTGCTCGGCTTGGAGCTCGTTGTCGAGCATCGCGAGGACGCCGGTCGACGCGAGGACGAAGGAACGCCAGGCCCGCATCTCGGGCTCGGTCAGCCAGGGCACCTGGGGCTCGGTCATGCGGGAAACCTACTTGCACGTCGGGAATGTTCTTGCGGTAGCAAGCATTGTATCTACTGTTGCGACCGCAACGATTGCGCCTGACAACCACTAGGAGGCCGCTATGGCTACCACCCCGGAACAAGCAGTTCGAATCACACCCGCGGTCGGCTCGTACGCACTCGACCAGAGCCACTCGCACGTATCGTTCAGCGCCCGCCATCTCATGGTGACCAAGGTGCGCGGCCGCTTCCCGGTCGCGGCCGGCCGCCTCGAGATCGCGGACGACCCGCAGCAGTCGTCGGTCGTCGCGACCATCGACGTCGCCGCGGTCGAAAGCGGAGACCCGAAGCGCGACGAGCACCTGCGCTCGGCCGACTTCTTCGACACCGAGAACCACCCCACCGTCACCTTCAGCTCCACCGCGGTGCACGACGAGGGCGACGGTGAGTTCACCCTCGAGGGGAACCTCACCGTCAAAGACACCACGCGCCCCGTCACGTTGAAGGGCGAGTACCTCGGTTCGCAGGTCTCGCCGTGGGGCGACACCCGTGTCGGCTTCACCGCCGAGACCGAGGTCAATCGCAAGGACTGGGGACTCGAGTGGAACATGGCGCTCGAAACCGGCGGCGTGCTGGTCGGCGAAAAGGTGAAGCTCACCATCGACGCCGAGTGGGTCAAGGAGTAATACGGCGCAATCAAGGGAATCGCCGGGCCTGACACTCGTGTCAGGCCCGGCGTACCCTTTTGCGGCATGGCGGTCAGCCCCGGTATCCGGCTCAACTGGCGCAAGAGCGCGACGCACGGCCTCGAAGCCGATCCCGAACCGCGCCCGATCCGCTACACGCTCTTTTCGACCGACGATCATCTCGTCGAGCCGCCCGGAATGTTCGACGGCCGGCTCCCGGCCAAGCTGCAAGACCTCGCACCGAAGGTCGTCGAGACCGAAGAGGGCCACGAGGTCTGGCAGTACGACGGCGAGCTGTTCTTCCAGGTCGGGCTGAACGCAGTCGTCGGCCGCAAGCGCGAAGACTGGAAGGTCGAACCGACGCGCTTCGAGGAGATGCGGCCGGGTTGTTACGAGGTCGACGCGCGCATCCGCGACATGGACATCAACGGCGTGTGGGCGTCGGTCAACTTCCCGTCACAGATCACCGGCTTCTGCGGCCGCGTCTTCTCGAGGAGCAGCGACCCCGAGCTCGGCCTGGCCGTGACCCGCGCGTGGAACGACTGGTTCCACGACGAATGGTTCACGAAGTATCCCGATCGGATCGTGCCGATGGGGATCACGTTCCTCGGCGATCCCGACGAGGCCGCCAAGGAAATCCGGCGCAACGCGGCGCGCGGCTTCACCGCCGTCACCTTGCCGGAGATGCCGCACCGCATCGGCATGGAACCGATCTTCTCGAAGTGGTGGGACCCGATCATCGCCGCATGCGCGGATACCGGAACCGTCGTGTGCCT
>DASYJT010000393.1:0-3157 GCA_035996165.1 Acidimicrobiia bacterium
CCACCGATCGTGCAGCGGCTTCGGGTCGGGATACGGCTCGGGCCACCCGAACACCGGCAGCATCGTCGGGGTGAGCACCACGACGGCTTCGATCGGAGAGAGGCCGACGGTGAGTACCGCGGCCCCGTGCAGCGCGCCGCGGAGCTCGCGCAGGGCATTCAGGCGATGCAACGCGAGCGCCTTGACTTCTTCGGGCTCTTCGAGCGCGCGCCATCCCGCGAACAGTGGCGCCGCCGCGACCGGCGCCGCCTGCACGACGCGGCCGGCGAGCGCGGCGACAGTTCGCCAGTCGACATCGTCGGCGAGGTTCGCGTTCGCCCATGCGTGCGCGATTGCGGCCCACTCGCGGGCGGCCTGGGCGTGCGGCATGACGAGACCCGAACGCCTCCACGCGTCGTGCACCCGCTCGGGCGCGAAGAAGACGAACGCCGACACGACGATGTCGGCATCCACTTCGCCGAGTACACCTCCGCGGCCCGCAACGTAGAAGTCGGCGCCTTCGAAGCCCAGTTCCGCGCCGCGGGCGTACGTGCTCGCATCGGTCATGAATCCGCTCGGGATGCGAACGACCGCTTCGCGAAGCTCGTGGGCAGCTTGTTCCGGGGTCATGCGCGGAAGTATGGGTTCCGCGGCTCGCCCACGTCGAGCACGGTCCGGATCGACGGGAGGGCGTCGCGCCCCGCGGTCAGCGCCGCGAGCGTCGCCCCGGAGTTGTTGGCGAAGACGGCTTCTTCGTCGTCGGCCCCCGGATTCACCCACACCGCGGCGACCAGCACGAGGTCGTCGGCGTCGTCGGCGCGCAGCACGCCCTTGCGATGCGCGTGCATCACACCGGCCGCGACGCCGGCCTGGGCCGCGCCCCACGTGAGCGTTCCGTGCCGCTCGTTCGCACCGTCGACCGTCGCCTTGTTCACGAACAACGTCATCGGTTTGACCGGTACGTTCGGCGCCGCGACCACGACGAACGCGGCGTGTCCCGCGCGCGGAGTGGCGAGCGCGGTCGCCCACGCGGCGCCGACGGGTCCGCTCTTGGCGCCGAGCATCGTGTTGACGTGGGCCGCGTTCACGCCTTCGCCCGCGAAGCCCTCGCCGATGGAGAACGACGGCGTCATGCCGTGCGGCCGTAGCGCACGGCCTTGAGCAGCTCACTGCTCATGGTGCCCGGCTGGGTGTCGTAGCCGAACAGCCCGACGAGGCGCGGGGTCGGTCCCGAGATCGGTGCGACGCGATGCATCGAGTTGCGGCCCGCGAACACGAGCAGCGTTCCGGGCGTCATCGGCAGCACGGTGAGCTGATCACGATCACCGGCGAGGACGCGCGCGACGTCGGCGTAACACTCGTCGTCGGCACTGCGAATGAATGGCGCGACCTCGAAGTCGCCGCCGACGTCGGCGTCCTGCAAGGCGAGCGAGACGACGAAATCGGTCTGGTCGAAGTGCCACTGCAGCTCGTCGCCCTCGCCCATCACCGCGAGGTTGAGGGCGCCAAGAGGGTCGGCGTAGGGATAGATCGTGTCGAGGCCGAGGATTGCGGCGACGAACGTGCGCAACTCCTCCCACTCGAACAACTGCCGAATCACCGAGTCGGTCGGGAAGAGGTCGTAGGCGACCGCGCCGACCCCGTAGTTCCCGAGCCACTGACGCGGATGATCGGCGGCGAACGTCTCGTCGGGGAAGCCGAGGTACACGGTGCCCAGGCCGCCGCTTCGGTGGGCCAGCGGAGCCAGCCGGCGCGCATCCTCGACGAACTGCGGCAGCGCAACCGGACGGACGAATCCCGGGAGCTCGCAGGCGCCGGTCGCGTGCATCTGCTTGCGACCCCGCTCGACGGAGGACCAATCGAGATCGACCATGTCGTGCACGGGCCGAGTGTACGCACGGCCCTCTAAGCTTCGGGGAGTGAGCGAGCTTCCGTACTCCGCGTTCGACGCCGACAACCACTACTACGAGGCGCTCGACGCGTTCACCCGCTACGTCGACGTGAAGATGCAGCCGCGCTGCGTGCAGTGGTGCGAGGTGAACGGACGCAGGTACCACGTGGTCGGCGGGATCGTCAGCCATGCCGTCGTGAACCCCACGTTCGACCCGGTCGCCAAGGCCGGCGCGATGCACGACTACTTCCGCGGGAACCCGAACAAGCTCCAGCCGTACGAATTCCTCCGTGAGCGCGAGCCCATCCCGGCCGAGTACCGCGATCGCGATGCCCGTATCGCAAAGCTCGACGAGTTCGGCCTCGAGGGAATTTGGCTGTTCCCGACGCTCGGCATCCTCTACGAGGAACTGATCAAGCACGACATCGAAGCGGTCAC
Organism: Acidimicrobiia bacterium; assembly: GCA_035996165.1. Taxonomy (GTDB): domain Bacteria; phylum Actinomycetota; class Acidimicrobiia; order IMCC26256; family PALSA-610; genus PALSA-610. Next base: position 2,309 of record DASYJT010000393.1, read on the forward strand.
CACGCTTTTCACCGCGTTCAACCGCTGGCTCGACGACGACTGGGGCCTGAACTACCAAGGCCGCATCTTTGCGTCGCCGTACATCACCCTCGCCGACCTCGACTGGGCGGTCGGTGAGCTCGAGTGGGCGATCGACAACGGTGCGCGCCATGTGGTGATGCGCCCGGCCGCGCCGCACACCGCGAACGGACAGATCCCGGTGAGCGATCCGCGCAACGATCCCTTCTGGGCGCGCGTCAACGAGGCCGGCATCACGGTGGTGGTGCACGCGGGCGACAGCGGTTACTCGAGCAACGGTTACGCGATCGACGGGTTCGCGGCCGGGTTCGGTGGCAACGGTCGCTGGGCTCCCTCCGTGAAGGCTTTCCACATCGAGCGCGCGGCCTACGACTTCCTGATCACGCTCGTGTTCGACAAGCTCTTCGAGCGCTTCCCGAACGTGCGCGTCGCGTCGGTCGAGAACGGTGCGGAATTCCTCGGCGATCTGTTCAACAAGTTGCGCTCGACCGACCACAAGATGCCCGGTTACTTCACCGACGATCCCGTCGAGGCGTTCAAGCGCAACGTCTGGATCAACCCGTTCTGGGAGGACGACGTGAACACGGTCGTCGGACACATGGGCGCCGACCGGGTGATCTTCGGCTCCGACTGGCCGCATATCGAGGGCATGCCCCGACCGCTCGACTACGCGGTCGAGGTCAAGCACTTCGACGACGACGACCAGGTCCGCATCATGCGCGACAACGCGCGCGCGCTCACCGCCCGCCAACCCCTCTGACAGTCGTCCCCGTCAGGGGATGAGGACGACCCGGCCCACGGCCTGGCGGCTCTCGATGTACGCGTGCGCCT
>DASYJT010000394.1:0-14979 GCA_035996165.1 Acidimicrobiia bacterium
GGGCCGGTCGAGGTGTGCGAACGCCGCGCGTACCGGATTGCCGGTGAGCGTCGCGTTCGGGAGCGGCGTGCCGGGTAACGACACCGCGGCGCGGGCGCCGAGCCGCAGACCCAACCGGTTCGCCAATCCGGGCGCCGCGTCCTGTTCGTGCACGACCACGGGCACTCGCAGGATCCGCGCCGCGAGCACGCAGGGAAACGAGGCGTAACCGCCGAAGCCGACCACGACGCGCGGACGGAGGCGCCGCACGATCGCGAGAGCGCGCACCACGGCCGAAGCCGCGCCCCAGATCGCGGAGACGTTCTGCAGCGTGAGCCGCCGTTGCAGCCCGCGTCCGGGCAGCAGATCGATCTCGAAGCCGGCGGCCGGCACCACCCGGCCCTCGATCCCGCGCTTGCCGCCGACGAAGCGCACGGTATGACCGCGCCGTTGGAGCTCCTGGGCGACCGCGATCGCCGGGTAGGTGTGGCCGCCGGTGCCGCCGCCGGTGAGCAGGGCAAAGACCCCGGGGGTCGCCGCGCGGCGCGTCACGAGGCGCGGGCGCGCACCGGCCGGGTCGGCGTCCGCGAGCGCGCGCGTGCGGGCGACGGGGCGGTCTGGCGGGCGATGTTCGCGACGACGCCGACGCCGAACATCGTGATGACGAGCGAGGTCCCGCCGACCGACAAGAACGGCAAGGGGACGCCGGAGACGGGCAGGAGGCCGACGACCGCGCCAAGGTTGATCGCGGCCTGGCCGACGATCCACGCGGTCACGCCCGTCGCGATGAGCATCCCGAAGCGATCGGGGGCGCGCCGCGCGATGCGCAGGCCGACGAGACCGAGGCCGACGAACAGCCCGAGCACGAGCAGGCATCCGATGAAGCCGAGCTCCTCGCCGATGATCGCGAAGATGAAATCGGTGTGCGCGTTCGGGAGGAAGAACCACTTGGCGCGTCCCGCGCCGAGTCCGACACCGTTCAGACCGCCGCTCCCGATCGCGATCAGCGAGCGGTACAACTGGTAGCCGGTGTTCCCGACGTCGTGACCGGGGTGCAGGAACGAGAACATGCGCGCCCGGCGGTATCCCGCGAGGAGCGAAAGCATGCCGGTACCGGCGGCGGCGACCGCGATCATCTGGGCGAGGTGCTTGGCCCGGACACCACCGACGATCAGCAACGCACCGACGATCACGCCGAGCACGATCGTCGAAGCGAGGTCGGGCTCCTTCATCACGAGCGCGGCGAAGACGAGGAAGATCGCCACGACCGGCCGCCACGCGCGGGGATCGTCGAGCCGGTCGGCGCGCTTGGTGAGGATCTCGGCGCCGCAAACGAGCAACGCCAGCTTCGCGATCTCGCTGGGCTGCAGCTGTAGCGGGCCGAACACGATCCAACGCTGCGACCCGGACACGAGTTTTCCGCCGACCAGCACGAGCGACAGCGTCACGAACGCGAAGACGAGGAGGTACGGCGCGAAGCGCCGCCAATGGCGGTAGTCGATGCGGGCGGCGAGCAAGAACGTGCCCAGGCCGAGGATCGCCCACATCAACTGGCGATTGAAGAAGTACCACGACGAGCCGTAGTCGGAGAGGGCCGCCACGGACGACGCGGAGAGGATCATCACGAGACCCACGACGTTGAGGACGGTGACGGTCGCGCAGAGGACGACGTAGGCCGGCGGTCGCGGCAACTCCTCGCGCCGGAGCAGACGCGCGACCAGAGCTTGCCGGAAGCGGGTGAACGGGTTGCCGATATCGCGGAGCCGGCCGAGCGGCAGGCGAGGTGTGACCGCGGTCATCGCGAGGTCGCCTCCTCCAGCACTTGCACGCGCACTTCACGGGCGAAGTCGTCGCCCCGCGCCGCGTATCCGGAATACGCGTCGAACGACGCACACGCGGGCGACAGCAAGACGACGTCGCCGGCCTGCGCGATCCGCCGGGCCGCGCCGACGGCCGCGCGCATGTCGGGCACCTGCTCGACACTCGTCGCGGTGCCGGTGAACGCGGCCTCGATCTCGGCGGCCGCCTCGCCGAACGCGACGACCCCCCGGAGGTGTCCGGCCTCGGCCGCGAGCACCGACAGGTCGAGGTCCTTGTTCCTTCCGCCTGCGATGAGCACCACCGAGTCGAACGACGAAATCGCGCGCCGCGTGGCATCGGGGTTGGTGGCCTTCGAGTCGTCGTACCACTGCACACCACTAGCTTCGCCGACCAGAGCCACCCGGTGGGGCATGGTCCGATACGCGCGGAGCGTGGCGACGATGCCGGCGACGCTCGCCCCGACCTCGAGGGCGGCGGCCGCCGCGGCGAGCGCGTTCGTGCGGTCGTGCGCGAGGGCGCGCGCCAGGTCGGCCACGGGCGCAAGAGTGGCGCCGTCGGGATACACCAGCCGGTCGCCGACGACACGAAAACAGCCCTCGGCGTCGGCCCGGCCGGAGACGCCGACCCGCCGCGCCGGCGCGGCCGCCGCGATCGCGGCCGCCCGTTCGTCGTCGGCGTCGAAGACGAGCAGATCGTCCGCGCCCTGTTGCGCCGTAATCTGCGCCTTGGCCGCGGCGTAGTCGTCGAACGTCCCGTGCCAGTCGAGGTGGTCGGGCGTGATCGCAAGCAGGATCGCGACGCGCGGCCGGAACGCATCGCGCGCGAACGCGAGTTGGAACGAGGACACCTCGGCGACGATCACGCCGGGCGCGGCGCGCACCGCCTCGTCGGCAACCGCGTCGATGAGAGGACGGCCGAGGTTCCCGGCCGCGACCGTGGGAACACCCGACGCGTCGAGCATCGCGGCGACCATCGTCGTCACGGTCGTCTTGCCGTTCGTCCCCGTGACCGCGACGATCGGGACCCGCGCGCGCTCGGCCGCGACGTCGATCTCGCTGCGCACCGCTACTCCGGCCGCACGCGCGGCGACGATCGCCGGATGACCGGGGCGCACGAGCGGGCTCGGCACGACCAGATCGACGCCCGCCGCGAGCACCCGCACCGGCGATTCCTCGGGCGCTTCGACGAGCTCGGCACCGACCGCGCGCACCGCGGCGGCGCGCTCGGCGTACTTCGGCGTCGGGGCGGGCGCGTCCTCGACCACCGTCACGTCCCAGCCCTCGGCCCGCAAGGTGCGCGCCACCGCGACACCGGTCTCCGCGAGACCGATAACAAGCGCTCGGCTCCGGTCGGCGGTGCTCATCCGAGGTTCACCCCGTGGCGCAAGAAGTCGGCGTAGAAGATGCCGACGGCGAGCGCGACGCAGATGCCGGCGAAGAGCCAGAACCGCACGATCACGGTGAACTCCGACCAGCCGCCGACCTCGAAGTGATGGTGGATGGGCGCCATCCGCAGCACCCGCTTGCGGAAGCCTCGATAGGAGACGATCTGCGCGATCACCGACAGCGTCTCGATCGCCGGCAGCCCCGCGAGGAGCGGCAACAGCAAATGGGTGCGCGTGAGGAGCGCGAGGCCGCCCATCGCACCGCCGATGGCGAGCGACCCGGTATCGCCCATGAAGATGCGCGCGGGCGCGGCGTTCCACCAGAGGAACCCGGCGCACGCGCCGAACATCGCGGCCGCGACCACCGCCTGGTCGAGCGCCTGGGCGGGCAGGACGCCGTAGATCTTCTCGTGCCGGAACTCGGTGAACGCGATGATCATGAACGCCATGAACGTCAAGGCCGACGAACCCGTCGCCAGGCCGTCGAGCCCGTCGGTGAGGTTCACCGCGTTGGCGGTCGCGTACACGACGAGGATCGCCCAGACGAAGAGCCCGACCTTGCCGAGGTCGATATCGAGCGGTTGTGTGAACGAGAGGTGTGTGTCGGTGTGCACGAAGTACACCGCGAGCCAGGCGAACGCACCCGCGACGACCACGATCCCGAGCGTCTTGCCCCGTTTGCGCAAGCCGAGATTCCGGCCCGCGCGCACGCCGAGGTAGTCGTCGATCCAGCCGACGACGCCGAGGCCGATGACCAACGCGATCAGGGCCAGGCCGGGCGTCGCGAACTTGATGCTCTCCCGCCGCACGTGCGCGAAGAGATAACCGACGACCGTTGCGAGCACGATCGCGATGCCGCCCATCGTGGGCGTGCCCGCTTTCGCGGCATGGGGATGCTCGATCGGCCCGTCGTCGCGGATCTGCTGACCGATCCCGAGCACTCGCAGGCGCCGGATCAGCAGCGGTGTGAAGAACACGGTGACGACGAAGGCCGCGCCCGCGGCCATCAGCATGGCGATCATCGTCGACCACCCTCCGCGCCGTTCGGACGCGCGAGCGCGAGGAGATCGGCCGCGACGCGCTCGAGCCCGAGCGCGCGGCTGCCTTTGACGAGAACGACGTCGCCGGCGCGCGCGAGCGAGGCGACGAGATCGACCGCGCCCTGCGCGTCGGTCACCGTGTGCGCGTCGATTCCGCCGGCGCGAGCCGCGTCGGCAATCGCCGCTCCACCGGCGCCGACGCCGACGACCACATCGAGCCCGAGCGCGGCGCTGCGCTCCCCTACCTCGCGATGCGCCGCGTCGTGGTGATCGCCCAACTCGCGCATGTCGCCGAGCACCGCGATCCGGCGCGCACCTTCGGGGATCGGAAGCCGAGCGAGCGCGACCAGCGCCGCTTCGACCGAGGTGGGGTTCGCGTTGTAGGAGTCGTTGAGCACCGTGACGCCCGCGTCGGTCTCGAGCAGCTCCATGCGCCAGCGTCCCGCCGCGACCTGGGCCAGCTCGAGCGCGATCTCGTCGAACGACAACGAGAAGACCGAGTGGGCGACCGCGATCGCCAGCGCGGCGTTCTGCGCGTGGTGAGCGCCGTGGAGCGGCACCGTGAAGCGCCGGCCGCCGAGCACGAACGAAGGCCGCAGCCGGTCGTCGACGGCGATGTCGGTGATCCGGTAGTCGGCGCCTTCCGTCTCGCCGACGGTCACGACCGACGCGAGTGTCGCGGCGCGGAACGCGGGGGTTGCCGGGTCGTCGGCGTTCAACACCGCGGTCCCGCTCGAGGGAAGCGCTTCGAGCAACTCGGTGAGGACCGCGATCACGCCGGCGCGGCCGCCCAGGTGCTCGGCGTGGGCGAGCCCGACGTTGGTCACGACCCCGGTGTCGGGACGGGCGATGTCGCAGAGCTCCCGGAGGTCGCCGGCGAACCGCTCACCCATCTCGGTGACGACGATGCCCGCAGTGTCGGGCGTGTTGCACAGGGTTATGGGCAGGCCGAACTCGTTGTTGTACGACTCCGCGTTCGCGTGACAGCCCCGCGCCGCGAGCGTCGCCGCGAGCAGATCCTTCGTCGAGGTCTTGCCGGTCGACCCCGCGACGGCGATCACGTGTAGCTCGGGCCGGTCGAGCCGCAACGACCGCGCGATCTCCTGCAGCCCGCCCAAGGTGTTGCCGACGTGCACGAGGGCGCGCCCGCGTTCGAGGTGCGCGACACCCGCAAACTCCTCGTCGACGAGCGCGACGCGTGCACCGGCATCGAACGCGGCCGCGACGAAATCGTGACCGTCGCGCGCGTCACGCAGCGCGACGAAGCACGCGCCGTCGTCGAGCGCACGCGAATCGAACGCCCAGGAGTCGACGGTGGCGCCGTCGTCGCCGACCACGCGGCCGAGGCAACGCTGCGCGATCTCGCGGGCTGTGAGCACGGTCACGAGCACGCCTCCAGCTCTTCGACCGCGACCACGCGGTCGTCGAACGGAGTGGTGACGCCGTCGAAGGTCTGACCGGTCTCGTGACCCTTGCCCGCGATCACGACGACGTCGCCCGAGCCGGCCGTACGCAACGCGGCGCGGATCGCGGCGCGCCGGTCGAGTTCGACGACGGGCGCCGGGCGGTTGTCGGGCACACCTTCGAGCACGTCGGCGGCAATAGCCGCGGGATCCTCCGACCGCGGATTGTCGGACGTGAGCACGGCGACGTCGGCCAGGCGGGTCGCGACTTCGCCCATCAGGGGCCGCTTCGAGCGATCGCGGTCGCCGCCGCACCCGAACACCACGAGGAGCTTGCCGCCGTCGACCAGGGCGCGGGCGGCCGTCAGCACCGAGGCCAGCGCGTCGGGCGTGTGCGCGTAGTCGACGAGCACCGCGAAGTCGCGCGTCTCGCCGACCCGCTCGAACCGGCCCGGCACCCGCACGGGAGCGCCGAGCCCGGCGAGGACGGCGTCGAACGAGAACCCGCCCACCACCAGCGCGGTTGCCGCCGCGGCCAACGAGTTCGCGACGTTGAAGCGCCCCACGAGCGGACTGTGGACCACGCCGTGATGATCCGTGCGGGTATCGACGAGATCGAACATCGTGCCGTCGCGTCGAAGGAGCACGTCGCGCGCGAGCACGTCGGCGGTGGGGTCGTCGACCGAGTACGTACAGACCTGCATGCCGCGTTCGAGCGCACGGTCGCGCAGCGCAAGTCCGTACTTGTCGTCGACGTTGATCGCGGCGCGCGCCGAGAACCGCGGGTCGAACAGCGTCGCCTTCGCCTCGAAGTAGGCATCGACGCTCGGGTGGTAGTCGAGGTGCTCGTGCGTGAGGTTCGTGAACGCCACCGCCGCGAACCGCGTGCCGTCGACCCGATGTTGGTCGAGCGCATGCGACGACACTTCCATGGCGACCGTGTCGATCCCACGGTCGCGCATCTGCGCGAGGAGCGCCTGGAGATCGGTAGCCTCCGGGGTCGTGTGCCGCAGCGGCACGACCGCGCCGTCGATCCGGGCTTCCACGGTACCGATCACGCCCGCCCGGCCGTTGTTCGCCCGGGCGATCGCTTCCAGCAGGTACGTCGTGCTGGTCTTCCCGTTCGTTCCCGTCACCCCGAGCACGCGCATCGCGTGCGACGGATTCCCGTGAAAGCGTGCGCACAGCGGACCGAGCACGCGGCGGACCGAGTCGACCCGGGCCTGCGGAGCGTCGACCGGCAGGATGCGCTCGACGAGCAGGGCGACGGCGCCGGCCGCGAGCGCCTCGGGGGCATGGTCGTGACCGTCGGTGCGCGCGCCCGGGATGCAGCAGAACAACGCCCCGGGCCCGGCACTTCGGCTGTCGTGCACGATCGAGCCCAGTTCGATTGCGGTGTCGCCTCGGACCTCGAGGAGCTGGTCGCGCAGCTCGAACGATTCGCGATCGAGCTTGTCGCGGTCGAGGTTGTCGCGGTCGAGGTCGGCGAGGAGGTCGTGCAGCAGCACGGTCCTCCTAGGTGTGCTTGGACGGGTTGGCAGGCAGGCTACCGGCGGTCTGCGCGCCGGCGGCACCCGGTTGCGTCCCCGCCGGCTGGGTGCCGCCGCCGGTCGCGGCCGCGGACTGGGCCTGACTCTGGGCCGCGAGGCGCGCTTGGACGGCGGTCAGGTCGGAGCCGTGGGGCACCGCGCACGCATGGCCGGCCGCCTGCGCGGTGACCTGGGCGGCTGCGTATTGCTTGTTCGCGACGTCGGTGGGACTGACGCCGTACTGCTGCAACGCGAACTGGGTGATCTCGGAGAACACCGGCGCCGCCACTTCGCCGCCGTAGCTCAGGTTGTTCTCGTCGAGCGCGACCAGCGTGGCGAACCGCGGATGCTCGGCGGGCGCGAAGCCGATGAACGAGGCCATCGTCGCGGCGGGCGAATAGCCGCCGGTCGCGAGCGCCTTCTTCGCGGTACCGGTCTTGCCCGCGATGTCGTAGCCCGGCACCGCGGCGCACGCGCCGGTGCCGTTGGCGACGACGCCCTTCAGCATCTGCGTCATCACGGCCGCGGTGTTCTCGGAGACCACCCGCGTACCCGCGGGGACGGCCGCCGCCCGGCGCGTTCCCTTCGCGTCGATCGTCGCCTCGAGGAGGTGGGGCGGTCGCGTCGTGCCGCCGTTCGCGATGGTCCCGAACGCGTCGAGCATCTGCATCGCCGTGACCGCGACGCCGTAGCCGATCGCGGTCGAGTACTTGCCGGTCGAGTAGTACTGCGTCGGCGGGATCAGGAGACCCCCGGGCTGGTACGGCCACTCGACCGACGTCTGCGCGCCGAGGCCGAAGGCGCGCATCCCGTCGGCCAGCTCCTGATTCTTCATCTTCATCGCGATCTCGATCGTGCCCACGTTCGACGACTCGCGCAGGATGTCGGAGGTGGTCCAGTGCTCGATGCCGTTGGCCGTCCCGTAGTGCGGCTCGGCATCTGCGTAGGCGCCGTTGACCTGACCCGGAACCCGGATCGAGTACGGCACGAGGAACGGGGTGTTGGCTGCGACGTGACCCCGTTCGAGCGCCCACGACAGCGTGATGAGCTTGTTCGTCGATCCCGGCTCGAAGAGGTCGGTGAGCGGTGCGTTGTTGTCGCTGGCACCCGCCACCTGCGCGGGGGTCGTCGGTGTCGCGCCGTGCACGGTGGCCATCGCGACGACCCCGCCGTTGGTGAGGTCGACGACCACGGCCATGCCGCTCTTCGCGCCGGTCGCCTTCACCTGGTCGAGGAGCGAGTACTCGGCCTGCCACTGCAGGTCTTCGTCGATCGAGAGCACGACATCGGTACCGCGCTGGGCGTCGACGCGCGTCTGCTGCGTGTTGGGGATGTCGTGCCCGAGCGGGTCCTGCTCGACCTTGAGCTCACCCGATTTCCCCGCCAGCAGCTTGTTGTACTGCAGCTCGATGCCGTCGAGGCCGGGACCGTCCGACCGCACGCGACCGATGACCGCGGCGGCAAGCGAACCGGCCGGATAGCTGCGGGCCGACTCCGGCACGAACCCGATGCCCGGCAGCTTCAACGCCTGCACCGCGAGCGCGACGTCGTCGGCGACGGCATGCGCGATGTACGCGAACCGGCGCGGATGGCCGGGCTTGTTCGAGAGGGCCGCCAGCAAGCTCCCGGCCTTGACGTGCAGTACGGCCGCGAGCTTCGCGGCTTCACCGACCGGATCGTTGACCATCGTCGGATCGGCGTACACGGTGGTGCGCTCGATCGACATCGCGAGGTCGCGCCCGTTGCGGTCGAACACGCTTCCCCGTTGCGCGGTGAGAGGGATCGTGTGCAGGGCGAGGTCGACGGAGAGCTGCTTGTACTTGCCGCCGTTCGCGATCTGGAGCTGTCCGACGCGCGCGGCGAGCAGACCGAAGGCAAGGATCAGCAGCGCGCTGCAGATACCCAGCCGGCGTGCCGGGCGGGCGACATGGGCCGCGGGCGGACGGGGTCGGATCGGCGGCCGGCGGGCGGGCACGTCAGGGCGTCGGGCCGAGGGCGTGCTTGAGTTGGTCGTATTCGCGACTCGACGACGCGGCCGGGATGGTGTCGTTCGTCGCGTTGCCCTTGGGGCCCGGTGCCGCGACCGTCAGGATCTTTGGTGTCGGTCCCTGCACCATGCCCAACTTGTTGGATGCTTCGATCACGGCCTGGGCCGACGACCGCGCGGAAACATCGTTACGCAGCCGCTGGTAGCGGAGCTGCTCGTTCGTCCGTTCCTTCGAGAGCCGTTCCAAGGTGAACGCCGACTGCGCGGCGAACACGTGGAACGCCACAAGCGTGAACAAGGACGCGACGGTAACGAGCGCCGCGGCCCACATGAGGAGCCGCGCCCGCAGCCGGCGTCGGGCCACGTCGGGCGCGACCTTCAACTGGGCGCGCGCACCGTCCCCGCGGGGTGTCGACCCCGGACGCGGCGCTGCGTTCGGGTTGCGGGAGGTCCGCGGGGACGGCTGCGCGCTCATGGGCGCACTCAGGCCACGATGTCGGGAACGGCGGCAATGTCGGGAAGGAGGCGCTCGACGGCGCGCAGACGTGCACTCTCGGCCCGCGGGTTCGCCGCGATCTCGGCTACCGACGGTCGCATCGGCTTGCGCGTGAGCACCCGTACCAACGCATTGGCCCGCGGCGGCGCGATCGGCAGCTTGGCCGGGACGTCGCGCGCGGCGTCGTCACCCGCCCAGCGCCCGAAGGTCTGTTTGACCATCCGGTCCTCGAGCGAGTGGTAAGCGAGCACGAGCACCCGCCCGCGGGGACCGATCACGTGCACCGACTCGTCGAGACCGTCGGCGAGGTTCGGGAGCTCGCGGTTGACTTCCATGCGGATCGCCTGGAACGTGCGCCGCGCGGGATGCGGACCGCGTCGGCGGGTTGCGGCCGGGATCGCGTCGCGGACGACGTCGGCGAGCTCGCGCGTCGTGCGCAGCGGCCGGGCGGCGACGATCGCGTGCGCGATCCGCCGGGCGAAACGCTCTTCGCCGTATTGCGAGATGACGGCCGCGAGCTGCGACTCTTCGTAGGTGTTGACGACCTCGGTCGCGGTCAGCGTCTGTTTGGCATCCATCCGCATGTCGAGCGGCGCGTCGAACCGGTACGAGAAGCCACGCTCGGGTCGGTCGAGCTGCGCACTACTCACTCCGAGATCCATCAGGATGCCCATCGCCTTTTCTCCTTGACCGTGCCGCTCGACCAGGCGGCCGAGTTGCTCGAAACCTCCGTGCACCACCTGCACCCGATCGCCGAAGCGGGCGAGCCGGGAGCGAGCAGCTGTGACGGCGTCGGCGTCACGATCGAGGCCCAGCACGTGCATGTCGGGTCGCGCGTCCAACAACACCGCCGAGTGGCCACCGCCACCGACCGTGCAGTCCACGATCAACCCTCCAGGTACCGCCGAGAGAAGCTCCACCACCTCCCGGGCCATCACCGGGAGATGCGAGAACTCCTCCACGTCGTCCCTCCGAACACGTGTCTCCTCGCCGCTTTCGCCGAAACCGCGTCGCCGCCGATCCCGTCTTCAGCTCCCCGGTCGACAGGCACCGCCCGGGATGTCTCCCCGAGTCGGTTACGGCTGAAAGCGGGCGGAGTAGGGGCCAACAACCGCGCCGGCCGGGGAGCTGAAGACGAGCCCGTGACCCGGGCTCCGTCGAGTTGTCAAAAGAACGGGACCGTGCCGACGGACCCGCCCCGGGTATTTGGTTTGCTTGCGCTCAGAGGAAGTCGTTGATGCCTTCACCCTCGACGATGGATGCGATGCCCGCCGCGTCTCGCTCGGCGAACATCTGCGCGTCCCAGATCTCGATGTGGTCGAAGCTGCCGGCGACCATGACCTCGCGTTCGAGGTGCGCGTACTCGCGCAGGTGCTGCGGCACCGCGACCCGGCCCTGCTTGTCGGGCGTGATCTCGACTGCTCCGGCGAAGAACGAGCGGGCGGCGTGGCGCTCACGCGACCCGCGCTCGCGGGCCTCGCGGAGCTTGCGGGCGAGCTGGTCGAACTCGGCGACGGGGTACACCGCCAGGCAACCGTCCAGAGCTCTTGCCATGACCGCACCCCCCTCGAGCTGCTCGCGGAACCGGACCGGGAGGATGACCCGACCCTTCACGTCGAGGGAGTGCTGGAACTCCCCCAGGAACATTTCCGAACCACCCGTGTCTCGTTGGGAGGGGACTCACTCCCCTTCCCTCCACTGAGCGCCACCTTATGACACAATCCTCCACTACGTCAACACTCTCCTCCCCCATTGGCCCCACGAACCCCACCCACGAACTCGCGGGCCACGAAGACCACTGCCCGAACGACTGCGATATGCGGAGGCGAACATGTCGATCCGGTTCGGCTGGACCCGACCTCAATCCGGTCCCGAAACGACCGATGAACACCAGGTGGAGGACTTGTCGTCCGCGCAGGACGTCGCCGCGCAACCAGAACCGGGCGCGTCCGGTCGCGATTCCGCGCGCGCACTTACCGGCGAACATGGCACCGGCGAACATGACAACGGCCCACATGGAAACGGCCAACATGGCAACAACGAATCCTCCGAGCCCGCTCCGGCGACAGGGACACCCGTGACGCAGCCGTCGCATGAACAAGTGCAGGCGATCCGGGAACTGCATGCGCGCGTGATCGATAGCGAGCGCAGGACGCACCGCCGCATCGGCGCGGCCGCGGCGCGCCGCGTGTACCACGAGACGTTGGTGGAGGAAGCGGCCGCGTTGCACGATCTCGGCTTCGAGACGTTCGCCGCGTTCGAGGCGCAATGCGGCGAAGGCGCGAGCGAAACGACGGACACGCAGGCCGAGGAAACCGAGAACGCGACGACCGCGCTCGAGGCCGCAACCGCGTCGATGCCCGACCAGCCGGAAACCGCGGGCGAGACGCTCGGTCGCATCCGCGTGTTGTTGGGCGAGCTGGGCATCGAGCCGGGCGGCGATCCGCTACAGGCCGCGAAGCAATTCCTCGACGTCGTCGAGAGCCCCGACGCGGCCGAGATCGAGACGCCGGAACCTCCGGTCGTCGAGCCGCCGGCTGCGGATATTGCTCTTCCGCCGCCCACCCCGTTCGCGATCCCGACCCCTTCCGACAACATCATCCCCGGTGCGAAGGGCGCAGCCCCCAAGCCCATCTCGTTCACATCGGTCTCCCCGCCGCCGGTGGCGCCGCTGCCCGCGCGGGAGCCCGAGGCCCCCGCCGCGGCATCCATCGCACCCACGACCGAACCGGCCGAGGTCGATGTCGCCGAAACCGCGGTAGTCGTCGAGGAGACCGTCGAGTCCTCGGTCGAGACCTCGGTTCTGGTCGACGAGAGCGACGAGAGCGCTGCCATCACCCACGCCGACATCGAAGCCGCCGACGCCCGCGCCGAGCGCTGGCACGCCGAGCTCGAGCAGGTCCGCGCCGACCTTGCGGCCGCCACCGAGGCGCACGACACCGCCGAGCGCGAGTCGGACGAAGCCCGCCTCGAGCTCGCAACCGTGCGCGACGACCTCGAGCTTGCGCACGAGGCGTCACGAACCGCGGAGGCCGAGATCGCGCAACGCGCGTCGGAACGCGACGACGCCGAAGCGCGCTGTCTCGCGTTGACCGACGAGTTGGCGGTACTGCGCGCGCTGTCGGACGAAGCCCGCTCGAACGCCGAGCTCCAACAGGTCGAGCGCGACGAGGTCTCCAACCGGTTGGACGCGGCGCAGGAACAGATCGCCGAAGTCGAAGCCCGGCTCACCGCGGCCGACGACGCGCGGGCACGCATCGAGATCGAGCTGACGGAGGCTCGGGCACGGGCGATCGAGCTCGAAGAGACCCGAGATCAGCTGTCGGCTCGCGTGGGCGAGCTCGAACAGGTGGTCGCCCAGCATTCCGTCGGCGACGCCGCGCACGAGACCAAGGTCGCTGAGCTGGGCGCGCGGATAGGCGAGTTGGAGTCGACGGTCGCCGAACGCGACACCGCGCTCGAGGCGCGCGCACAAGAGGTCGCGAATACGACGAGCCGCATCGCCGAGCTCGAATCCGCAGTGACCGACCGTGAGGCCGCGCTACTCGAGCGAGAGCAAGCGCTCACGACCGCCACCAGCCGAACCCAAGAGCTCGAGCGCGTGGTCGACGAGCACGCCCGCCGCCACGATGCAGCCGGCCGCGAGCTGGAGGCCTCGACCGCGCGGGTCGGCGAGCTCGAGACGCAGCTCGCGCACCAGCAAGCCGAGTGGGAGCGGCTCGGGCACGATCGCCAGGGCGTGTTGCGCGAGCTCGACCAGGTGCACACGCGGGTCACGTAGCTCGAGGAGTCGCTCGCCGCGGCTCACAGCGAACGCGACGGGGCGCGCGACGAGCTGGAGCAGGCGCACGCTCGGTCAGCCGAGCTCGAGGCCCGCTCCGCCGGACAGGCCGCGGAGCTCGCCTCTCTCGCCGGAGCACTCCACACGCAAGGTCCGGAGCTCGAGCAGGCGCGGACGGCCTTGGCCGCGCTCGAGACCGAACGCGACGAGATCCAGCGCCAACGCCAGGCGGCCGAGACCGCACGCGACGAGGCCGGGCGTCAGCGCGACGCCGCGCGTGTCGAGCGCGACGCCGCGGTCGACCAGCGCGACGCGGCCGGACGCGAGCGAGACGAGATCGTGCGCCAGCGCGACGCCGCGCTCCTGGAGCGCGACACCGCGCTCGGCGAGCGCGACACCGCGACCACCGAAGGCGCGGCCGCGATGGCGGCGCGCAACGAGGCGATCGCGGCCCGCGACGCCGCGCGCGCTGCGCTGGCCGACCGCACGGCCGAGCGCGACGAGGCCCGCACGACGTTGACGCGTCGGACGGGCGAGCGCGACGACGCGCGCCAGACCGTCACCGAACACGCGCGCCAACGCGACGAGGTCATCCAGCGGCTCGAGGAGGCCGAGGCCGAACGGGCGCGCGTTGACGCGCTCGTCGCCGCTCAGGAAGCGCAGCACGCCCAGACGCTCGTGGAGCTCGGCGCGGCGCGGACCCGCCTCGAGCAGCTCGGACAATCTCTCGCCGCGCAGGAAACGGAACGTGACGAGGCGATCGCGCAACTCGATGCCGCGCACGCCGAGATCACGCGTCTCACCTCCGAGCTCGACAGCCGCACCTCCGACCGGAACGACGCGCTGGTCGAGCTGGAACGGGCGAAGGCCGAGACCGCCCGGCTCGAAGCCGCCCTCGCCGTGCAGATCAACGAGCTCAACGAGGGTCGCGACGACGCGCTCTCCCAGCTCGACGACGCGAACACCGAGATCGCAGGTCTCGAGGCCGCGTTCGCCGACGAGGTCGCCGCCCACGAGACCGCCCGGGCCCAGCTCGACGAGGCCCGGACCCGGGTCGGAGCACTCGAGGCATCGGTGGCCGAGCTCGGCGCCGCCCGCGCCAGTGCCCGTACCGAGCTCGAAGAGGCGCTCGCCCAGATCTCCCGCCTCGAAGCGGTGGTCTACGAGCACGTCATCGAACGCGATCAGCTGCGCAGCGCCACCACCGCCGCGCAGGAACGCGCCGACGCGCTGGCCGAACAGCTCGACGGCACCCAGGGAACGCTCGACGCGATAGCCGCGCACGCCGAGGAGCTGGAGATCGATCTGGCGCGCGCCGAGGCGGCGATCCCCTCGCAGGAAGCGCGCGTCGAGGCCGAAGCGATCATTGGTCAGGCGCGCACCGACTCCGACGAGCTCCGCCGCCAGGCGATGCGAGAAGCCGAAGCGATCCGGCGCGACGCGCTGACGACCGCCGAGGGCATCCGCCACATCGCGAACGACGACGCCCGCGAGCTCCGCAACCGCGCGGCCGAAGTCGCGGTCTCCGACACGCACCGCGCCGAGCTCGTCAGCGGCTT
>DASYJT010000395.1:0-2488 GCA_035996165.1 Acidimicrobiia bacterium
ATGTGTGGTCGAGCGGCGAAGGGTTCCGGAACATCGCCCAGTAGTCGTGGCTCGTCGCGATCGCCCGCCAGTTGGCGAAGTACCCGATCGTCGCGAGGGCGTCGCCGCGGATGCTCGCCAGCTCGTCCGGCTTGGCGATGAGCACTGCGTAGAGCGCCACACCCAACAGCACGCCGGCGAGCGCCGGCAGCAACCGGCGCGCCCGGCGGGCCCAAAACTCTCGGAGCACGATGCGACCACGGCCCCGGGCCTCGGCCAGAAGCAGGGACGTGATCAGGAAGCCCGACAGGACGAAGAAGGCGTCGACCCCGAGGAACCCGCCGGCCAGATGGCCACCGTGGAACAGCAGCACCGCCGCTACCGCGAGGCCCCGCAACCCGTCGAGCGCAGGCTGATACGTCAGCCGCGGACCGACGTCAGTTTCCTCGCGGGACGAATTCACCCCGCTGTCGTCCCCCGCCCGCGACATATTCAGTCAACATTGTCACGACGAGCACCCGTCTGTCACTGCGATGCGCCACTCAATGTCTGTCCGGCGTCAGCCCGCGTTGACCTCGTACGGCTCCGCGTAGAACTGGCTGTACCACTTGCGGAACTTGAGGATCGGGCCGTCGGTGTCGGCGAGCGCGGGTGACGGCAAGAAGCTCTTGTGCTCCCAGATCGGCCGGTCCTCTTGGACCTGCTTGTTGATCTCCTTGACGAACGCGTCGGCAACGGTCGACGTCAGCTTGTCGTCGTCGAACTTGCGCACGATGAAGTTGAAGCGGACCTGCGTGGTGTTCTCGTCGATCGGCGTGGTCGTCGCGATGTTGATCGCGTCGACGATGCCGCTGAACCACACCTTCGAGAAGCCGGGGCCGTAGTTGTACACGTCGATCCGACCTTCGGTGACGCCGCGCGGCGTGACGTAGGCCTGCTTCGACAACATCACCGAGCACGGGCCGTCGGTGTTGTACTCCTCCATCTCCGCCACCGTGTCGGTGCCGTGGACGAACTGGAAGTGCGCGGGGTCGGCGCCGTTCTCCGACATCTCCTGCGGAATCGTCTTGATGACGTACGACGACGCGTAGAAGTCGCTCCACGCGGGATCACCGATCTCCTCGATGACGGGGATCTCCCACTTCGGCGCTTCCTCGAACGGGTGATACCACGCGAGGACGAAACCGTTGCGCTCGACGACGGGATACGTGCGAACCCGCGCCTTGCGATTCGTGCGCTGGCTGTAGGGGATGTTCGTGCAGGCGCCTTCGCCGTCGAACTTCCAGCCGTGGAAGGGGCAGGCGAGCAGGTCGCCGTCGACGCTTCCGCCGTACGCGAGGTGCGCGCCCAGGTGCGGGCAGAACGCGTCCTGCAGATGGAACGCGCCCGACATGTCGCGCCACAGGACGAGCTCGCGGTTCCAGTACTCCACCGCGGTCACCTCGCCCGGCGCGAGATCGCCGGGAAACGCGACCTGGTACCAGCCGAAGGGAATTGGGAACGGGAAGCGACGCTCGGCCATGCGGCGATTTTAGAACACGTTCCAATCTCTGCGCCGACCGCAGCCGATTATCGTCCGGCCGATGGAGCGGGAACTGGGCGGGGTCGGCACCAAGATCGTCTTCGAGGACCACCGCGTGCGGGTCTGGGTGCTGCAGCTGGCGCCCGGTGAGCGCAGCGCCATCCACCGCCACGAGCACGACCACCTGCTGGTCCAGGTGAAAGGCGACCGGATCGCCGTCGAGCCGGAAGCCGACACCGAGAGCCCGTATCGGGAGTACTTCGAGGCGGGCGTGATCCCGGGCATGGCGACCTTCGTCCCCAAAGGCGGCATCGAGACCGCGGTCAACACCGGCGAGCAGCCGTACTACGAGATCATCGTGGAGTTGAAGACGGACTAACCCTTCTTGACGCCGGTCGCGATGTCCTTGGCCCAGCGGTAGTCGGGCTTGCCGCTCGGCGAGCGCTCGATCTTGTCGACGATGTGCAGCTCCCTCGGCACCTTGTAACCGGCGACGTGGATGCGCGTGTGCGCGTCGAGCTCCTCGAGCTCGACCGAGTGATCGGCTCGCAACTCGACGACGGCCGCGACCCGCTCGCCCCAGCGCTCGTCGGGCACACCGACGACCACGACGTCGAACACCGCGGCGTGCGCTTTGAGCGCGGCCTCGACCTCTTCGGGATAGATCTTCTCGCCGCCCGAGTTGATGCACACCGACCCGCGCCCGAGGAGCGTCATCGTCCCGTCGGCCTCGACGACTGCCGAGTCGCCCGACACGGAGAACCGCCGGCCGTTGACGGTCACGAATGTCGCGGCCGACTTCTCCGGATCCTTGTGGTAGCGCAGCGGAACGTTGCCGCCGCGCGCCATGCGCCCGACAATGCCGGAACCGGGCTCCACGATGTTCATGTCGTCGTCGAGCACCACGGTGTCGGGGCCCATCCGCACGGTCGGCAGCCCCGGCCGCTCTTCACCGCCGGCCATGATCACGCGCACGCCGTTGTAGCC
>DASYJT010000396.1:0-20395 GCA_035996165.1 Acidimicrobiia bacterium
CGGCGCGGAGCTCGACGTTCCGTTCGACGCAACCCCGAAAGTCACGATCAAGGCCGCATCCGGACAGCCGAACGTCCGGGTCCTCAGCATCGGCCGCAAAGAGATTCACCGCTGCGAGGCGAAACCGACCTGAAGTTGGCCTTTGGATCACGCTGGGCGTGACTCCTCGGTCAATGAATCACGGTTATCCCACTTGTCGCCACGCGATTGCGTCCTTCGCGCTTGGCGCAATAGAGGGCCTCGTCGGCCTGTTCGAGGATCTCTGCGCTCGAACACGCGAGGCCGGGCTCGTACGTTGCGATACCGGCACTGATGGTGACGACACCCGCCGGCGCGTTGCCGGTGTGCACGATTGCGAGGTCCTCGACGCTTTGCCGAAGTCGTTCGACCGCGATGACGGCTCCCGGTAACAGCGCATCTGCGAGCAGCAGGATGAACTCTTCACCGCCGTAGCGGTACGCGGTGTCGCCGGCGCGTTTATCGACGGCGAAGACCGACGCGACGCGCTGGAGCGTGTCGTCGCCCTGAGGGTGGCCGTACGTGTCGTTGTACGCCTTGAAGTGATCGATGTCGCACATGACGATGCTGTACGCCCGACCGTGACGCCGAGCGGCCGAGTGCAGGACATACAAGTCCTCTTCGAGACGCAGCCGATTGCCGAGTTGGGTCAACGGATCGGTACGGGCCTGCTCGGCGAGGTTGCCGTTCGCGCGTTCGAGCTGGGCGCGGAATGCGTTGAGCTCGTTGTGCAATCCGGTCACACGGGCCGCGGCAATGAGGCGGGTCTGTACCGCGAACGGGTCGATCGGCTTCACGAGGAAGTCGTCGGCGCCGGCCTCCATGCCGGCCAGCACGTCGGCCCGTTCACTCATCGCGGTCGCGAGGATCGTGTAGGTGTAGGTGTCGGCCTCGCGCGCGCGGAGACGCCGGCACAGCTCGAGGCCGTCGAGGCCCGGCATGACCCAGTCGGTGATCAACACGTCGACCGGTTGGCTCTGCAGGATCGCCCAGGCCGCGTCACCGTCGTTCGCGACGATGCAATCGTGCCCGAGCTTCTGGATGACGGCCTTCTCCACGAGCCGGGTCGTTGCGTCGTCGTCGGCGATGAGAACCCTCATGTCACGCTCCCGAGATCTCGACGGCGAGGGCGGCGCGGACCAGGGTCAGAGCGGTTTCGGCGTCGTCGACGAGAGCGGGCGCGGTGTCGAGCGCACGGACCCGACCGAGCGCCTCCAGCTGCGCGCACACCTCGGCCACGCGTACGGCTCCGATATTGGCGCTCGACCCCTTCAGGGTGTGCGCCGCGCGTTCGACCGCCTGAGGGTCGCCTTCGGCGAGGCCGTCCCGGAGGGACGCGATCAGGCGAGCGCCGTCGTCGAGATACTCGCTGACGATCGCGGGGAGGAGCTCGCCGTCGCCGCCGTCGAGATCGCGCAGCAGGGCAAATCGTTCAGGATCTATCACCACGTCGGCTCCTTGCGTTCGCTCGGCGTCGACTTCCGCTTCAACGGCGGGGGCGGTCGAGACGATCCAACGTTCGAGTGCCTCCGCGACGGTCTCGGGCCGGATGGGTTTGGTGATGTAGTCGTCCATTCCGGCGTTGATGCACGCCTCGCGATCGCCTTGCATCGCCGCGGCGGTCATGGCGATCACCGGAAGCCGCGGGCTGCCGCCGAGCTCCTGGGCGCGCAGCTGACGCGTGGCTTCGTAACCGTCCATCACCGGCATCTGGCAGTCCATCAGTACCGCGTCGTAGTCGCGGGCACCTATGGCGTCGAGAGCCTCTTGCCCATTGTTCGCGACATCACACGCGAAGCCGAGCCGTGCCAGCACGCGCGTGGCGACGAGTTGGTTCATCTTGTTGTCCTCTACCAGGAGCACGCGACCCCGATCGCCGGATCCGGCGACGACGCCGGCAACCGGGGCGACGTCGCGGGGCTTGGGTGCCAGGTCCATGTGGAGTCCCTCGATCAGGCAATTGAACAACTCCGACTGCCGGACGGGTTTGGCCATGGAGCCGGACAGTCCCGCCTCCAGGGCAACCTCTTTGGGGACCCGTCCCGACGAGCTGAGGAGGAACAGTCCGGCGTGCGCGGTCGCCGGATCGGCTTTGATCGCGCGTGCGAGCTCGAGACCGTCCATGTCAGGCATGTTGAGATCGAGAATCGCGAGGTCGTAGCTCTCGCCGCGCGCCGCAGCGGCGCGGATGCGCGCCAGCGCGTTCGGCGCGTCTTCGGCTTCGTCGGGCCGCAATCCCCACGACAGGAGCTGCTGGCGCAAGATGAGTCGGTTCGTCGCGTTGTCGTCGACGACGATCGCGCGCAGCGACGCCAACGCGGGGACCACCGGTCGTTGCTCGACCTGCGGCGCGTCTTGTCGAACGAGCGGGATCTCGAACCAGAAGGTGCTGCCGTGGTCGACCTCGCTCTCGAGACCGAGCGCGCCGCCCATGAGGTCGACGAGCTGACGGACGATCGCCAATCCGAGCCCGGTGCCGCCGAAACGGCGGGTCGTCGAGCTGTCGGCCTGGGAGAACGGCTCGAACATCCGCACCTGGTCGGCGGCCGCGATCCCGATCCCGGTGTCGTGTACCGCGAACCGGACAACACCGGCGCGGTCGGGCACCAGCTCTGCGCTCAGAACCACCTCACCGCTACCGGTGAACTTCACCGCGTTCGAGACAAGGTTGACGAGCACCTGCCGAAGCCGCGTCGGATCCCCGCTCACCGCCGTCCGAAGCTCGGGGTCAGGGTGCGCGAGGAGCTCGAGGCCCTTTTGATTCGCGGTGTCGGCGACGAGGGCGACGACATCTTCCAACAACACCCCGAGATCGAAGTCGATGTTCTCGAGCTCGAGCTTTCCGGCTTCGATCTTGGAGAAGTCGAGGATGTCGTTGATGATCGCGAGGAGTCCCTCGGCCGCGGTACCGACGCCCGACGCGTACTCGCGCTGCTCGGTGTCGAGCTCGGTGTGTTGGAGCAGCTCATTGAGGCCGATCACCGCGTTCATCGGTGTGCGAATCTCGTGGCTCATCGACGCGAGGAACTGCGACTTCTGGCGCGACGCGTCCATCGCCTGATCGCGTGCAAGGGCGAGTTCCGCGCTGACGCGTACGCGTTCGGTGACGTCGCGGCTGTTGACGACGAAGCCGCCGACACTCTTGTCGCCGATCAGGTTCTGCGCGGTTCCTTCCATCGTCTTCCACGTGCCATCGTGATGACGGAATTGGAAGGTGAGCTCGGACGTTGCCCCCGGCTGGTCGTAGAGACTCGCGAGGACCTGCACCACGTTGCCCCGGTCGTTGGGATGGAGCAGGTCGGTGAGCTTGGTCCCGATCACCTCGCCGGGCTTGTAACCGAGCACTCGCTCCGACGACGGACTCTGATAGGTCGCGATGGCATTTTCGTCGACGACCGTGATGAGGTCGGCCGAGTTGTGCACGAGGGAGCGGAACCGACTCGACTGCCGCTTCGCGGACCTTCGCAGTAATAGCGCCATAGCCACGGCCACGAACGCGCCCGACGCGCCGATCGCGGACTGGACACGTACGAGTCGCGCGAACTCCGCCTTGGCGGCCCGCGCCTCCTCGGCGGCGACGTCGCCCGTGGAGCTCGACAACTGGGCGGCTCGGATCCGGAGCTGAAACAGATCGAGCGCGAACGTCGGCGCCGACTTGCCTTCGCGGAGGATGGCCGTGCCCTGACCGACGAACTCGCTGATGAGATCGCGCTGGTGCTCGAGCTTGAGCACGATGACCGAGTTGGCCGGACGCGGGACGCGCACGAGATCGCCGAGGTTTCCCGCGGGGGCCGGGACCATGCCACCGCGCAGCAGCCCGTCGGCGCCCTTGGCGAGCGCGATCGCATCGGCCGACGGGTCGACGGCTACACCGTCGAGGCCCAACACGAGCCGCCGGAAGTAGCGCTCGCCGAGCGCTTGTTGGCGCGAAGTCACGTTCACGACGAGCGGCGTGGAGTATTGCCGCTGCAACGCCTTGATGCCGTATGCGTCGAGTGCGGCGACCACGGCGAGGAACACGACGAGGATCCCCAGGATCCCGCGCCCTTGACGCACGACATTCGTCAACCGCGAGCGCCAGGGCGCGCGCCCGGCGCGCACCTCGGCTCTCACTCCTTGACCTGGAGGGAGACGTGCATTCCGCCGAGATAGTGGCCTTCCAGGTTGCAGAACAAGACGTAGTGCCCGGGCGTCAATCTGATGGTCATGTCGTGCGTCGAGTTCAGCCGGATCTCGACGAGCGACGCGACCTTGGTGAGGGCGGGCGAGCCCTCCTCGATCTGCACGGTGTTGACGCGCAGGGGAAGCGCTTCCGGCTCGAGAACGGACTTGTCGATGAGGAGCTCGTGCGTCGACGGACCATTGTTCTCGACGTGCAAGGTGACCAGCCCGGCCCGCACAGAGCTCGGCGAGAGGGTTATCCCGTAGTCGTGCTCGACGACCACCACGCGCGCCCCGCTCGCGGCAGGGCGAGCCGACGAACATCCCGCCAGGCCGAACGCGACCGCGCAGGTCGTCAGCACCGCGCCGCGGCGCACTCCGACTCGCGCCGATCTCGATAGAGCCCACGTCACGCCCCTTGTTCGTCAGGTCGGACCGGCGAATCCACCGCCGGCCCGTCCGCAAGGCTGGAGGCCCTATGACGGCCGGATCGTTCGGGACAGGTGATCCGCCGTCATAATCACCGGTGAGTTCGCGCCGGCGGTGACGTCGTATCCGAGACGTGAGCAGAAGAGCGTGAACCGAAGAGGGGCTGTGCCGACGGAAACCGCAATCAGTACGCAGGATCTCGTCCGTGAGTTCGGCGACTTCACGGCCGTCGACCACGTCGACCTCACGATCGGTCGCGGTGAGATCTACGGGTTCCTCGGCCCGAACGGCGCCGGGAAATCCACGACGGTCCGCATGCTGTGCACGCTTCTCGCGCCCACCAGCGGCCGCGCGACCGTCGCCGGTTTCGACGTCGCGTCGCGGCCCGGCGACGTCCGGCTCCACATCGGAGTCGCGCTGCAGGACGCGGCGCTCGATCCCAAGCAGAGCGGGCGCGAGCTACTGCGTCTGCAAGGTCTTCTCTACGGACTCCCGAAGAAGGCGATGGCAAAGCGCGTCGAGGAGCTCGGCGAGCTGATCGACCTGACCGACGCGCTCGACCGGCCGATCGGAACGTATTCGGGAGGCATGCGCCGGCGCCTCGACCTCGTCGCGGCACTGGTGCACAACCCCGAGATCCTGTTCCTCGACGAACCCACGACCGGGCTCGATCCGGTGAGTCGCGCGAGCGTCTGGGCGGAGGTCCGCCGGCTCAACAACGAGCTGGGCATGACCATCTTCCTCACCACGCAGTATCTCGAAGAGGCCGACGAGCTCTGCGCCCGGGTCGGCATCATCAACCAGGGACGCATCGTCGCCGAGGGCACGCCCGACAACCTGAAGCGGGCCGTCGGTGCCGACATCATCATCGCCCGCGTCGACCGCGACGCCGGGTCGCTGTGCCAGGCCGTCCAACAGCTCGACGGCGTGCAAAGCGTCGAGGCGCACGGCAACGAATTGATCATCGCGACCGACAACGGATCCGCGGCGATCAGCCCGGTCGCCGTCGCGCTCAACGCGTGCGACGTCGTCGTCCGCGACCTGACGTTGCGAACACCCACGCTCGACGACGTGTTTCTGGAGCTCACCGGGAGTCACATCGAACGCGGCGAGAACGAGGAGGCAACCCGATGACCATCACCGACGTCGTCGCATCCACCACCACCGCCGACGCATTGCGCGCCCGGCCCGCCGGCTTCGTGCACGACGTGAGCGCGATCGCGGGACGGGCGCTGCGCGGCGTGCCGCGCGATCTCGAGGCCGTGACTCCGCCCGTATTCATCGCGCTGTTCTTCTTCGTCGTGAACATCGCCACGCTGTCGAAGTTGACGCACGCCGCCGGCCCCGGCTTCGACTACAAGGCGTTCCAGATGCCGACCGCGATCCTCCTCGGCGTCACCGGCGTGTCCCGCGCGCCGGCATTGGTGCTCGACATCCAGAACGGCTACTTCGACCGCCTCCTGATGACACCCGTCCGGAGGCTGGCGATCCTGCTCGGCCACATGATCGCCGACATCGCCGTCGCCATGGCCCTTACCGTGCCCGTCCTCGCACTCGGTTTCGCGATCGGTGTTCGCTTCGAGACCGGCGTGCTCGGCCTGGTCGTGTTCATCGGGTTGGCCGCGTTGTGGAGCCTCGCGTTCTCCGGATTCGGGTACGCGATCGCGCTGAAGACCGGAAACCCGGCCGCGGTGAACTCGACGTTCCTCCTCTTCTTCCCGTTCTTGTTCCTCACGTCGTCGTACGTGCCGCGGTCACAACTCTCGGGGTGGTTGCACACGGTCGCCGGCCTCAACCCGGTGACG
This sequence comes from Acidimicrobiia bacterium, assembly GCA_035996165.1. Classification (GTDB taxonomy): domain Bacteria; phylum Actinomycetota; class Acidimicrobiia; order IMCC26256; family PALSA-610; genus PALSA-610. Next base: position 6,414 of record DASYJT010000396.1, read on the forward strand.
TACTTGCTCGAGGGCTTGCGGTCTCTCGTCTCGTCGGGTTGGGACTGGGCCGCGCTCGGCAAAGCGGGTCTCGCGATCGCCCTGCTGTCGACCCTGAGCATGTCGCTTTGCTTCGCCGCCCTCCGCGGACGCATCCGCCGCGGCTGACCGTTCGTTCGCGCGCGGTTGGAGCGTCAGCGGTCGAACGGCGCGTTCGAGGCAGGGGTGAAGACTTCGATCGACCGCAGGAGGCCGTACTGGCCCAGTCGGATCGCCTGGCGCCGAGCCCGCGCCAGTTCCCGGGCGACGAGCGTGCCGTCGGCGCCCGCGGCGTGCAACGCCCGGGCGTAGTGGAACGCCGTGCGGGCAACGAGTGGTTCGGCACCGAGCGACTCGTGCACGGCCAGCGCCCGGTCGAGGTGGCGGCAGGCGTCGACCGCCCGGCCGGCGGCGAGCGCGAGCATCCCGAGCGATTTCTCGGCCGAGCACCAGAGCACGTACCCGTCGCCGAGCACGATGCACCGATCGGCGAACGGCAGGAGCAGCTCGTAGCACTCGGCGGCGACGTCCGGGGCCGCGATCACTGAACAGGTCTCCGCGATCGCGCCCATCGAGAACAGCCACTCCTGGTCGGCGCGCAGGTGCGCGAGACCGGGCGCGACGAGCGCCGCGAGCTGCTCGCGCGCTTCGTCGACCAGCCCGAGCTCGGCGAGTATGACCGAGAGCCCGGCGCGCCACGCAGGTACCTGCGGGTACTGCGCGACGAAATCGCGCCCGGCATCGAGCACCTCGGCGGCGCGGCCTTGCTCGATGCGCAACGTGCACAACTGCCCCGCGAAACCTTGGATCGCGTATCCGAACACCTCGGGCGAGATGTTCGTTGCATCGCCGATCAGGCGTTCGGTCTCCGCGAAGTCGCCCCGCATGAGCGCGCGTCCACCGAGCATGGCCAGCGACCAGCCGCGGTGACGAGGGCTGCGATACTCGTTGGCCATCGCGGCGTAGCGCGCGACCGCGTCGTCGATCTCGGTCGTCGCCCCCAGCTCGAGTTGCGAGACGATGCTCCACGCTTCGCCGAACATGGCGAGGTCGGCGTCGCCGGCCGCCGTCGCGACATCACGCAACTCGCGCGCAGTCTGCAACCGCTCCGGTGCATTCTCCGGTCGCCACAGCGCGCGCAGCCTGCCGTTCAACGCATCGGCGAGCGCACGGGTGTCGTCGAGCCGCCGGGCGATGGCGAGTGCATCCTCCGCAATCGTCGTGCGCAGCTCGGCGTCGGGACTGAAGTACAGCTCCTCGGCCAGCCGAGCGAGCAGCCGAGCGCGACTCGGAGTCTCCCGACCGTCGGTGAACGACAGCGCTTCGCGGACGAGATCCACCAACCACTCCGAGACCGTGCCGTACTCCGACCACAGGTGACGCGCCGAGGTACCGCTGATGCCAAGCGCGAGCTCGGTGAGTCGATCCGGATCACCGAGTCGGCGGTAGACCGCGACGACCTGTTCGAAGTCGGCTTTGGCGCGCGCCCGCTCGCCGGATGCGAGCAATGCCCGGGCGCGCGCGAACTGAATGTCGGCGCGTGTCCCGACGTCGGCATCGACGCGTCCGCTGTCGACGAGACCCAACGCGCTGTCGAAGTGAGAGTACGCGTCTTCGTACGCGAGTGATGCGAGAGCTTCCTCGCCCGCGCGCGTCGCGTAGAAGATCGCCTTGGCTGCGGCATCCGTCGACCGGGCGGCCGCGTAGTGACGGGCGAGCTGCGCGATGCGGTCGCGACGACCACGGTCGGGACCGCGTTCGATCTCGTCGGCCAACTGCTCGTGAACGAGCGCACGCCGGGCCGGACCTATGCCGTGATACAGGGCGTCGCGGATCAACTCGTGCGAGAACACGTACATGTTCCCCGTGCCTTCGCGTCGGTGCGCGATCACCGCCTCGTCGAGGTCGTCGATGACCCCGACGAACTGGTCGCGCGGTATCTGCGCCACCGCCTCGACGACCGTCACGTCGAAGTCCACACCGGCGACGGCCGCGACCTCCATCACTGCGCGGGCCGCGGAGTCGAGGTGGGCGACGCGGCGCTCGATCACCGACCGAACCGTGCCGGGTAGATCGTCGTGGACGAGATTCGTCTCGCCCGCCTCGCCGACGTGCCGCAACAGTGCCGTCACGAAAAAGGGATTGCCGCCCGCCCGGGCTCGCACGGCCGCACCCAGGTCGGGATGGCTCGGCGTGGGCAGGACGCTTTCGATCAGCGCGTCGATCTCGGCGACCTCCAACGCGCCCACGTCGCGACTCGCGGCCCGATCCTCACTCGTCAACTCGGTCACCGTCGCATGGAAGGTTTCGGTCGACGGCGGCTCGGTCGAACGCACCGTCGCGAGTACGAGGACGCAAACCGGCGGCGGCGCGCGGAGGACATGCGCCAGGAGCGCGAACGTCGAATGGTCGGCCCACTGCAGGTCGTCGAGCACGAGCAGCACGGGCGCGTCGCCCGCGTTCCGCTCGAGGAGCTCGGTCACCGACTGGAACATCCGGTAACGCTCGACGTCGGGATCACCGCGCAGCGCGAACTCGTCGGGTACGCCGAAGAGTTGCCAAAGTGGCGAGCTCGCGGCCGCCGGACCGAGAAGCGGGGCAATCGCCTGCGCCAGCGCTTCGAACGGAACGCTCGCGTCCTCGACGCACCGACCCCACAGCACGATCGTGCCGCCGCGGTAGCAACGCTCGGCGAACTCCGCGGCAATGCGCGTCTTGCCGATACCGGGCTCGCCGCGCAGGAGCGCGAGCCGCGGTTGACCACCGCAGGCGGCGTGCCATTGCCTTCCGACCCAATCGAGCTCGCCGGTCCGGCCTACGAAACGCGGGCTGCCGACGAGCGCGGCAGCCGGCAGCGCGAGCGCGCGGTCGGATCCACGGATCGACACGAGATCGAGGTCGGTCGCCTGATCGAGGATCGCCTGTTCGAGTCGCTGCAGCTCCGGACTCGGGTCGAGACCCAGCTCCTCTCGGAGGTTGAGCCGAAGCACACGGTACGCGGCGAGCGCGTCGCCCTGACGGCCCGCGCGATACAGGGCAACCATGAGATGGCCGACGGCCTGCTCGCGCGACGGATGGGCGCTGACGAGAGGCTGAAGCGTCGCGATCGCTTCGGCAAACCGCCCGCACGCGATCGCACCGGCGGCCAGTTCCTGCTCAGCGTCGAGACGCAGTTCGTCGAGCCGCGTCGCATCGCCCTGGGCGAACGGTTCGGACGCGAACTCGGCGAGCGCCGGACCGCGCCACAGCGCGACCGCGCGCTGGAGCATCGCGTGCGCGGCCGCGTGACGCTCGAACGACGACGCTCGGCGCGCCTCGATCAGCAGTGCCTGGAAGCGGTTGGCATCGAGCGAAGTCGGATCGACCTCGAGCAGATAGCCGCCGGCAACCGTCCGTAGCGGACCGGCGGCGTCGACACCCTCACCGCCGTCGCGCAGCGCGCGCCGCAGCCGTACGACGTGGGTTTGCAGCGTGTTCGCCGCGGTACGAGGGGGTTGTCCGCGCCAGAGGAGGTCTGCGATGCGGTCGGCGGCGACGACCTCGTTCGCGTGCAGGAGGAGCAGGGCCAGCAGCGCTCGTTGCCGGGGACCGCGTATGCCGATGGGTTCGGAATCGCGTGAGACGAGCAGCGGACCGAGAATCCCGAAATCGATCCCCATTCACCACCCCCGCGAGCCGCAACCCGCGACAGTGTCAGCGGAGCGCGAGGGCCTCGTCAACGCCCGAGCCTGGGAACGCCGGCGGCCGGGGTCCCGGTCGCGAGCGCCCTCCTGGCCCGACGAGTCTCGTTTGCCGATATTGACATAGGGCCGGCATGTCGCCGACCCATGCGTCGCGCACGCGCGAGACGAGGCTGAGAGTGTCCCCTGTTCGCCGGTCGTCCCACGCTCCCCGGAACCCGTGGGTCCGGATCGGATCACGCCTGCTGATCGCGGTCCTGGTTCCTACGATCGCGCTGAGTGCTCTGGGAGCGGTCGGGGTGCGACAGCGCTACCGCGACGCGGACTCGGTGGCGAACGTCGTGGCCGAGGTGGGACTCGTCGAACGCAGCCTCCATCTCTACGCGGGCCTCGTGGGCGAGAAGAACGCGACCGAATCGATCGTCGTCGCGGCGGGACTCCGAATATCGGCCGCCGAGGCCGGGCGGCTCGTCGGTACGGATTTCGTGGAGTTGTTGAACTCGTCCCGGACGGAGGTCGACAACGCGCTCGCGGCGAGCGCCGACTCGGGATTCGCAGTCCGCGCCGACCAGCTGCTCGCGCTCCGGGTGCTCGTAGACGCGGGGCACGCGAGCGATACGGCCGTGCGGTCGTACTTCGACGGGACCATCCGCTACGCCGAATCGGCGTGGCGCGCCCAGCTGAGCCGGTTGGCGGACACGTCGTTGAACATCGTGGGATCGACCGACATCAAGCGTGCCATCACCGGGTTGGGCGACACGGTCGACGCTTTCATCGCCGGTGCGAGCGCCAACAGTGCCGCGGGCGCGCTCAGCGTTGCGGGCGTTTCCGGCGCCGCCACGGGCGCGACCGATCTCGCGGGGGCGATGGCGGTGTACACGAGGGCGACGGTGGGAATGAGCGCCGACCTCGTGGGCACTGCCGCCGAGGCGTGGAAGCGCCTCATCGTCGACGACCCCGACGTCAACGCCTTCCGTCAGTTCCTCGCCAAACTTCTCCGGCAACCGTTCGGGAAACCTGGGGGCGTGACCATCCCGGAGCTCGCGAAGACGTTCAAGGGCGGTCTGATCTACCAGGACCACCTCCGCCGTGTGGTCGCCGCCGCGGCCGCCGACGTCCTTCCCCTCGCGCGCCACCTCCGAACCGGTGCCGAGGAGAACCTCGTGCGCTACGTGATCATGCTCGGTGTCATCGCCGTGCTCAGTTTCGTGATCGCGCTCATGACCGCCCGCCAGATCGTTTCGCCCTTGCGCCGCCTGGCGGCCCGGGCCTCCGAGGTGAGTGCCGGAGAGATAGCCGGCACTCCCCTAAATACGAGCGGCCTCTACGAGGTCGCTTCGGTGACCGGCACGTTCAACGAGATCGTGGCCAATCTCACGGCGGTCGACGCCGCGACGATGGCTCTGGCGGCCGCCGACCTCGACAGCCCGGTGCTGACGATCTCAGTACCCGGCCGGATCGGCGATTCGCTCCGCCACTCGGTCGACACGTTGCAACAGTCGATCCGGGACAACGATGAATTGCGCCGCAGCCTCGAGCGGAGCGAGGCGCGGTTCCGCGAGTTGGCCGACGGCTCGCCCGACATCGTCCTCCGCATCTCGCGCGATCCGACGCCGCATTTCGACTACGTCAGCCCGTCCGCCCGCATCCTCACGGGCATCTCCGCGTCGGCGGTGCGAGCGAATTTTCAGGTCTTCGTCGACGCGCTCGACCCCGCCACGCAGGGGCTCCTTGCCGACGCGATCGCCGGCCGGCCCTTGCCCGATCGCTTCGATACGACCATCCGGCGCCCGGACGGCACGCTCGTCATCTTCGAGGTGCATGTCGCCGAGACTCCCGACGGGCTGCAGGGCACCGGTCGAGATGTCACCGAGATCCGCTCGTTGCAGGCGCAGTTGGCCGAGCAAGCGACCCAGGATCCCCTTACGGGGCTCGCCAACCGGCGGCTCCTCGACGAGCTGCTCGGGCGGGCACTCCGGCGCGCGAACCGATCGGGTGAGCCGTTGACGGTGGCGTTCCTCGACCTCGACGACTTCAAGTCGGTCAACGACACCTATGGCCACGACGCGGGCGACGCCGTGCTCCGCGCAACCGCGGCGCGCCTCCAGGTGGCGGTGCGCGACGCCGACGTCGTCGCTCGTTACGGCGGCGACGAATTCGTCATCGTCTACGAAGGCGCACCCGACGACGCCGTCCCGACTCTTGCCGATCGGATCGACGCCGCACTGCGGCCGCCCATCGACATCGGCAACGACATCACCGTGTCGTGTACCCCGAGCATCGGCATCGCCGACACCCGGACCACCGCCACCGATCCCACCGCCCTCATCAACGCGGCCGACCTTGCGATGCTCCACGTGAAGCGGCTGCGCGCACGCTCTCGGACTCCCGAAATGCGCCGTGTCTTCGAGTCGCGACTGACCTGAGCGTCGACCACGACGGTGTCCGACTGGCGACGAGTGGCGCGACGGTGAGACCGTGCGGGATCCGGTTCATCCGTCCGTCGCACCAGTAGGAGCACACCAGTGAGCGATTCCCGCCGCTTCGAAGGGAAGGTCGCGCTGATAACGGGCGCGGCATCGGGTATCGGGCGCGCGGTCGCGCGGCGTCTGGCCTCGGAAGGTGCGCAGGTGCTCGGCCACGATCTCAACGCCGACGGGCTCGCCGAGACCGCGACACTCGTGCGCGACGCGGGCGGGACGATGGAGACCAGGACGGGCGACATCTCGCAGCCGGACGAGTGCCGCGCCACCGTCGCGGAATGTGTCGCGACGTTCGGTCGCCTCGACGTGCTCGGGAACAACGCCGGAATCGCTCGCGCCGACCATGTCGCCGACGTCTCCGAGGAGAGCTACCGGCGCATGATGGGCGTGAACGTCGACGGCTATTTCTTCATGGCGCAGGCGGCCATCCCGCATCTGCTCGAGACCGACGGCAACATCGTCAACCTCGCGTCGAACGCGGGAGTCATGGGCCAGGCGTACACGGTGGTGTACTGCATGACGAAGGGCGCGGTCGTACAGCTCACACGCGCGCTTGCGATGGAGTTCGCCAAGACGAAGTTGCGCGTCAATGCGATCGCGCCGAGCGGCATCCAGACCACGCTGTCCGAGAACTTCCACATCCCGCCCGACGTCGACATCGATCTCATGCGCCCCTACATGGGACTGCGCCCGATGGGGACGCCCGACGACATCGCCGCGATGTTCGCGTTCGTCGCTTCCGACGAGGCGCGCAGCGTGCACGGCGCGATCCTCCCCGTCGACCGCGGCGTGACCGCCGGCTGAGGGCGTGAGAGAGTGGCGGCGTGACGTACGCGTACGACCCCGAGCTGACCGCGGTTGTGGAGATGCTCCCGCAGAGCGACTTCGGCGACGTGCAGCGATCGCGCGCCGGCCTTTCCGCGCTACTTGATCCGCTCAACGCCAACGTCGACACGACGGGCCTCGATGTCGTCGACCACGAGATACCGGGTCCGCACGGCGCGCCCCCGGTGCTCGTACGTGTGTACTCACCCGCCGGCGCCGCGCCTCCCGGCGGACGTCCGGCCCTCCTCGACATCCACGGCGGCGGGTTCGTCGTCGGCAACATCGACATGGAACACGGCTTCGCGGCGCCCGTCGCACGCGCGCTCGACGCTGTGATCGCGGTCGTCGAGTATCGGCTCGCGCCCGAACACCCGTTTCCGGCCGGACTCGAGGACTGCTACACCGCGCTCTCTTGGCTGCACGACAACGCGGGAGCGTTCGGCGTCGATCGCAGACGGATCGCGGTCGGGGGTCAGAGCGCGGGCGGCGGCCTGGCCGCGGCGACAGCGCTGTTGGCACGCGATCGTGGTGGCCCGCCGTTGTGCTTCCAGTTCCTCGGCATCCCCGAACTTGACCACCGCCTGGAGACGACGAGCATGCGCACGTTCGTCGACACACCCATGTGGCATCGCGCGAACGCGGAACTGAGCTGGAGCTATTACCTGGGCCCGCATCCCGGCGACGTTTCCGAGTATGCGTCGCCCGCGATCGCCGACGACCTCAGCGCGCTGCCCCCGGCGTACGTGACCACCATGGAGTTCGACCCGCTGCGAGACGAAGGCATCCTCTACGCGCTCAGGATGATGGAAGCCGGAGTGTCGGTAGAGCTGCACTCGTACCCCGGCACATTCCACGGATCTTCGACCGTGACGACCGCCGCGGTTTCGCGCCGCGCGCACCAAGAGCTCCTCGTCGCCCTGCGACGCGGTCTCGGAATCGAAAGCTGAACGATTGGCGACGACACCGCGAACGGACGGTACTTCGGTTTTCTGATCGCGCCCGCCGGGAATCGGAGTCGCATGACTCTGACCCGTCGCGAGTTGTTGACGAAGGCCTCGGCGTTGGCGGGCGGTGCGGCACTCGTGACACTGCCCGAATGGTCACGGCCTGCCGCGGCTTCCACACTTCGCATGCCGCGTCCCGAGTCGTCGGGCATCGACCACATCGTCGTCGTAATGATGGAGAACCGATCATTCGACCACTACCTCGGATGGCTGCCCGGCGCCGACGGCACGCAGGCGGGATTGTCGTTCACCGACGCGACTGGCGTGAGCCACAGCACATATCACCTCACCGACTTCCAAGGCGGTGCGCATCCCGATCCCGACCACTCGTGGCTTGGCGGTCGCGTCCAGTACGACAACGGCGCGTGCGACGGCTGGCTCCACGGCGCCAACGACGAGTTCGCGATCGGCTACTACACCGCGCAAGATCTCGCGTTCTACGGACGCGCGGCGCCGGCGTGGACTGTCTGTGACCGGTATTTCTGCTCGATCATGGCTGAGACCTACCCCAACCGCCTGTACCTGCACGCGGCGCAGACCGACCGCTTGCACAACAACAAGGGACCGACGGTGTCGACCTTGCCGACGGTGTGGGACCGCCTCCAAGCCGCGGGACGCGACGGCCGTTACTACTTCTCCGACGCACCGTTCACCGCGCTCTGGGGTCCGAAGTACGCGTCGATCAGCGAGCCGGTCGACGCATTCTTCGCCGCGTGCGCGTCGGGAAGGCTCCCCGATGTCGCGTACGTCGATCCGCGATTTCTCGAAGAAGGGACAGGTACGTCGGGCGACGACCATCCGCACGCCGACATCCGGGTCGGCCAGCACTTCTTGTCGTCGCTCTACAAGGCGGTCACGACCGGGCCCGCGTGGTCACGAACGATGTTCATCATCACGTACGACGAGTGGGGCGGGTTCTTCGATCACGTGCCACCCCCGGTCGCACCCGACGCCGACCCGAAAGCAAGACTGCGCGGGTTCCGGGTGCCGTGCATCGTCGTGTCTCCCCGGGCCCGGCGCGGTCACGTTGCGCACAACGTGTACGACCACACGTCGATCCTCAAGTTGATCGAATGGCGCTTCGGCCTCGCTCCGCTGACGAAGCGCGACGCCGCGGCACGCAACCTCGCCGAGGTTCTCGACTTCTCGCGCGCGCCGAACCTCACCGCGCCGCAGTGGAACGTCCCACCCGCCGTCGGTCTCCCGGTCGTCAGTGGCAACCCGGCGGACTACGAAGGCTGGAAGAACCTCCTCGACCAAGCGATCGCGAACGGATTCGGAGTCCTGGTATGAACACTCGTCAGCTGTCTGTCATCTGCATCGCGATCGCCGGGGCGTTCGTCGCGGCGATCATCGCCGCGGTAGCCGGCCTGACCGCCGCGGGCACGGCTACGGCAAGCGTGAGTACGCCGGCGTGGCACCTTCCGCGGGTGCGCCACGTGTTCGTCGTGAATCTCGAGAACGAGAACTTCAGCGACGCCTTCGGGCCGGCCTCACCGGCGTCGTACCTGAGCCAGACATTGCGGGCGCAGGGTCAACTGCTCGACAACTACTACGGCGTCGCCCACAACAGCCTGCCCAACTACATCGCACAGATCAGCGGCCAGGGACCGAACCCCCAGACTCAGGGCGACTGCCAGACCTATACCGAGTTCACCAAGGTCGCGACGACCGCGCCCGGCCAGGCGGTCGGTGACGGATGTGTATATCCGGCCGACGTGGCGACGCTTCCGGGCCAGCTCGCCAACCACCGTCTCCGTTGGAAGGGGTACATGGAAGACATCGCGAACTCGCCGACCGAGGCGAAGACGTGCCGTCATCCGCAGATCAACGCCGTCGACGACACTCAGCAAGCTCACGTCGGCGACGAGTACGCGGCCCGTCATGATCCCATCGTGTACTTCCATTCGATCATCGACACCCCCGCGTGCGCGAAGAGCGTCGTCGCACTCGATCAACTCTCACTCGACCTGCAAACGGTCGCGACGACTCCGAACCTCTCCTACATCACACCGAATCTTTGCAACGACGGTCACGACGCACCGTGTGTCGACGGCCGGCCCGGCGGGCTGGTCAGCGCCGACGCCTGGTTGCAGACCTGGATCCCCAAGATTCTCGCGTCGGACGCGTACCGCCAGGACGGGATGCTCGTTGTCGCCTTCGACGAAGCCAAGGCGACGGGCTCCAACGCCGACGCATCATCGTGTTGCGGCGAGGGTCCCGGCCCGAACTCACCCCTTCCCGGCATCACCGGGTCGGGCGGCGGTCGCGTCGGCGCACTGGTTCTGTCACGGTGGACTCGACCCGGCGTGGTCAATGCCACGGCCTACAACCACTACGCGCTCCTGCGCAGTATCGAAGACCTGTTCGGGCTGGGTCACCTCGGCTATGCGCAGAATCCGGCCGTCACGAGCTTCGGGCACGACGTCTTCGACGCGACCTGACCCGAACGCTGACCGGGCGTCGAAAACATCATCGCGATCGATATCGCGCAGGTCGCGTAACTTCGCGACATGGCGCGGTGGCTCCTCAAATCCGAACCCGACGTGTTCTCGTACGACGACCTCGTGCGCGCGGGCCGCGAAGGCTGGGACGGGATCCGCAGCTATCAGTCGCGCAACTTCCTGCGCGAGATGCGTAGGGGTGAGCAGGCGATCTTCTATCACTCCAACGCGAAACCGCCCGGTGTCGCCGGCATATGCAAGATCGTCAAAGTCGCCGAACCCGACCCGACCCAGTTCGATCCGAAGAGCAACTACTACGACGCGGCGAGCAAGCCCGAAGATCCGCGTTGGGACTGGGTCACGGTCGCGCCCGTGCGGGCACTGCCGTTCGTGTCGCTCGACGAGCTGCGCGCGCTCCCCGAGCTGGCGGACTGCCGTCTGCTCGCCAAGGGAAATCGGCTTTCCGTGCTTCCGCTCACCGACGCCGAGTTCGCCGCCATCGTCGCCATCGCCCGCCGCCGCGGCCACTGATCCGGCGGGTTTCCTCGGTCGGCGGAGCGGAAACAATCGAAGGACCAGACGATGCCCGCTCGCGACCGAGGTGCCCGACGATGCAGATCGGTTACACGATGATGTGCGAGCAGGCCGGCCCGAAACAGTTGGTACACGACGTCGTGCTCGCGGAGGCGGCCGGGTTCGATTTCGCGGTGATCAGCGACCACTACTTCCCGTGGCTCGACGAGCAGGGCCATGCCCCGTACGCGTGGAGTGTGCTCGGCGCGGCCGCGCAGGCGACCGAACGAATCCCGCTGATGACATACGTCACCTGCCCGATCCGGCGCTATCACCCAGCGGTCGTGGCGCAGAAGGCCGCGACGATGCAGCTGCTCTCCGACGGACGCTTCACCTTGGGCCTCGGCGCCGGTGAGAACCTCAACGAGCACATCGTCGGCGGCCACTGGCCCATTACATCGATACGCCACGAGATGTTGGCGGAAGCGGTCGAGATCATCCGCGCGCTGTGGGCCGGCGGCAGCATCACCTATAGAGGCCGCCACTTCGACGTGGAGTCGGCGAAGGTCTGGGACCTCCCGGCCGAGCTGCCGCCGATCGGTATCGCAGTGTCGGGACCGGCGAGTTGTCGGCTCGCCGCGAAGTACGCCGACCTCATGATCGCGGTCGAACCCCGCGCCGCGCTCGGGCGCATGTTCGACGAGGCAGGCGGGAACGGCAAGCCGCGCGTCGGTCAGATCGCGGTCTCGTACGACCCTGACGAGGGCATTGCCCTGAAGCGGGCGATGGACCAGTTCCGGTGGTTCACGGGCGGGTGGCGCGTCAACGCGGAGCTGCCGCTCCCCGCCTCCTTCGACGCGGCGGCCCGAACGGTGCGCGACGACGACGTGGCGAAGCAGATGCCGTGCGGACCGGATGTAGCTCGCCACGTCGCCGCGATCCGCAGGTTCGAGGACGCGGGCTTCACGCATCTCGCCTTGGTCCAGGTCGGCGGCGAGACCCAGGACCACTTCATCTCGTGGGCCGCGACGGAGTTGTTGCCTGCGCTGCGAGCCGCCTAGCACCCACGCTGCGTGGCAACGGCCGCCGTTCGGGCCGGCCACGGCCGCGCTCCGAGGTCGTCATAAAGGGGCTAGGGGCGGGTGACGACTCACGGGGCATGGATTCGCGTCAGGTGTCTCCCTCGACTGGAAACTCCGCGCCGGTCGGCAACGCTCGCAAGGAGTTGGGCCAGGCACTGTTCGGGCGCGCCGAAGATGTCGCGTCGACTGTTCTCCGGCGCTGGGAGAAGATGAAAGGCGCAGACTTCGCCGCGCATGAAGATGTCAATCGAGACATCGCGCGCACCACGCATTTGGCGACGATCACCGTTGCCCAATTCCTCACCACGGGATCGTTCCCGACCGCGGAACAAGCGAAAGAGCTCGCGGCAACGGGGAAGGCCCCGCTGCGCAACACGGTCTCCTTGAAGGAGCTCACGCGGCTGTACCTCTACTGGAGGGACGCGACGATCGCCATCGTGCTCGAGGAGACCGGGCGACTCGGCTCGGACCGTGCGACGATCGACGAAGCGTTGTTCGTCGTGCACGCCGGTTTCGACGGTTCGATCATGCGCATGGCGAAGGAGTTCGACGCCGAGCGCCAACGCCTGCAGGACCAGGTCGTGGAGGAGCAGACACGTCTGACGCATCAAGCTCTGCACGATGCGCTCACCGGCTTGCCGAACCGGACACTGATTCTCGATCGTCTCTCGCACGCGCTCGATCGATCGTCGCGCCAGCTGTCGCGTACAGCCGTGTTGTTCGTCGACCTCGATCACTTCAAGGTCATCAACGACGTCGCCGGCCACTCGACGGGTGACGCCGTCCTCGTCGGAGTAGCGGCCAGGCTTCGAGAAGCGGTGCGCAGCGGTGACACCGTCGGCCGGCTCGGCGGAGACGAGTTCGTGGTGTTGTGCGAAGACCTCACCGGCGGCGAACACGAAGCCGAAGGGCTCGCGCAGAGGATCGCGGTCCTGCTCGCCGAGCCGTTCTGTTTGGAGGATCGGGAGGTGTTCGTCTCGGCCAGCATCGGCGTCGCGTTCGCCAAGGGTGCCGACGACGCGGCGGACCTGCTCGCGCAAGCCGACCGGGCGATGTATTTCGCGAAGGACCGCGGACGCGCGCGCTACGAGGTCTACTGCACCGACATCGACGAAGGGCTCGAGCGGCGCGCGGAACTGCTCAACAGTCTCCACCCCGCGTGCGAACGGGGCGAGCTCCACCTCCACTATCAGCCCGTGCGGATGCTCCACGACAACCAGGTCACCACGATGGAAGCGCTGCTCCGGTGGGATCACGCGACGCTCGGCAACATTCCGCCCGCCGAGTTCATCCCGTTGGCCGAGGAAACCGGCTTGATCCGCGACATCGGCCGCTGGGTCATCACCCAGGCGTGCAACGACTGCGCGGAATGGCGTCGGCGCGACGCAAGCGACGTCGGCGTCAGCATCAACATCTCCGGGCACCAACTGGGAGATGTCGAGCTCGTCGACTTCGTCCGGAGCGCGCTCGAAGAAGCTGAGCTTCCCGGCGAGGTGGTGACGCTCGAGCTCACCGAAAGCGTCCTCTTCTCCGACGCGCCCTACGTGCGGGAGACGCTGGCGGAGTTGCACGCCCTCGGTGTCCGGCTCGCCATCGACGATTTCGGGACCGGCTATTCGTCGCTGTCGTATCTCTCGAAGTACCCGATCGACATCGTGAAGATCGACCGGAGCTTCGTTGCCGGACTCGACCAGACCGGTCGCAACAGCACCATCGTGTTCGCGACGATCGAGCTCGCGCACGCGCTGGGTCTCACCGTCGTCGCCGAGGGCGTCGAGACCGAAGGCGAGCTCGCCGAGCTCCGCAACGCGAGCTGCGACGCCGCGCAAGGCTTCCTGCTCGGACGTCCCGCGCATCTCACGACGAGCACGCAACACCGCGCCTGACCTCAGAGGGTGCTTGCACGCGGCGCGTCGGCATGTGAGGCTGCGCG
>DASYJT010000397.1:0-1754 GCA_035996165.1 Acidimicrobiia bacterium
GGCGCTGGGTTCGAAGGCGGTGCCGAACTACGACTCCGTCACCGACTTCGACGCGGCCGCGAACATCACGCGCACCGCGGTCGACGCGTTCGGTTCCGTCGACATCCTCGTCAACAACGCGGGCATCGTGCGCGACAAGACGTTACTGAAGATGGACGAATCGGATTTCGACTCGGTCGTCGCCGTGCACATGAAGGGCACGTTCAACTGCACCCGGCACGCGGCCGAGGTGATGAAGGCGAAAGGCTACGGCCGGATCGTCAACATCACTTCGTCGGCCGGCCTGCGCGGCAACTTCGGGCAGACGAACTATGGCGCGGCGAAGGCCGCAATCATGGGCATGACCTTCGTGTGGTCGATGGAGCTCGGTCGCTACGGCATCACGGTCAACGCGGTGGCGCCCGCGGGGGCGACCCGCATGACCGCCGCGCTCTACGAGCGGTCGGGCAAGGAGCCGCCGCCCGAGGAGAACCCCGCGCTGAACGCGCCGCTCGTAGCGTTTCTCGCCTCGGAGCAGGCCGCCCACGTCAACGGACAGGTGCTCGGCCGGACGGAATACGCGTACAGCTTGTTCCAGCACCCGAAGCAGATCGCGTGGATGTGGAAGGACGGCGGCTGGAGCGCGTCCGAGGTCGCGGAGAAGTTCGACGCGACACTCGGCCAGCACCTACAGACCGTCGGCATGGTGATGCCCAAGTCGATGGAGAAGTGAGCTCGACTCTCGGCGGGCGGTGGCCGCTGGGGGTCGTCGACGTCACGTACGCGCGCCTTCCCGACGTCGCCGATCGCGCGCGAGCCGCGGCGGCCGACGGGTTCGCCCACATCGATCCGCTCGTCGGCACCGATCCCGCGTCGCTCGTGTTGCCGATCGGTTGCCCGACCGCGTTCCCCAAACCGGTCGACACGTGGTGCACCACTCCCGCGCCCAGCGCCGATCTCGACGGTGCGTGGGAACGCGCCGTGCGGTGGTGGCGCGCCGCTCCGAGCGCTCTGATGGAGCCGTGGGCGGGCGCGGTAGTCAACTCGGGGGAGTCGGTGCGCGCGTTCCGGGCCGAGGTCGGCGACATCCGGCTGCTCGTAGACACCGGGCACGTCGCCGACTGGGGCGGCGATCCCTGCGAGCTCCTCGAGCTGGCCGATCACGTGCAGCTGCGCCAGGGAAAGCCCGGTCAGACCCAACTGCACGTCGACGACCCGAGCGGCGTGGTCGACTTCGACGCGGTGTTCCGCGAGCTCGAGCGGCTCGACTACCGCGGCAAGGTCAGCGTCGAGCACTTCGATCTGCCCTACAACGGTTGGGACCTCGAAGATCCCGAGCAATGGGCGCGCGACCTTGCCGCGCGATTGCGGGGCTAGTGCGCGGGTCCGGGCCAGGCGGGGAGGGGTAGCCCGGCCGTCGGCATGCCCTCGAACGCCACGAGGTTGCCCGGGATCGCGTCGGTGACGAAGAGCGTGCGCAGGTCGGCGCCGCCGAAGCAGCAGTTGGTCGTCAGCCCCTCGCCGTCGATGGGCAAGAAGTCGAGAACGGTTCCGTCGCGGTCGACGACCCGGATGCCGTGCTCGATCGTCGACGCGACGTAGAACCGGCCGTCGACATCGAGGCAGAATCCGTCGCCGCCACCTTGGCCGAGCTTGGGATTGACCCACTCGCGTGATCCGTCGGCGAATACGCGTTGCAGGCCGCGGCGCTCGACGACCACGACTGTGCCGTCGGCCTCGAACGCGATGCCGTTGCAGTAGTAGAAGCCGTCGGC
>DASYJT010000398.1:0-1938 GCA_035996165.1 Acidimicrobiia bacterium
AGCCCGACCGCGATCGCGCGGCCGATGCCCGCCGACGCGCCGGTGACGACCGCGACCCGCGGAGTCTCAGGCGCCAAGGAATTCTCCGCCGTTGACATCGAGGGTCTGGCCGGTGACGACCTTCGACCACGGCGACACGAAAAAAACCACACTGTTCGCGATGTCGTCCTGCGGCGGGATCAGGCGCAACGGGATGCGGGCTTCGATCTCGGCGCGCACTTCGTCGCGCGACATGCCGCGCGACTCCGACTCCCAACCGATGAACGTCTCGACGTTCGGGCCGCCGATCCACCCGGGGGCAACGCAATTGACGCGCACCCCGGAGGGGCCGAGCTCGACCGCCATCGTCTTCGCCGCGGTCTGGATCGCCGCCTTCGACGACGAGTAGCCACCCTCGAGCGCACGGATGTTGCGCATGCTCATCGAGATGATGAACACGACTGACGCGTCGCCGTTCTCGGCCGCCGCCTTCTTCAGGTGGGGGAGGCACACCTGCGTGAGGCCAAGCGCGCCCCACACGTTCACCTCGAAGATCTTGCGCCACTTGGTGAGATCGACGGCTTCGAAGGGCTCGAACGTGTCCATGCGGAACGCGTTGTTGACGAGCCCGTCGAGCCGTCCGAACGCATCGATCGTGCCGTCGACGAGGGCTTTCGCCTGGTCGGCGTCGACGAGGTTGGTCGGGAGCGCCAACGCGCGCCCACCGTCGGCCTCGATCTCCTTTTGCACCTGGGCGAGGTAATCGGCGTTGCGGGCGGCGAGCACCACGGTGGCGCCTTCCCGGGCGAGGGCCCGCGCATTCGCCTGGCCGAGACCCGGTCCGACGCCCGACACGATGACGACTTTGTCCTGAAGCAGCATCCGCCCATCAGAGCGAGCCGGGCGCGTCCCACGCAACCTGGAGCGACATTTGGCCCATTGCTCAAGGCCGGTGGCCCCGGAGGTCGATGCCATCGTGGGCGGGTCGGAGTGACCCATGTTGGTAACCGGAGTGCAGGCGGTCGGCTCGAAGGGCATGACCGCGATTCAGGGCGCCGTGGTCGACACGAAGGACTCGACGCGCTCCGCGCGGGAGGTCGACGGCGACCGCGACGGGAATCGCGCAGTGGGCGCGCCGGTCAAGAAGGGCGACCCGCAACCGGTCGTGTTCCCGCGCAAGGGCCTGCCGATGGATCACCGGCCCGTGTCCATGCGCCACGAGCAGGCCGCGGCGCGCTATCGCCGCGACGGCGGCGGCACCCACGACGAAGCCGCCTGAGCGGAGCTCTTCGTCAGAACTTCGGTTTCGCGCAGCGGGCGCGCACCAGCGGCTCGAAGTGCTCGAGCGGCAGCGTGTCGTAGTCGGGATCGAACGCGACCTGATCCCAGTCGTCGGCGAAGCGCGCCGCGAGGTCGAACCACGGTTCGCCCTCGTACTTGGCCCGGGCATCCGGGTCGGCGCCGAAGTGGTGGTAGTAGTGGCGGCCCTGGAAGTCCTGGTGCGCCCGGATCATGTTGTAGACGTCGGTGCTCACGTAGGGCTTGATGATGGCGGCCGCGATCTCCGGATGGTTCGGGACGCTCACGGCCTTGCCGATGTCGTGCAGCAACGACGCGAACACCACTTCGTCGTCGGCGCCCGCGCGTTCGGCGCGCGTGGCCGTCTGCAGCGAATGAGTGAGCTGGTCGACCGCGAAGCCGTCGGTGATCGCGGCGAGCGAGCGCAGCAGATCGAGCACGCTCTCGGCGACCCGGTCCTGATGCTCGGCCGTCTGCTTGCCGATCACGGCCCACTGCTCGGCGGTCGACTCGTCCATACGCGTGAAAGTCTGAGCCATAGGGCCCAGCGTAGATCTCAGGGCTGGCCGAGCAACAGTGCGGCGCCCTCGAGGAGAAAGTCGAGGCCCATGCCCTTCGCGTCGGCCGCCGCCGCCAGTTCGTCGTATGCGATCGCCGCAC
>DASYJT010000399.1:0-1959 GCA_035996165.1 Acidimicrobiia bacterium
GCCGAGCGTGCGGGCGACGCGCACCGCGACGCCGGGGACGAGCGCGGCTTCGGATGCATTCACGGCCGGAACGATCACGTGGTCGACGCCGAGGCCCACCAGCGCGTCGACCAGTGCGAGGGTCCCGACGACGCCTCGCACCGAGCCGTCGAGGCCGAGCTCGCCGAGCACGGCGACGCCGTCGAGCGAGCCCGCGGGCAACCCGCCGGCCGCGCAGGTGAGGGCGAGCGCGACCGCCAGTTCGAGGCCGGCGCCGGTCTTGCGGACCGACGCGGGCGCGAGGTTCACCGTGACCCGCTGTTGGGGGTATTCGAGGCCCGACGACAGCAGCGCGGCCCGCACCCGCTCCCGTGACTCCCGGCCCGCGGCGTCGGGCAGACCGACCACCGTGTAGCCCGGCAGACCCCGCGATACGTGGACCTCGACGGTGACGATGCGCCCGTCGACGCCTTCCAAGACGGCACTGCGAACGGCTGCCAGCACGGCTCACCTCCCAACACAAGCGGTTGTAGGAGGGTCGTGACCGCGACCTCGACGGATCCCGGACCATACGCCGAGGGTGTGACAGCGGGGAACTACGGTGCCTCGGACATGTCCCCCGCAGCCAAGGCTTCGAGCACTGCGCACGATCCCGACGGGTTCGTCCGGGCGCTGAGCGCGATGAGCGAGAACACGCGCCGCGCCTACGAGCACGATGCGCGTGAGTTCGTGCAATGGTGCGAGCGCGGTGGGTGCCCCGACGCGTCGGCGCTCGACCATCGTGCGCTGCGGCGCTATCTCGCCTACCTGCAGACCCGCGGCTTCTCGCGGTCGTCGACTGCGCGCAAGGCCGCTTCGGTCCGGGCGTATCTGCGTCACCTGACCCGCCGGGGGATCCTCGGTCGCGACGTTGCGGCGGCCGTCCAGGCGCCCAAGGGAGCCCGGCGACTCCCTCGGATGCCGCGGCGCGCCGAGGCGGCCGGACTGCTCGACGATCTCGTCGACCAGGCCGCCACCGACGATCCGCGGGCCCTGCGCGATCTCGCGATCGTCGAGCTCCTCTACGGCGCCGGACTCCGGGTCAGCGAATGTTGCGGTCTCGACATCGGTGACGTCGACGTACGGAAGCGCAGCGTCACCGCCCTCGGAAAAGGTGCAAAAGTGCGCCGGCTCCCGCTCGGTGAGCCCGCCGCCGACGCGGTTGCGGCCTACGTACGACACGGTCGCGCGGCGCTACAACCCAGCACGGGGGCCGATGACGCGCTCTTCGTCAACGCCCGAGGCCGGCGGATGACACCTCGAGACGTCAGGCGCGTCCTCGACCGTCACCCTCTCGACGACGGCCGCACTCTCCATCCCCATGCGCTCCGGCACGCCTACGCGACGCACCTGCTCGAAGGCGGAGCAGATCTCAGAGCGGTTCAGGAGCTGCTCGGACACGCCGATGTTGGAACGACACAGATCTACACTCACGTAACCCGTGAGCGGTTGAGGGCTGTGTACGAACGGACGCACCCAAGGGCCTAGGGAGCAGGGCGAGCAGAGTGGACGAGTCCGCCGCGGACATCGCCGAACTATGGCGTGACTACAAAGAGGGCGCGACCTCGCACGCGCGCGAGCGCCTGATCCTGCACTACTCGCCGCTCGTCAAGTTCGTCGCCGGCCGGGTCGCCGCCGGACTCCCGCAGAACATCGAGCAGTCCGATCTCGTCAGCTACGGGATCTTCGGCCTGATCGACGCGATCGATAAGTTCGATCCGGGCCGCGGCTACAAGTTCGAGACGTATGCCATAAGCCGGATCAAGGGCGCGATCATCGACGAGCTCCGCTCGATCGACTGGGTGCCCCGATCGGTTCGCGCGAAGGCCCGGGCCATCGAACGCGCGTACTCGAAGCTCGAGAACGAGTTGCGGCGCAGCCCCGACGACAAAGAGGTGGCGGCGGAGCTCGACGTCACCGAAGAGGAGCTCGCGACCACCC
>DASYJT010000400.1:0-3098 GCA_035996165.1 Acidimicrobiia bacterium
GTTCGAGCCCGCACCGGTGCGACCCGCTTCGGTGGCGCGAAGATCGCGCCCACGCTCGGCAATACCCACGCGGGCACGACCGCGAGTCAGTGGTGCACACCGCACGGGCTGCTCACGCCGGCATCGTGGATCGCGCTCAACGCGACGCGCTACATGCACCAATACGGTGTCACGAACGAGGACTTCGGCCGCGCGGTCGTCCAGCTTCGGGAGTACGCGACGACGAATCCCGACGCGTGGGGATACCAACGACCAATGACCCTCGCCGACCACCAACAGTCCCGGTGGATCGCAGAACCGTGTATCCGGATGTTCGACTGTTGCCAGGAGACCGACGGTGCCATCGCACTCGTCATCACCAGCCGCGAGCGCGCCGCCGCAATGGCGCAACCGCCGGTCGCGATCGCCGCAGTCGCCGGCGCCGCGCTGTTCGAACAGGAGATCGCCTCCGACCACTACCGGCCCGACCTGGGCGTCATGGACTCATCAGTCGTCGTTGGCCGGCGGCTCTTCGACGACGCGGGCTTCCAACGCGACCAGATCGACCTCGCGATGATCTACGACGCGTTCTCGCCGATTCTGCTCATGCAACTCGAAGCACTCGGCTTCTGCGGGTTCGGCGAGGCGAACGACTTCGTCCGCGACGGAAACCTTGCGCCCGGCGGCGCGCTGCCGTGCAACACGAACGGCGGTTTGATCGGCGAGGGTTACATCCACGGACTCAACATGGTGACCGAAGCCGTCCGCCAAATCCGCGGCACGGCCGCCAACCAGCTCGCGCGCGTCGACGTCGCGCTGGTGTCGGCCAGCCGAACCGGCGCGATCCTCACGCGTGCCTGACGCCATGACGACCGACGGCGAGATCTATTACGACCCCTACGACTACGGAATCGACGCCGATCCGCACCCGACCTGGCGACGAATGCGGGAAGAACAGCCGCTCTACTGGAACGAACGCTACGGATTCTGGGCCCTCAGCCGGTTCGAAGACGTCTGGGCCGCGTACCACGACACGACGACCTTCAGTTCGTCGCACGGTGTCCAACTCGAAACGCTCGACCACCCCGTCGAGCACGCGTCGATGATCTTCATGGATCCCCCCGAGCACGATCGTCTCCGCACGCTCGTCAGCCGCGCATTCACGCCGCGGCGCGTACGCGACCTCGAAGCGTCCGTGACAACCCTTGTCGACGGCTATCTCGATCAGTTCAGCGGAACGGAGCAGTTCGACTACGTCGAACAGTTCGGAGCCCTCCTCCCGCCAATGGTCATCGGGGAGCTCCTCGGCGTGCCGGCCGGCGAACGCGACCAGTTGCGGCACTGGTTCGACGACATCCTGCACCGCGACGAGGGTTCGACCCAGCCAAGCCAGCGCGCGCTGACGGCCGGCCTCGGCGTCCTCGAGTACGTCACCGCGATGATCGCCGACCGCCGCCGGACACCGCGCGACGACCTCGTCACTGCGCTGATCGAAGCCGAGCTCGACGACGACGGCGCGACGCGCAAACTGGACGAAGGTGAGGTGTTCTCGTTCGTCGTGCTGCTGGCGGGCGCCGGCGTCGAAACCGTCGCGCGTCTGCTCAGCTGGGCCGCGGTCGTGCTCGCTCGCCACCCGGCGCAGCGCGCGTTGCTCGTGGAGGATCCGAGACTGATCCCGAATGGCATCGAGGAGCTGCTTCGCTACGAGGCACCATCACCGGTCAACGGCCGTTGGGTGACCCGGCCGTTCGAAGCGCACGGAACGGTCGTGCCCGCGGAATCCAAGGTTCTGTTGTTGAACGGCAGCGCGAACCGCGATCCCCGCGAGTTCGACAATCCCGATCGCTTCGACGTTCGGCGCCCCATCAAGCGTCACATCACGTTCGGCTACGGCGCGCATTTCTGTGTGGGTGCCGCGCTCGCCCGACTCGAAGGCCGCATCGCGCTGACTCGAACCCTCGCGCACTTCCCGACGTGGGAGATCGACGAGAGCGAGCTCGTTCCCGTGCACACCAGCACCGTGCGCGGCTATGCCTCCGTCCCGATCCACTTCCGCTAGATCGGCCGAGTCCGCGCGGCAACTGTCACCCTCGGATGCCAATTCCGGCCGCCGGTTGCGTGAATTCAGTCCACGTCGGAAGGACCCGGATGTCGTCTTGGTAGAACGGCGAGGTGAAGAAGGACGGCCCCGCGCCGACGTACCGAACGAGATAGATCTGACCGTTTTGCTCGATGACGTGAGGTTCCTCGGTGAAGATGTGGTTGGTGACCTCGTACGGTGCCGCGTCCGTCCGCAAATATCCGTTGGAGTCGTACGCGGGACCGAGGGCATCAACCTCGTATCCCGGAGGGATCTTGTAGCTCTGGGACCAGCCCTGTTCTTGGATCGTTGACTCGCTCCACTGCGCGGGCTGCAGGATGTCCGGGTTCCAGCCGTCGCTGCCGTTCGATGACGCCGGCTTTCCGCACATGCCTGTCGGGTCGACCACGTTGATCGGATTGCCCGACGCGTAGCCGTAGGGCGTCGCGGTTTGGCTGACGAGCGGGTCGACGCTGAGGAACTGCGCCGTAGTCGGGTCGTAGTAGCGGCTGCGCAGGTAATACAGATTCGATTCGGCGTCTCGGTACTGACCGGCGAAGAGGAGCGCCGGTGTGGTGGTTCCGAGCCGTCGGAACGGTTGGCCGTAGGCGCTATACGTGAACGTTGCCTTCGCGACGCCCTTGTTGTCGGTCAGCATGGTCGTACTGCCGAGCTGGTCGTGGCTGTAGAACATCACGCTCGTGCCTTGGATCTGCTCGATCGGCAGGCCGCCCGGGCCGTAGACGTAGAAGAGATTGCCGTCCATCAAGGGGAGCGCCGGTGACGCCGTGACGTCCCAGGCGTACGGGGTGCTCTTGGTCGTCGTCCTGGTTCCCGTGGATGTGGTCTTCGTCGTCGCGACCGTCTTGGCCATGCGGAGCCCGTCGCCGTTGTACGCGTACTGGGCGGAGGTTCCGTTGCCGGCGAACGACTTCAGGCGGTTCAGCTGGTCGTAGGTGTAGGTGGCGACCGGAGCCGTCGGCGGTCTGGCCGAGAGTCGGTTGCCCTGTGTGTCGTAGG
The DNA here is from genome assembly GCA_035996165.1 of Acidimicrobiia bacterium. Taxonomy (GTDB): domain Bacteria; phylum Actinomycetota; class Acidimicrobiia; order IMCC26256; family PALSA-610; genus PALSA-610. The sequence continues at coordinate 3,080 of DASYJT010000400.1, forward strand.
TGTACGTGCCTTGCGCGGA
>DASYJT010000401.1:0-2943 GCA_035996165.1 Acidimicrobiia bacterium
CGCCAGGGCAAAGGTGGGCGCACGCACCTCGTCTCCCCCGCGGTCGCGGCCGCCACCGCGATCGCCGGTCACTTCTCGACTCCGGAGGACTTGCACTGATGGAACAGGTCAGCGTGATCACCGGGCGCGGCGTACCGCTGGTGCGTTCCGACGTCGACACCGATCAGATCATCCCGAGCGACTGGCTGAAGCGCGTGGAGCGCACGGGGTTCGGCGCGGGGCTGTTCTCCGAGTGGCGCGAGAACTCCGACTTCGTGCTCAACCAGGATCGCTACAAGGGTGCGAACATCCTCGTCGCCGGACCGAACTTCGGGACGGGCTCGTCACGCGAGCACGCGGTTTGGGCCCTGATGGACTACGGCTTCCAAGCCATCTTGTCGACGCGCTTTGCCGACATCTTCCGCAACAACAGCGGGAAGATGGGCCTGGTCGTCGCCGCGATCCCCGAAGCCGCCATCCACCAACTCTGGGTGGCCATCGAGGAGGACCCGAACCTCGAGATCGTTGTGGACGTCGAACGCAAACGGGTTGCCGCGCCGGCGATCGACCTCGATGTCGCGTTCGAGCTCGACGACTTCACGCAGTACCGCTTGCTCAACGGACTCGACGACGTCGGCCTGACATTGCGTCACGCCGCGGCCATCGACTCCTACGAGACGAAACGGCCGGGCTGGTTGCCTTCGGCCGCGCGCTGACCTCTCGGTGAAACGGGGTCAGGCGGCTTCGTAGACGTCGACGATCTGGTGCGCGACCCACACGTCGGCGAGGTCGTGCGCCAGTTCGACGGTCTGCTCACTCGAGGCGAGATATTCGAAGAAATCGATGACGCTCATTGCATGCCCTCCGCATGGTGCCGGGATGCCGTGTTTCGTATCTTCAATCGGCTGATCACCGGGATTGTTCCCGCGCGGTGTGCCAACTATGCGCCGCGCACCGCCCCGGACGGCTTGGTGCCGGCCAACACGGCGAGCTCCCGCCACTTCCAGAAGCATTCAGAATTCGCGAATCCGAACTCGTTCAACCAGGTCAGGTGCTGTTCGACGGCAACCAGCTGGTTCGAGGGATCGTCGTCGGCGGGATCAAGACCGAGCGCAACGAGAAATTCCCGATGGAGCTCGTCGGTCGGCGATGCGACGTGTTCCACGTTCACGAACACGCCACCCGGTCGCAAGATTGCGAACACCTCGCCGTAGAGCGCGCGTTGACGAGCAGGCGCGCAATGGTGGATCGCGAAACTCGACACCACCACGTCGAACGCGCCGAGCGTCGCCGGGAGGGTTTCGTCGAGATCGTGACGATCGATCTCGACCCTTCCGTCGCCCGCGAAACGCTCGCGGGCCAGACGCAACATCTCCGCACCGAAGTCGAGACCGACTCCGGTTGCACCGGATCGAGCCGAAAGCACGAGGCCGAGCGTGACGCCGTCGCCGGTGCCGAGATCGAGCACGCGGTCTACGTGCTCGGGCAGCAGCTCGCACAGGACTTCGAGCGCGTCGACCCGATGGGGCAACGACTCACGCGCGCGCAGGTACGCGAGCGCGTGCTCTTCGTCGACCCACAGATTCGCGTGATGCGGCATCGGACCCACGTCAGGGGCCGACCGTGGTTTCGCGCACCTCGCCGCGGTCGCGCAGGCGGACGAGTTTGTTCACCGCGTTGAGGTAGGCGCGCGCCGACGCTTCGACCACATCGGTCGCGACACCGCGGCCGGTCACCTTCCGACCTTCGGCTTCGACCGTGATCGCGACGGCGCCGAGCGCGTCGGAACCACCGGTGACCGAAGACACCTGGAAGTTCCCGAGCTGGCCGACGACCCCGGTGGCCTCGACGATCGCCGCGATCGCCGCGTCGATCATGCCGTCGCCGGTTCCGTTCGCCTCGATCTTGCCGTCGGCGTCGGTGATGATCACCCGCGCGGTCGGTTGCGTGTTCGTGCCGCCGCGCACCTCGAGCTCGTGCAACCCGTAGCGGTGGACAAGACCGCTGCCGATCTCCTCCGCGACGATCGCCTCGAGGTCGGCTTCGGTGATCTCGACCTTCTTGTCGGCGAGCTCCTTGAAGCGCACGAACGCGCTGTTCAACGCGTCGCCCTGCACGTGGATCCCCATCTTCTCGAGCGTGTCGGCGAACGCGTGGCGGCCCGAGTGCTTGCCCATCACGATCTGCGCCGCTTCTTGCCCGACGGTGGCGGCGTCGATGATCTCGTACGTCTCGCGGTCGGCGAGCACCCCGTGCTGATGGATGCCGGCCTCGTGTGCAAACGCGTTCCGGCCGACGACGGCCTTGTTGTATTGCACGTGATAGCCCGTGAGGCGCGAGACCATGCGCGACGTGCGGGCGAGCTCCTCGCTGCGGACGTTCACGTCGACTGCGCCGAAGTAGTCGCGGCGGGTCCGGATGGCCATGACCACTTCCTCGAGCGCCGCATTGCCGGCCCGCTCACCCAATCCGTTTATCGCGCACTCGACTTGGCGTGCACCGCTCGACACACCGGCGAGCGAGTTCGCGACTGCGAGTCCCAGGTCGTTGTGACAATGCGTCGAGACGACGAAGTCACCCCTGACCGTGTCGATGACGTACTTGATCAACTTGCCGTAGTCGTCGGGCACCGCGAATCCCACCGTGTCGGGGATGTTCAGCGTCGTCGCACCGTTGTCGACCGCGATCTGGCATACCTCGCACATGAAGTCGGGGTCGGACCGGTAGCCGTCCTCGGGCGAGAACTCGACGTCGTCGAGATATCCCTTGGCCCGGGCGACCGCCGCACCGGCTTCGTGTTTCACCTGCTCCGGCGTCATGCGGAGCTTCTTCTCCATGTGGATCTTCGACGTCGCGATGAAGACGTGGATGCGCGCCTTCTCCGCGTGGCGTACTGCTTCCCACGCCCGGTCGACGTCTTTGAACGGCGTGCGCGCGAGACCGGTGATGACGGGACCGCGCACG
>DASYJT010000402.1:0-7485 GCA_035996165.1 Acidimicrobiia bacterium
ACCACGAGGTGCTGGCCGTCGGGTACGACCCCGCCGGGATCATCATCGAGAACTCGTGGAGCACGGGTTGGGCGAACGGCGGCTTCGGCCGTCTCTCATGGCGGGTCGTCCAGACGGACGTGTGGGAAGCCGACACGATCGAGGGATTCGTGACGCCGCCCCCGCCCCCGCCGCCGCCCCCGGCGCTCACCCCGCCCACCGTTACCGCGCCGACTGCGGCGGTGCAGTCGGTCTCGGGCACCGGTACGAGCGCGACGATCGGCTACCGCGTGACGTGGAAGGGCACTGCGGGCACGAGCGGCGCGATCACGAAGTACGAGGCATGGCTCCAGACTGATGGCGGCACCGCGGTTGCGGTGACGCTGGCGCCGGTCACCTCGACGACGTTCAACCTGACGGCGCGCCCCGGTCACACCTACCGGATCGCGGTACGAGCGAACGCGGGCACCACCGCGGGCGCCATCACCTACGGCACTCAGTTCGCGGTGGTCGCGGTGAAGAAGTAGCCGACGGGCTACGCCTTCCTCCGCCTTCCTGCCGTAATCCCACCGATACCGAACAAGAGGCCGACGCCGCCGACGATGAGCGCGATGATCGCGATCGTCTTCGCAGTGCCGTCGTCACTCTTGTCGTTGGTGCTCGCGGCCGCGTTACCGCTCGCGGGCGCGGTGGTCGGTGTCGTTGCGCCGCTCGGATTGGTGAGCGACAGCACCGGCTCGGGAGAGTCGGGCTCCGGACCACCGGCCGGCGCGACCTGCACCCAGTTGACCGTCGACCCGTCGCTGTAGGTCTGAATGGTCGGGAACGCGAGCGAGTCGGTGTCGTCGGGCACTGCGAGCGAGACCTTGAACTCCTGGAAATGACCGACGGCGATGCCCGCGCCGGTTGCGGTCCAGGTGACCTTGTCGACGGCTTGGTTGAACGTTCCGTCGGGCGTCGTGATCGGTTTCGGCAGCTTGAACTGCGTCGCGACGCCATTCCACCCCGGGATCGCTTCGACGAGCGCGTCGGCGATGGGGTGATCGTGCGGGAACTGGACGACCACCTTCGTGGTAGTCGCCGGATCCTTCTCGTTCGGGACGACGAACGCGAGCACCGCGTCGCTGCCCTTCGGCACCGAGTTCGGGCTCACCGCGACGTGGGCCCAAGCCGGACCCGCGGCTGCGACCAATCCGATGCCTGCCGCCGCGAAGACGATTGCGATACGCCGCACGATTTTCCCCTCATGAACAGTCGTGGTGCCGAGAACCGGCCTGATGACGTGTCGTGTCGTGCACCGGTCGTTCCGGCCGACGAAAAAGTTCCCGATTGCTTACACGACGTTCCTCATGCGAGTCGAAGGACTGTGCGCGAGCGCGACTTCGGTGCCATCAACAGATACAGGAACGTGGTGCCGACCAACTCCAGGAGATGAGTGGTCTCGGTCAGGGCGACCGCCCGTCCGTGGGCGATATCGAGGATCGCGGTGAGGATCAGTCCGGCCGAGAGGGCCGCCGCGAAGGGGAGTAAACCGACGGCCCGAAGTGGTCTCCAGGCGGCGAAGACGAAGCCGACCGCGAGTGCGAGATCCCACGCCCCGACCTCGTGGGCGATGTGGATCGGGGCGCCCTCGTCGGTGCCGTAGACGAGCCCGGGTACCGCCAGCACGAACTGGGCCACCGCCACGAGCACCAGGCCGATCCTGAGCGCCGAGGTCAACGGGTCGAGCCGGTGACGTTGCGCCCGGGCGGTCTCCAGGACCTCGGCGGTGAGATCAGGCGCATCGGCGCGCCCGGCGCTCGTGATCGATTGAAGCGCGCTCGCCTCCTCGATGAACGCGCGACACGCCGCGCAGGTCCGGACGTGCGCGCGCGCTGCTTCGGTCGGCGTATCGACCGCAGTCGCGGGTTCGCCGTCGAGCACGGCCGACAGGGTCTCTCGAACCTTCGAGCATTCCATGTCTCACCAGTCGCTCGAGCGGGGTGTCTGGTTCCCGGGCTCCCGACCTCGTATGGTCGCCCGCCGTGGACGACGACGAGCAGATCGTGCGGGCGGCCGTCGCCGGCGACCGGGCCGCCCTTGCCGCCTTCGTGCGAAGCACCCAGGACCACGTGTGGCGCTATTGCGCCTACCTCGGTCGGGGTGACGACGTCGGTGACCTCGTCCAGGAGACCTACGCCCGCGCGCTCCGGGCGCTTCCTCGATTCGAGGGGCGAACGTCGGGGCGGGTGTGGCTCCTCGCGATCGCGCGCCGGGTGTGCGCGGACGCGGTACGGAGCGCGCAACGCCGGCGCGCGTTGGAGGCGCGGTGGCGGCTCGAACGGCGCCCGGCACCCGGCTCGGAGACGATCTCGGTGGAGATGCTCGTCGACGCGCTCTCGCCGGAGCGACGTGAGGCGTTCGTCCTCACGCAGGTCGTCGGGTTGCCGTACGCAGCCGCGGCCGAAGTGTGCCGCGTGCCGATCGGGACGATCCGGTCGCGGGTCGCTCGGGCTCGCGAAGACCTCCAGGCTTCTTTGCAGGAGGAAACCGGCTGACCCGCCCGCGAGCCCGGATCGAGGGGCGCCGCCGCGATTGGCAAGAATGGCGGCGATGCGACTGACGTTCCTCGGGCATGTCGGCTACTTCGTCGAGACCCGGGGCGGGTCGGTGCTCTGCGATCCCTGGTTCACGCCCGCGTACTTCGGCTCGTGGTTCCCGTTCCCCCGCAACGACGGGCTCGATCCCAAAACCTTCGCCGCACCCGACTACCTCTACATCTCGCACCTCCATCGCGACCACTTCGACCCGGTCTGGCTCGAACGGCACGTCGACAAGCGCGCCCGCGTGTTGCTGCCGGCGTTCGAGGTGCCGTTCCTCGAGCGCGAGCTGCGCGCGATCGGCTTCGAGCATTTCGTGCCGATGCCCAACGGCGAGGCGGTCGACCTCGGGGGGCTCTCGGTCACGACGCTGGCGTACACGACTCCGGCCGACGGTCCCCTCGGGGATTCCCTGATCGTGATCGACGACGGCAGCGCGCGGGTGCTCAACCAGAACGACGCCCGGCCCGGGGATCCCGACTCCTTGCGCGCGCTCGGTCCGTTCGACGCGCAGATCGTGCAGTTTTCCGGCGCGATCTGGTACCCGATCGCGTACGACTTTCCCCCGGAGCTGAAGGCGCGTCTCGCCCGGGAGAAGCGCGTCAACCAGATGGCGCGTGCCCGCCAGTACGTCGAGTGGGTCGACGCCGCGCACGTGTTGCCGTGCGCGGGTCCGCCCGCCTTCCTCGACGGTGATCTCGTCGGCTTGAACGACTACGACCGCGATCCCGCCAACATCTTCCCGGACCAAACCGTCTTCCTCGAGCTGTTACGCGCGTCGGGGATCGACCGCGGTGAGCTCGTGGTTCCCGGCTCGGTGATCGAGCTCGACGCGGGCGAGTGCAAGGTGACGCACCCCGCCGGCGAGGACGAGTCGGCGCGGCCCTTCACCCACAAACGCGCCTACATCGACGAGTACGCGCGCGACTGGGCGCCGTGGCTCGAGGCCGAGCGCGCGTCGTGGTCGCACGGTCGCCGAGACCTCGTGGCGGAGCTTGCGACCTGGTTCGAGCCGTTGTTGGCGAGCGCGCCGATCACGTCGGCCGGAGTAGCGGGCAATGTCGTGCTCGACGTCGGTGAGCCGGGTTCCGACGTTTGCATCGACTTCGTCGAATCCGAGGTGCGGGCGTGGAAAGGTGAGGGCGAGGAGGCGTACGTCTACAAGGCGGACGTCGACCGCCGTCTCGTCGAAGCGCTCCTCGAACGACACGTCGAGGACTGGGTGAACGCGCTGTTCCTCTCGTGCCGCTTCGTCGGGCACCGGCCCGATCCGGCCAACTTCAACGAGTTCGTCATGACGTTCTTCAAGGCGCTGTCGCCCGAGCGGATCGCGTACGTCGAGCGGTGCTACCGCGATCGACGGCAGCAGGCCGACGAGTTCTTCGAGCGCGACGGCTGGCGCATCGAACGCTTCTGCCCCCACCGCCAGGCCGACCTCACGCGCTTCGGCGAGATCGAGGGCGGCGTGCTCACGTGCAGCCTCCACCACTGGCAGTTCGAGCTCGCGACCGGCCGGTGCCTCACCAGCGACGACAAGCACCTCCGCTGCGCGCGCGTGGAAGACTCGCCCGCATGAGCGCGTTCAATCACGTCGGTCAGTGCGTGACCGATCTCGACCGGTCGAAGCGGTTCTATTGTGAGCTCCTCGGGTTCGTGCTCGAACGCGAGATCACTCCGCCCGACGAGAGCTCCGCCCAGCTCATGGCGCTGACCCCGCCGCTCGCGCTGACGGCCGCGTACCTGGTGCGCGACGGTCTGGTGCTCGAGCTCCTGCACTACGCGGCGGCCGGGCAGACGCAACCGTTCCGGGCCCGGACGATGAACGAGCCCGGCCTTACGCATGTTTCGTTGTCGGTCGACGACCTCGACGCGGTGTGCGCGCGGGTGCCGGAGTACGGCGGCGAGGTGGTGGAGTCGTCGAACATCGGCGCCGCGCTGTTCGTGCGCGATCCCGACGGCCAGCTCGTCGAGCTACTCCCGATGGGCTACCGCAAGCAGCTGGAGAGCCAGGGGTTCCACTAGCGCTACACGCGCAGGCGGGGGTCGGCGACTCCCTGCAGGACCTCGACCGCGGTGTTGATGATCACGTACGCGGCGCCGAGGAACAGCGTGACGCCGGCGATGGCCGGGAAGTCGAGCCGCGGGATCGCCTGCACGGTATAGAAGCCGATGCCCGGCCACGCGAATATCGACTCGATCACCACGACGCCCGCGAACATCAGCCCGACCTGGAGTCCCGTCATCGACAGCGCGGCGCCGAGCGAGTTACGCACGGTGTGCTTCCACAGCACGGCCCACTCGCGCATCCCCTTGGCGCGCGCGGTGCGCACGTAGTCGGACCGCAGGTTCGTGACGATGCTGCTGCGCAGCACCCGGCCGATCGACACCGCGGGGCCGATCGCGATGCACAGGCCGGGCAGGATCAGGTGCTGCAGCGCGTCCTTGAACACGTCGAACCGCCCGTGGATCAAGCTGTCGATCGTCAGGAACCGGGTCGGACCGGTCGGCGCGTCGAGGTACTTCGTACGGCCCGTCGACGGAAGCCAGTGGAGCTTTCGGTAGAACAGCAAGATCCCGAGTAACGCCAACAGGAAGACGGGCGCCGACGATCCCGCGACGAGCACGACCCGGAGCGCTCCCGCGCCGCGCACCCGCGCCGCCGACGCGATGCCGAGGATCAACGCGAGGATCAGCGCGATCACGAGCGCGAACGTCGTCAGCTCGAGCGTGGCGGGCAGTGTGTTGCCGAGGTCGGTGGTGACCGGGTGGCGGGTGCGCAACGAGTCCTGCAGGTCGCCGTGCACGATCCCCTTGATGTAGTTGAAGTACTGCACCGGGAGCGGGTCGTCGTAGCCGAGCCGGTGCCGCTCCGCCTTGACGATCTGCGGTTGCGCGTTCGCGCCGAGCTTCACGCGGACGGGGTCGGCCGGGGTGAAGCGCTGCAGGCAGAAGACCATGAACGCGAGCACGAGCAGCACGCCGATCATCCCGACCAGGCGGCTCCCGTAGAAGCGGACGGTCTCCATCGAGGCTCCTACCTGTCGCCGATGAGATCACGGGCGCCGTCACCCGCGAGGTTCGCGACGACGGCGACGAAGAACACGGCGAGCGCGGGGATCACCGGCACCCACCAGAACTCGATGAGGTAGTTGATGCCGCGCGCGCTCATCGCGCCGAGCTCCGGCGCCGGCGCCGGAGCGCCCAGGCCGAGGAACGACAAGCTCGACAGCGTGATGACGAGCGCGCTGACGTCGAGGCTCGCGGCGACGAGGGTCGACGGGACCGCGCCGGGCAAGAGATGCCGGAACATGAGTCGGAGCCGTCCCGCGCCCGCGAGGCGCGCGGCTTCCATGTGCGGCCGGGTTGCCAGCGCGCGGACCTCGCCCCGAACGATGCGCGAGTACAGCGGCCACCAGACGATCATCACCGCGATCAAGGTGTGCCAGAGCGACGGTCCGAGCGCGGCCACGATCGTGATTGCGAGAACCGGGCCCGGTAACGCGAGGAACGTGTCGGTGAGGCGCATGAGCACCGCGTCGACCCAGCCGCCGGTCGCGCCCGCGACGAGCCCGATCAGCCCGCCGAACAACACACCGGAACCGATGACGAGCAGCGACGCCAACCACGTCGACTGAATGCCGAGGAGGACGCGCGAGAAGATGTCGCGCCCGACGTCGTCGGTGCCGAGGAGGAAGCCGCCGTGCCCGGGCGCGAGGAACGGATCGCCCGGTGTCGCCGAGGCGGAGTGCGGCGCGAGCACCTTGGCGAAGATCGCGATGAGTGTGACGACGACGAACGCGGCGAGCGCCACCCGGTCGAGCCAGCCGACGCGGCGCAGCATCTCGAACTGCGGGCGATTGCGGCCTCGGAGCTTCGGCAGCGCGACGGTGAACGGTTCGGCGACCGCCATCAGCCGACCGCCCTTCGGTTCTCGTGGTGGCGGACGGCGGTGAGATCGATGGCGATCTCGTTGGAATCACCGTCGTGCACACGGAGGCAGGAGATCGTCCGGCCGTCGCCGCCGAGCCGAACGGGCGCGGGCGTCTCTGCGCTGCAGTCGTCGTACGCGACCGGGCAGCGGGGATGGAACGAGCACCCCGGCGGCGGGTCGACCGGGCTCGCGGGATCGCCCGACAGCGGCACGTGCGCCGTCTCCGGTCCGGGCACGGAGGCGAGCAGGCTGCGCGTGTACGGGTGCACCGGCGCCGAGCAGATCTCCTCGGCGGGACCGAACTCGACGATGCGACCCAGGTACATCACCGCGATTCGGTCGGCCACCACGCGGGCCGCCGACAAGTCGTGGGTGACGAACAACACCGACATGCCGAGCTCGCGTCGTAGTCGGCCGATGAGGTTCAGCGCGGTTGCCGCGAGCGACACGTCGAGCGCGCTCGTCGGCTCGTCGCACAAGAGCAACGACGGCGGCACGATGATCGCCCGCGCGATCGCCGCGCGCTGGCGTTGCCCGCCCGACAATTGAGCGGGCTTCGCCTTGGCGACCTCGGCGGGCAGACCCACGAGTGTGAGTGCTTCGACCACGCGATCGCGGCGCGCGTGGCGGCCGATGTTCTGGTCGTGCAGGCGTTCACCGACGAGCTCGCCGATCGTCATCCACGGTGTGAGCGACGCCCCTGCATCCTGGAACACGATCTGCGGCCGAGTGCCTTCGCCGACGATCACGTCGCCGTCGTCGTGCCGCAGCAGTCCCGCCACGACGCGCAGGAGGGTCGACTTCCCGCAGCCCGACTCGCCGACGAGCGCGACCGACCCGCCGCGCACGACTTCGAGGTCGACGCCGCGCAGGGCTTGGAGTTTGTCCCGCCGGCGAGCGCCCCGCAGGGTGAACGACTTCGTGACGCCCTTGACGACGAGCGCGGGATCGGAGGGACTGCCGTAGTCGGCGAGGGTCGTCTCCTGCCGCGGCCAG
>DASYJT010000403.1:0-4669 GCA_035996165.1 Acidimicrobiia bacterium
CGCGACGCGCCGATCAAACGCGGCAGCATCCACGACACGCCGATGTCGCAGCCCGAGAGGCCGACCCGGATGAACGCGACGTTGAAGCGGGCGGACTCCGCCGCGATGCGCACGTCGCTCGCGAGGGCGAGCGCGAGGCCACCGCCCGACGCGGCGCCGTTGACGGCCGCGATCACCGGCTGCGGCAGCGCGCGCATGCGGGGGACGAGCCCGGCGATCATCTTCTGCACCGTCATGCCGGCCCGGGCGCGACCCATGCCGGCGGTCGTAGGCGGACTCGCGCCCGTGGTGAGGTCGAGCCCGGCGCAGAAGCCGCGACCCGCGCCGGTGAGCACGACCACCCGGCACGACAGATCGTTCTCGAGCTCGTCGAACGCGTCGTAGAGGCCGCGCACGAGCTCGTAGTTCATCGCGTTGAGCCGGTCGGGTCGGTTGAGTGTCAGCGTCGCGATCCCGGGCCGCACGCGTTCGATGACCACCGCGTCACTCATGATGAAGCGAACCCTCTCTGTGTGGCGAGCTTGGCCGCGCGTTCGGCGATCCTCGGTGATCCGAATCGGGTGCACCAGTCGTCGAGCTCGGGGCGCGGCCCGCGCCATTCCCACTCGTCGACGGTGCCCACGGGCGCGTCGATGCGCAGCGTCGCGAGCACCTTGAACCGCTCCGCGACGGCCCGCCCGGCCGCGAGGGTCGCGGCGAGCCGGTCGGCGCCGCGCAATCCGGGAACGTCCCACTCCTTCGGGTCGTCGGGGATCGCCTCGATGTGGCCGAAGCGCGCCAACACCGCGGCGGCCGACTTCGCGCCGAAGCCCGGGAGACCGGGAAATCCGTCGGCGGTGTCGCCCACCAACGCCAGCCAGTCGGGAATCGATGCGGGGAGCACGCCGAACTTCGCGCGCACACCCTCGGCATCGAGGAGCACGTCCTTGCGCCGGTCGAGCTGCACCACCTTCCCGCCGACGCACTGTCCCATGTCCTTGTCGGGGGTGCAGATGATCACCTGCTCGACCCGCGGGTCGTCGGCCGCAACGACGGCCGCGGCGCCCAACGCATCGTCAGCTTCGAACTCGACCATCGGCCACACGGTGACGCCGAGCGCAGCCAGCGCATCCTCGAGGATCGGGAACTGGTTCTTCAGCAACGGGTCGATGCCCGAGCCGTCCTTGTAGGTCTCCCAGAGGTCGTTGCGGAACGACTCGATCACATGGTCACAGGCAACGCCCAAATGGGTCGCACCGTCCTCGAGCATCGTGAGCATCGACGCGACGACGGCTCGCGACGCGCCGACCTCTACCCCGTCGGCGTCGAGATGGCCCGGACGCGGCGCCAGGTATTGCCGGAAGAGCTCGTACGTTCCGTCGACGAGGTGCACGCGCATCGTTCGAGCCTGTCATATGTGACGCACGTCACGCCCACGACCCGTGGCGGCGGTCACAAGCGGTTCACCTCCGGGGTCGGGCCGCCGACAATTGGCCGGTGAGTCGTCGGCAGCGAGGTGCGGAGTCGGGACTGGAGCGCGCCGCGCTGGCGTACAGCCTGCTGCCGGTGCGGTTCGCGGACGCGGTGAACGATCACCTGTCGATCGCCGAGCGCCAGCGGCTCCGGGAGGGACTCGCTCAGGTCCGGGAGGCGAGCGACCACGCCCGGGTCGAGGCGATCCGGGCCCTGGTGACGGCCGTGCGCCGCGGAGTCGTGTTCCCCCGCCCGGCCGCGCACGACGACAACGACTGCCCGTTCCATCCCGTCGGCGACCAGCCGCGTGCCCGGGTCGTCGAGGTGCTCGAGCGGGTCGCCCGGCGCGACGCCCTCGAGGTCGTGGTCACGCTCTGCCACCTCCGCGAGGAAGTCCGCCAGGATCTGTGGGAAGGCCTCCACCCCGAGACGCGCGTCATGCTCCTTCCCCGGCTCGACGAGGTGCATCTGATGAGCGCGTCCCGCACCCGGGAGTACGCGCGCGACATGAACGCGCGGCTCGCCCGCGCCGCGCGCCAGGGCGCGACCGCCCGCGGCCGTTCGTAGTCGCTACCGCGCGACCGCGACGTCGGGAGGAAGCGCGGTGGGCGCGCCGGCTTCGACGGTGATCGGCTCGTCGACCACGTAGAGGTCGAGCATCAGCTGTTGCACACACGTGAAGACGCAGACCGCGCCGAACACGTGGAACCCGACGAGCAGCGGTGGGATGTGATCGAAGTACTGCACGTAGCCGAGCACACCTTGGGCCGACATGACGAGCACGGTCAGCGACGCGACGTTGAGGACGCGCCGGGGCGCGTGCGTGCGCACCAGGGTGACGACCAACACGAGCGTGAGCGCGACGAGCACGTCGACCGAAATGCCGTGCACGCGCGCGACATCGCCGAGGGGCCAATCGAGGCGTCGCGCCTGCGCGTCTCCTCCATGCGGCCCGGCTGCCGTCACCAAGGTTCCGACCACGAGCACCCAGATCGTCAGGGCGTACACGGCGCGCGCCACGGTCAGCGGCGCGGACGGAACTGCGAGCCGGCGCGGCGCCTCCGGGTGCGCGGCGCGATGGTGCATGACGAGCGCGACCGCGATCAGTGCGATCGCGAGCAGGAAGTGGCCGGTCACGCTCACCCAGGCCAATCGCACCTTCACCGAGATCCCGCCGAGCACCGCCTCTGCCCAGAAGAGGCCGAACAGGACCCAGGCGAGCCGGACGAGATCGGTCCGCCGGGGTCGGACGACGTACGCGCCGATCAACGCCAGCGCGATCGGGCCGCCGATGGCACCCGAGAAGAACCGGTTCAACTGCTCGATCGCTGCGTGATGACTCGAGACGTCGACGAGCTTCGTCGCACTGCAGTTCGGCCAGTCGGCACAGCCGAGACCCGAATTCGTGAGGCGCACGACGGCACCGCTCACGATGATCGCCGCGAGCAGCACCACGTTCACGAGGGTGAGACGGCGCAGCGCGGTCGACGACAGGTGGGGCCCGCGCATCGCGGCCAAGTGTAGGAATCCGAGTCGCGGTTGCACCGACCGGGGCCGCTGGGGTCGACTACCGCTCATGCCCACCGCTCCGGCGTACGACGAGTTCTCGCTGTTCCACGAGAACGCGGAGGAATTCGGTATCCCCTGGACGGGCCCGCCCGTAGTGCGGCGGGCGACGGTCGAGACGAGTGGGGGGACCATCAGCGCGCTGGTCTGGGGCACCGGAACGCCGGAGCTCGTGCTCGTCCACGGCGGCGCGCAGAACGCACATACGTGGGACACCGTCGCCCTCGCGCTGGGGCGCCCGCTCGTCGCACTCGATCTACCCGGGCACGGGCACTCCGCGCACCGCGCCGATCACGCGTACTGGCCGACCGAGAACGCGATGGCGCTCGAGCAGGCGGTGCGGGAGCTCGCACTCGAAGCGCGCGCCGTCGTCGGTATGTCGCTCGGCGGCCTTTCCGTGCTCGCGCTCGCCGACCGTGCACCCGATCTCGTCCGCCAACTCGTTCTCGTCGACGTGACGCCCGGCGTGAACCGCGAGAAGTCATCGGCCATCGCGCAGTTCATCGACGGTCCCGAGTTCTTCGAGAGCTTCGACGAGATCCTCGAACGCACGGTGCTGTTCAACCCGACGCGTCGCGAGTCGTCGCTGCGCCGCGGCATCTTGCACAACGCGATCGAAGCAGGTGACGGACGCTGGCGGTGGCGGTACGACCTTCCGCGTCGGGGTTCCGGCGAGGGTGATGACGGACAGGTCATGCCCGGGCTCGACGAGCTGTGGGATGCGGTCGAACGGGTCAAGGTGCCGTTCCTCGTCGTGCGGGGCTCGACCTCACCCGTCGTCGACGACGCCGACATCGCCGAGGTGTTGCGGAGAAACCCCAATGCCGAGGTCGTCGTCGTCGAGGGCGCCGGGCACAGCGTTCAGGGCGACAAGCCCCTCGAGCTTGCGGAGATCCTCGACAACCTCCTTTAGGATCCGCGGATGCTCGAGCTGCTTCCCGACTCGTTCGTCGCGACCCGCGACGGGATGCATGCGCTCGCCGAGCACGTTCTCGCGCCGTTTCGCTATCGCGCCGATGGCCACATCGGGCTCGGGGCGACTCCCGGCGGCTTCGGCACGCCGGTCCTGGGTGACGGTGAGCGCGTCCGGGTCGACGGCGTCGAGCTCGTACAAGAACGCCCCGGCACTACGACCAGAGTCGGGATCACGAATCTCGGGACCGCGGCGCAGTTCGTCGGCATACCGCTCGGTGCGCCCGCCGGCGTGTACACACCCACTACCGCGTGCGCCCCCGACCTCGTGATCGCACCCGACGCCGACGCGGCCCGCGCGCTCGCGGCCTGGTTCGCGTTCGCCGACTCCGTCCTGGGCGAATTACGCGAGACGTACGCGGCGCACGATCAGAGCCCTTCGACCCTCTGGCCCGAACATTTCGACCTCGCGTGCGACATCGGCGACGCCGGCGCGGGCACCCGGGCCACCTACGGCGCGTCGCCGGGTGACGACTTCATCGGGCAGCCGTACCTCTACGTCGCACCGTGGGACAAGGGCCGGCGGACGGGCAAGCTCGCCGCCTACCCGTTCGGTGCGGCGATCGCATACGACGAACTGGCGGCGGCGGCCGACGCGAAGGGCATGGGCCTCGACTTTCTCCTCGAGGGCGCCGCACTGTTGCTCGGCCAGCCCTGAGATCTACGCTGGGCCGTATGA
>DASYJT010000404.1:0-7998 GCA_035996165.1 Acidimicrobiia bacterium
TGGTCGACACCGGTACCGATCTCGGCCATCCCGATCTCGCGGGCCAGTTGGTCGCGGGCCGCAACGTGTTGCATCCCGGTGCCGTGCCCCAGGACGACAACGGTCACGGAACAATGGTCAGCGGCGTTATCGCGGCCCGCACGAGCAACGGTCGCGGCGTCGTCGGGGTCGCGCCGAGCGCGAAGGTCATGCCGATCAAGGTGCTCGATTCCAACGGTGCCGGCAGCGACACCGACATCGCCCTCGGTATCGACTGGGCGCGCACGCACGGCGCCAAGGTGATCAACCTCTCGCTCGGCGGCACGTTCGACGATCCGTTGCTGTCCGACGCGGTGCAGAACGCGGTGGCGGCCAACGTGCTCGTGGTCGCGGCCGCGGGGAACGACAGCGCCGAGACCGTCGGCTTCCCCGCCGCATATCCGGGCGTGGTCGCGGTGAGCGCAACCAACAACTCGGGCGCCCTCACGTCGTTCTCGAGTTACGGATGGAGAGTCGACGTCGCGGCGCCGGGTCTCAACATCACGTCGACCGCGCTCGGCTCGAAGTATGCAACCGAGTCGGGTACGTCGTTCTCGTCGCCGATCGTCGCCGGTGTCGGAGCGCTCCTCCGGTCGCTCCACCCCACATGGACGCAGACGCAGGTCGCCGACCGGATCCGCGCCACCGCTCGCGACGTGGGTCTTCCCGGCGTCGACGCCGCATTCGGGCACGGGATCGTCGATCCCCTCGCGGCGCTGGGCGGTTTGCCGTCGGCGCCCCGCCCGGCCGCCCGGGTCGGCGCCGGCGAGCCGAACGACACACCGACCGACGCCACGACCTTGACGGTCGGGGCCGCGAGCCTGTTCGCCCAGATCGCGCCCGAGACCGACGAGGACTGGTACACCGTTCACTTCGCGGCGACCGGTTGGTACTCGGTGCAGGTGCCGGCCGGTGGGCACGCGTTCGACCACGCGATGGATCCGCTCGTCGAGCTGTACAACCCTGATCGCACGTTCGCGGCGTCGCAGGAATTCGCGGGCGGCGACCTCGTGTTCAACATCTCGGCCACCGGCGACTACCTCGTGCGAGTCCGCAACATCAACGGCAGCACTGCGAACTACTCGATCGTCGTGCATTCCACGTCGGCGCCGTCGCGGTTCGCATCGGCGCTCGACGTCGACTTCGGCACCCCCGCACAATCAGTCGGGATCGCCGACGTCAACGGCGACGGGCGCAAGGATGCAGTGGTCGCGTTCGGTAACAACACGGCGATCCCCGACACGGTCGCCGTGTTCGCGCAGACACAAACGCGGAGCCTCTCACTTCTCGCCGCGCTGCCGACCGACCAGATCATGGCCGGCGGGGGCATGGCGACCGGCGACCTCGACGGCGACGGGCACAGTGACGTCGCGATTCCTGTGCTCGGGGGAATCGACTACTTCACGAACATCGGTGTGTCGACGACCCCGTCGTTCATCTCCCGGTCGGGCACCTCGTCGCTCGCGATCGCGGACGTCGATGGCGACACGCACAACGACATCGTCGCGGTCGGTTCTTTCGGAGCCCAGGTCTTTTGGGGTCCGCTGTTCACCACGTCCTCGCCAATCGGTCAGGTCAATCAGCCTACGAGTGTCGCCGTCGGCAACGTCACGGGTCACGTCGACAACCTGCTCGACGTCGTGACGTCGGGGACGGTGGTCTACAAACAGACCTCGTTCCACAACTTCGGAGTGGTCGCCACCCCGAACATTGCGAACAGCTCCGATGTCGCGGTGGGCAATGTCAGTGCCGACGCGCTGCCCGATGTCGTCACCAGTGTCCGCAGTTCGACCGGTGTCGTCGGCCGGCTGATCCAAGACGGAGTGGGCGGCTTCACCGCGAACACCGCGTTGTCGGTCGCGCCGAAACCGCAACCGATCGTGGTCGCCGACGTCGACGCCGCCGCGCAGGACGACATCGTCACGTTGCACGACTTCGTTGCGAGCGGGTCGTTCGCGCCGGCATCCGTCGGTTGGATGCCGCAGACCGCGCCCGGCACCTTCGGTGCCGAGCAGACCTTCTCCGTCGACGACTTCAGTGCGGGATACGACGCCAAGGCGCTCGCGGTCGGCGATATCGAGGGCGACGGCCGCGCCGACGTGCTCGTCGCGACCGGCTTCGGCATTGCGATCCTCGTGCAGAACTCCGGAGTGCTGCCGTCGCTCGGTGCGGCGTGGATGACCGATGCGCAGCCGAGCTCGATGGCGACCAACGTCGCGTCCGGTGTCGTTCCGACCGTCACGGTCGGCCGGGACGTGACGAACGTCAACGGGACGACGGTCGAGCTGCGCGACGCCGCGGGCAATCAGGTCGGCGCAAGCGTGGCGTACAACGGCGCGACCCACGTGATCTCCATCACCCCGAACGCAGCGCTGCCGAACGGAAGGTACGCGGTCCACCTGTCGGGCCTCACCGACACCGGAGGCGACACGCTCGCCGATGCGGGCACGACCTTCTCCGTCGGTCCCGCGCCCGACGAGGTCGCGCCGCAGACCACGTTGATCGCGCCGCCGTCGGGCTTCCGGTCGACCGCGGCCGCGTCGTTGGGGTTCAGCACCAATGAGCCGGGTTCGGTGTTCTGGTGCAGCGACAACAACGCCCCGTACCACGTGTGCACCTCGCCGCAACATGTCGTCGCCCGCGCCGGAAACCACTGGTTCCGGGTCTTCGCCCGCGACGCCGCCGGCAACGAAGACCCGTCGCCCGCGCTGGCGACCTGGACGTACCGACCCCCGGTGCACGGATACTGGATGCTCGGCGGCGCGGGCGCGATCTACCACTTCGGCAACGCGCCCGGGCTCGGCGACGCGGCGACCGCGCACGCGGTCGATTTCGATGTCGCGAAGTCGGGCTACGGATACTGGATCGTGAACTCGACCGGGCGGGTCTTCGGGTTCGGCGACGCGCCCTCGCACGGCAGCGCGCCCGCGCTCGCGGCGGGCGACTCGGTGACGAGCATCAGCCGCACCGCGACGGGGAACGGCTATTGGCTGTTCACCAAAAAGGGGCGCGTGTATGCGTTCGGTGACGCCCACTTCTACGGCGACCTGCGCAACGTGCGCCTCAACGGCGGCGTCGTCGACTCGATCCGCACGCCTTCCGGCCACGGCTATTACATGGTCGCCACCGATGGCGGTGTGTTCTCGTTCGGCGACGCGCACTTCCACGGCTCGACCGGAAACCTGAAGCTCGCCGCGCCGGTGCGCTCGCTCGTGCCCGATCCCGACGGCAACGGCTACTGGCTCGTCGCGGTCGACGGCGGCGTGTTCGCCTTCGACGCGCCGTTCCGCGGATCGATGGGCGCCACCCGGCTCAACCGCGCCATCGTCGGCATGGTCGCGTTCGGGAACGGCTACTTGATGGTCGGAGCCGACGGCGGGATCTTCGACTTCTCGACGAAGCCGTTCTACGGCTCGCTCGGCGGTCACCCGCCGGCGATCCCGATCGTCTCCGTCGCCGCCTTCGGCTGACCTCGCCGGTGGTCGCCGCCGAGACTCAGTCGAGGCCGACCATCGCGCGGAACTCGCCGGTGGTGTTGGTGTGCGGGAACTCCGCGTCGGGGACGGGAATGCCGAGCGCGGCGCACAGCGGTTCCCAGCCGTCGCCGGGCTGCCACTCGACGAGTCGCCCCGGCGCAACCGCGGCCCGCACCGCGTCGTTGTGCCGGTCGTAGGCGCGCATCGCCTCGTTCCGATCTTTCCAGTTCGGGGTGAAGCGGTCGAACAAACCCTGGATCATTCGTCTTTGCGCCGCCAGCATCCCGTCGGGGGGCTCGCCGAGCTGGGTGACGGCGAAGATGGTGTCGTTCGCGCTCTTCCACCACTCCGCGCTGTTACATCGAGTCGAGAGCAACACGATCGCGTCGGGGAACGCGTCGGCGATCTCCGGCCAGAACGCGCACACGGGCCAGTCGACCGCCGCGGAGAACTCCTCCATCAGTGCGAGCCAGTCGACGGGCTTCCCGTCGACCGCGTCCTGCCAACGACCGATGTCGGCGGGCCGTCCGAAGACCTCGACCATGTGGTAGCAGCGGCCGCCGAGCAACTGCTCCAGCGCGACCTTCAGCGAATTCGTTCCGGTCCGGCCGAGTCCTGCTCCGACGACGCGCAATGACATCTCAGATCCCCCATGTCGACTTGTCGAGTCTAGAGATCGACAAGGTGCGGCGCCGGGTTCGAGGCCCGAGCGGCGTCGCCTCGTCGGGGCTCGCGACCGGATCGGCGCGGTGCGAGCACGCGGAACGAGATGAGCAAGAACACGAAGAGGCCGCCGGTCAGCGCGACCCACTGCACCGCGAGGTTTCCGTTGTCGGCGCCCGACGTGAAGCCGTGCACTGTCGAGAACACGAACATCGGGATGCTCAACAGGTGTACGGCGTGCCACACCTTGCGCGGCAGCCGTTTCATCATCCAAGACGTCAGCTGGATCGCGACGAGGAGATAGGTCGCGGCGATGCCCCACGCGACCGCGCCCGGCCGCCACGACGACGCGAACGGAACGAACATCTCGCGTCCGCCGAAGTACACGAAGTTGTCGGCCCAGATCGCGAACAGGTGCACACCGACGAAGACGACCGAGAGCGTGCCGAGGAATTTGTGCAGGTCGAGCAGCCACGCGGGTATGCCCCGGCGCCGGACGAGGCGGGTCGACAGCGCGAGGCCCCACAGGATGCTCAGCGTCACGATCGCCCATGCGACCAAGCCCGACGCGCGCGCCGCGTACCACGAGAGCTTCCCGTTCAGCGCGGCGACGACCACGGCGCTCACGTGGGTTCTCCCGTCTCGACGATGCGACCGTCTTCGAGAAAGATCCACGCCCGTACGCCGGACGAGTGCGCAATGTCCCGGCCCGCCTCCGCGCCGGCGATGACGAGCGACTTCGCGATGCCTTCCGCCCACCACGCGTCGCGGGCCGCCGCCGCGACGGCCGCGACACCGGTGCGCGCCGAGTCGCCCGAGGCGGGGTCGACGAGGTGGTTGTAGGAGCGCTTCCCGCGCATCCACGCGCGCATGCGCGTCGTGCTCGTGACGATCGCGCCTTCGGTGAGGTGGAAGCGGAACGCGATCCGGGTCTCGTCGAACGGATCGAGCACCGGCACGTCCCAGTAACCCGCGGGAGGCGCCTCGCCGCGGGCGCAGAGGTCGCCGCCCATCCCGACGAGCGCGGTACGCGCGCCGCGATCGACGAGCCCGCGCGCGACGAGGTCGGCCGCGAGGCCTTTGCCGACGCCGCCGAGGTCGAGGCGGGTCTCGGGCGGGAGGAACACGCGCGCTCGTTCCTCGTCGATCTCGATTCCCCCGAAACCGGGCGCGGGCGCCGGCGGCGCTTCGAAATCGGATCGCGCAGGGACGAGCTCGAACGAGCGGTCGTAGCCGGCGCGTTCGAGCGCGTCGAGGATCGTCGGGTCGAATCGGCCGTTCGTCGCGCGATGTAGATCGGCCGCGCACGTCAGTGCGAGCAACATCGGGTTGCTGACGTCGGTCCACGCGCCTCGCCCCGCGTTGAGGCGCGTCAGCTCACTGTCGGGCCGGAACCGGCTCCAACACTGTTCGAGGCGTTCCAGCTCGCTCATCGCCCAGTCGACGACGCCGTCGGGAGCATCGCCGACGACGATGTGCGTGATGCTCCCCATCGCGGGCACGAGCCGCTCCGACCAGTACGAGGCGCGCAACTCGGTCGGAACGTTGATCACGGGCACTTCGTTCCGCTGCACACGGGCGGCGGAGGGGGAGGCGGCGCGGTGACGACGGTGACGGGGGCGCTCGTGACGGGCGGAGTGGTCGGCGCGGGTGTCACGCGGGGATTGGTCGGCGGCGGTCCCGGCGGCGCCGGTGTCGCGGGGGAGGAAGGTGCGGCCGGCGCCGTGCTCCCCGGGCCTGAGTTCGGCGGCGGCGGCGCCGTCCAGGAAGGCACCCCGGAGGTGTCTCGCCGGTTCGACGGCGCGGGTCCGGAGCCGGCCGGCGGCTGACTCGGCGACGGGAGCGTCGGCGTCACCTTCGGGACCGACGCCGCGGGTATCGGCCGGCCCCACTGGTCGACGTAGATGACGTGGTGCACGTCCTTGACGACGACCTTCGGTGGCCGCGCCGTGAGCGAGGTCGTCGGGCGCGCGGTAGCGGTGCCCGCGGTCTGGGCGCGCGTCGCGGCGGCGATCGTGTTCGACGCGGCCGACGCCGGCGTCTGCGCTCCGAAGCCGGCCACCATCGACAGGAAGGCCGACGACGACAGGCCGACGCTGAGTATCCGGCCCGCGGCCGCGGGATGGCGGCGCCTCGCCTGCGCGGGCCCCGCCGGCGGTGTACGCGTCGGCAGGGCCGCTCCGGGTCCCGCTTTTCGGGCGGCGAGTCGCGCGAGTCGCGCGTCGAGATCGGGTGAGGGTTCGGTCATCGTCGGCTCAGTGGTCGCAGTTCCACACGCCGTTGTCTTCGAGCTGCGGGTCGCGGCAGTTCGGCGGCATCGGCGGGATCGGCTTGTCCTTCGGCCAGTCTTTCGGTACGCCGCGCGGCCAGGTCGTGGGAGTGGTCGCGGGGATGGTCGTCGTCGGGTTCGGCACGACGGTCGTGGTCGAAGTCCCGGCGTGCGTCGTGGGAGTCGTCTGCGTGCCCCCCGGCTTCGGCGCCGGTGTCGCGCGCTGCGGTGGCGCACCGGGCGCAGGTTTCGATGTGGGTGTCGTTGCGTTGTTCGCGGGATCCCGGCCGGATGTGGTCGCGGGCCCGTTGCCCGAGCCGGGTGTGGCCGAGCCAACGGACGAACTCGCGCCGGTAGCCGAGCCCCCTCCGATATCCACCACGTAACGGTCGTAGACGTTCCGCGTCTTGACCACTACGCCCGGCTGAGATGGGTGCGATTGGCCGACCGCGGTCGAGCTCACGCCGCCGACGCGCCTGCCTCCGCCGAACCCGAGGAGCGAGGCGCCGGTCATTGACGCCACGGCGACGATGCCGGCGCCGAGTACGAGCGTCGCCGCGGTCGCCATCGCCAGTGCCTGCTTGCGTTCCATCGGCTCCCCTCCGAAAGGTCTCCTCCGATGAATCGGCGGGCGCGGGTGCCCTTCTCAAGGTCGGCCGCGGATGTTTGGCGCACTCTTAAACCGGGCTTGAGGTCAGGGACAGCGGCTGCCGAAGCAGGGTGGCGGCGGCGGAGGTGGGGGAGGAGGAGGCGGTGTGAACGCGGTGGTCGGGGTCGTCGGCGCCGCACGGGCCGTCGTCGGCGTCGTCGGCTTGGGTGCGGTGGGCGGCGGGGTGTTCGCGGGAGGCGCGAGATCGGGGCCGCGGTTGACCGCGGGTGTGGTGGTTACCGGTGTGGTCGGGGGCGGCGGAGGTGCGGTGCTCCCGGTCGGCGGCCGCGATCCAGGCGGCGCGGCCGAGACCGGGCGAGGAAGCGTCGCGGTGGGCAATGTCGCGCCAACCGCGACTGTGATCGGGACGGTGGTCGGCGCTGCGGTCGTCGTCGTGGTCGTCGTCGCCCCGGCGCGCCCCCCGGTGCGGGGCGCGTGCGCACGCGGTCGGGGTGCGGGGCCCGTTGCCGGAGGAGTGCCGCCGGGGGAGATGCTCGCCGTCGTGGCGCCCGAAGCCGGCGCGGTCGCGCCGATCGAAGCGACGATGGCGAGGAACGCCGACGCGCTCAACCCCGCGACGAGCACGCGCGTCGCGGCCGCGGGATGGCGGTGTCGGCGTGTGGGGGCGCGGTCAACCGGGTCGGGCGCGGCCGCGCGCCGAGCCGCCAGGCGCGCGAGGCGCTCGTCGAGGTCGACGGTCGGTTCGCTCATGGCGCTCAGTGCATCGGCAGGTCGGGGCGTCGATCTCAAGCGAGACGCCCGAAATGTCAGGTCTGCGCGCGCCGAACGACGATGATCGGTGTGAGCTCGTCGTTCTGACCGAGCGGGTTGTCGAGGAGCACCTCGCGCACGACCTTCCGGTCGACGGGGAATCCGGCGCTCGTCCCGAGCACCTCCACGTTGATGTTGTTCGCGTCGACGAT
>DASYJT010000405.1:0-3398 GCA_035996165.1 Acidimicrobiia bacterium
CGCGATCTCGAAGGCACGGTCCCGGCGGCGTCGGCCGGGCCAGACCTAGGGTGCAGCCCCATGCAGGACTCGGTCACCGTTCACATGTCCGCCCCCGCCGACAAGATTTGGGATCTGGTGAGCGACGTCACCAAGATCGGGCGCTACAGCCCTGAGACCTTCGAGGCCGAGTGGCTCGACGGTGCGACCGGCCCCGCGGTGGGCGCGAAATTCCGCGGGCATGTGAAGCGCAACGGCAAAGGGCCGATCTACTGGATCCCGTGCACCGTGATCGCGAGCGAACCCGGCCGCGAGTTCACCTTCGCCGCCGGTCCGGGCAACAAGCCGTTGAACGTGTGGAGTTACCGGCTCGAGCCCTCGGGCGACGGCACCGACGTCACCGAGTCGTTCGCGCTGGCACGGACTCCGATGCTTCGGGTCTATTGGGCGCTGCTCGGCTGGGCGCGCGGCCGGACCAATCGCAACGGCATGCGCACGACGCTCGAGCGCATCAGAGCCGAAGTTGAGTGACGCACCCATCGACATCGTGCTCTTCGATCTCGGTGGTGTGCTGATCGACTTCGGTGGCGTCGGCCCGATGAAACTGCTCGCCGGCATCGAGACCGACGACGAGTTGTGGCGCCGCTGGCTGACGTGCCGGTGGGTGCGCAGCTTCGAACGCGGCGAATGCTCGCCCGACGAATTCGCGCAGGGCGTTGTCGACGACTGGGGCCTCGACATGGAACCCGACGCGTACCTCGCCGAGTTCGAGGGCTGGCCGTTCCGCGTGTTCGACGGCGCGGAGGCGCTCGTCGCGGGTGCGCGCGAACGTGTGCCGGTGGGGTGCCTCAGCAACACCAACGTGTTGCACTGGGACCGGACCTTCACGCAATACCCGATCCTCGACGCGTTCGACTTCCGCTTCCTGTCGTTCGAGATGGGCATCGTCAAGCCCGACCGTGAGCTCTTCGACCGGGTCGCCGAGGTACTTCCGGTTCCCGCCGAACGCGTGCTGTTCCTCGACGACAACATCCTCAACGTCGAGGGGGCGACGCAGGCCGGTTTCGCGGCGCGTCACACCCGCGGTGTCGACGAGGCGCGCGCCGCGCTCGTCGAGGCCGGGATCCTCCGAGAATCCCGATGAAGAGGTCCAAGGTCTGGGCGCTGGTGTGCGCGGTCGCGATCGTGGGCGCGGCGTGCAGCAGCAGTGCGAAGTCCGGGTCGGGTACGACGCCGACCACTGCTGCCGCAGTCAAGGTCGAGCCGCCCGGCACCGGCTCGTGCGACAACGCCGATCCCGCGCGTTGCCTGTTGCCGTTCCCGAACGATCACTTCACGCGCGCCGATCCTTCGTCGCCCACCGGCCGGCGGCTCGACCTGCCGGCGTCCGGGATGCCGGCGAACAAGAGCGGCAAGCACATCGACCCGACGGAGTGGAACCGCAACGACGGCTTCAGCCCGTCGTCGATCGGTCTCACCGTCGTCCCGAACCTCGACCTCGCCACGTCGAAGCTCCCGCCGCAGACCGACATCGCGCAGTCGTTGGCGCCGGGGTCGCCGGTCGTCGTCACCGACACAACCACCGGCACGCGCGTGGCCGCGTGGGCCGAGACCGACCCGCGCGTCACCGTCGCCGCGCAACGCCTGCTGCGCATCGTCCCCGCGACCGGCCTCCTCGAAGGTCACCGCATCGAGATCTCGCTCCACGACCTGAAGCGGACCGACGGATCAACCGTGCCGCCGTTGAAGTGGTCGTTCACCATCGCGTCGGAACAAGGCCTTTCGGGCCGGCTTCGGAGCATGTGGGCGCAGACCTCGGCCGCTCTCGGTGACGCGGCGCCCAAGTTCACCGTGTCGTCGACGGAAGACTCCGGTGCGGCGCGCATCGTGCGGGGCACCTTCCAGATGCCCAAATACTTGACCGGCAACGGCGGGCCGGGCTCGGTGTTCAACAACGGCGACGTGCCCTCCGGGATCCCGACCGCCAACGGCACCATGAACGACGAATTCGTCTGCACCGTCCCGAAGAGCGCGCACGCGGGCGCCGCGCCGTTCGTGCTCTACGGCCACGGGCTCCTGGGTTCGCGCGACGAGGCCCTGGGTATCGGCGGCGTCGCCGCGTCGGCCGGCCTCGGGTTCTGCGCAGTCGACGAGCTCGGCATGAGCTCGGCCGACATTCCCACTGTCATCCAGGAGCTCGCCGACCTCTCCAAGTTCCGGACCCAGGCCGATCGCCTGCAGCAGGGTCAGCTCGGTTTCCTCGTGCTCGGCCGGTTACTCGCGAACGCCAAGGGATTCGGGAGCCATCGCGCGTTCCAGGACGCCTCGGGCGCGTCGATCATCGACGCCAAGAAGTTGTCGTTGCTGGGCGCGAGCCAGGGCGGGATCCTCGGCGGGGTCGCGTCGTCGATCGCGACCGACTGGAACCGCGTGATCCTCGCCGTCGGGGGCATGGGCTACAACCTGCTGCTGCGCCGGAGCGTCGATTTCGACAAGTTCGTGGGCCCGTTCGACGCCTCCTACCCCGACCCCGTCGATCAGGCGCTGGCACTGGAGCTGATGGAGCAGCTCTGGGACCGCGGCGAGAACACGGGTTACGCGCAACACCTCACCGCGTCGCCCTACCCGGGCACGGGCGCGGCGAAGACGGTCCTCATGCTCGAGGCGTTCGGCGACCACCAAGTCGCGAACGTCGCGACCGAGAAACTCGCCCGCACGCTCGGCATCGAACGGCGCGCCCCCACTCTCACGACCGGGCGCTCCGCCGACCGCGCGCCGTTCTTCGGGATCGATCCGCTCACCGCGCTTCCGCATCGCGGTTCGGCCCTCGTCGTCTGGGACTTCGGTACCCCGACCCCGCCCCCGTCGGAGACGCCGAACCGCGCGGGCGACGACCCGCACGGAAAGCTCGCCGACGTTCCGCAGGCACTCGCGCTCGTAGCCGGGTTCATCGGCAACGGCACCGTGATCGACGTCTGCAACAACCAACCGTGTCACACGCCGTAGTGGGATCGGGTCAGTCCTGCGGAGCCTTGGCGAACTTGGCGAGATCGGCGGCGCCCACGCCGGTGGCCTTGATGCCGCGCGCCACGATGCTGGTGTCCCAGCCCTCGGCCTGGCGCCGCAACGCGCCCACCGTGCAGTTCTCCTTGCCGAGCACCGAGAACGGGTCGTAGTTGTAGAGCCGCAGCGCGTTGGCGTGCGAGATCTTGTTCACGTCTTCGTCGGAGCAGTGCGCGGCCTGCATCTGCTTGTTGAACTGCTCGGGCGACTGCGGCCACGTGGAGTCGGAGTGCGGGTAATCGCACTCCCAACAGATCATGTCGACGTTCATCTTGTGCCGCATCTCGATCCCGACCGGGTCGTCGATCCAGCAGCAGATGACCTGCTCGTCGAACACCTGGCTCGGCATGCGGCCG
>DASYJT010000406.1:0-2270 GCA_035996165.1 Acidimicrobiia bacterium
GCGCTGCGCGTCGCGCCGACCGGTCTCCCCCGTCGCCGCGTTCGCGTTGCCGGAGCTCAACACCACGGCCGAGGCGCGCCCGTTTGCGAGATGGCGCCGCGACACCTGCACCGGCGCGGCCTGCGCGAGGTTCGTGGTGAAGACGCCCGCTGCGGTCACCGCGAGCGCATCGTCGGTGGCCAAGAGCGCGAGATCGGGATCGCCCGACGGCTTGATGCCGCTTGCCAGACCACCGGCGACGAAACCCGGGACCGCCGTGACCCCCGAGCTCACGGCTGGATCCCGATCAATGGAAGCCCCGTGGTCTCGGGCAGCCCGAGAAGGACATTCGCGGCTTGGATCATCTGGCCCGAAGCACCTTTCACGAGGTTGTCCTCCGCCGCGATCGCGATCACGGTGCCGGTCCGTTCGTCGAAACGCACCGTGACGTGCACGACGTTCGCCCCGTACGTTGCCTTCGTCCCCGACGGTTCGTCGACCACCACAACGCACGGATCGTTCTCGTAGAAGTCGCGGTAGTGCTCGAGGAGCCGCGCGGTCGACAGGCCCTCGGCGCGTGGACGCATGTAACACGTCGCCAGCAAGCCACGAGTGGTGGGCGCGAGGTGAGGTGTGAACAACACGTCGACCGGACCGCGGGCGACTTTGGAGAGCACCAGTTCCATCTCCGCGGTATGGCGGTGCGTCAAGAGTCCGTACGCCGAGACGTTCTCGTTCGCCTCCGAGAAGAGACTCGTGGTCTTCAGCGCGCGTCCCGCGCCCGAAACTCCGGAGACCGCGTCGGCAATAACGTGCGGTTCGACCAGACCCATCGCGAACAGCGGCGCGCACGCCAGGTTCACGGCGGTCGGATAACACCCCGGCGCGGCAACATGCCGGTGCTTCGAAATCTCGTCGCGGTACAGCTCGACCAGTCCGTACGCGAACCGGCCGACGACGTCGGGGGCGCGGTGCGCCTCTCCGTACCAGCGCGCGTAGACATCCGGCGGGAGCCGGAAATCGGCGCCGAGATCGATGACGTGCGAGACGTCGTCGAGCAGGCCGGGCAGGAGGTCTTGGCTCGCGCCGTGGGGCAACATGCAGAAGACGAGGTCGAGCCCGCGCAGGTCGGCGACGTCGACGGGGGCGAGGACCGCGTCGCCGTAGGCCGGGGCGAGCGACGGAAAGAGGTCGGCCAGCCGAGTCCCCGCGTTCGATGCGGCCGTGACGTGGACGACCTCGATCTCGGGATGGCCGGCGAGCAGTCGGAGGGCCTCGACGCCCGTATAGCCTGATGCCCCGACGACGGCAGCTCGATACGCCATGGCGCATATCATACACGCGGGTGCATATGGAGACGAAGACCTTCGCTGACATGGCGGCCGGCACCGTCCTCGGACCCCTCCTGCTCACGGTGTCCGCCGCCGCGAACGAGCGCTATTGGCGGGCGGCCGGCGTCGACCATCCCACGCTGCGCGCAGGCGCGCTGTACCCGCCGATCGCGGCGAACCTCACCGTCTTGTGCTTCACACAGGTCTGCCCGGAAGCGATGATCCAGACCCGCCAGGTGTTGCGCTGTCATCGGCGGGTCGACGCGGGCGTCGAGCTCGTGACGACGGGTCGGGTCACGCGGCGCTACGAGAAGCGCGGCCGCACGTACGTCGAGGTCGAGACGACTGTCGTGACCGCCGAGGCGCCCGACGAACCCGTTTGGACATCCGACGTCTCGTTCACGCCGGCGGCAAACCTCGGGATCACGCAGTGACCGAACGCTCGACCCGCACACTCGAGATCACCGAGGAGCTCGTGCGCGCGTACTCGCGGCGAGGCAACTTTCACACCGACCCGACCGTCTCCGCCGGACTGCAGCTCCCCGGACTCGTCGCCCAGGGCGTGCAAGCGGCCGGACCGGCGTACGGTCTCCTGCTCGACGCATGGGGCGAGGAATTCCTCGCGCACGGCGAGATCGAGATGCGCTTCGTCGGCACCGTGCTCGCGGGTGACACCGTCGAGGCGACGGTCGCCGTCGACGGGCTCGACGGCGACGCGACCTTCGAGGTCGTCAACACCACGCGCGCCCGCACCGCGGTCGTCGGCACCGCCCGCCGGTCGAGCCTCCACGACTGAGCCGAATGCGCGAGATCGCCGAGAGCACCGGGGTGGGCTCGTGAACGGGCGCCGCGCGCCGCGAATGTTGCGTGTCGTCGGCGGCGCGCTGCTCGTACTCTTCGGACTCGTCGCCATGATCGGCACGCCCGACACGAAGCACGCGCCGGTCGTCAGTTGCGGCC
>DASYJT010000407.1:0-7603 GCA_035996165.1 Acidimicrobiia bacterium
TCGAGCTCGAGGCGCACGCGAAGCGACGCCACGACTCGGGCTTCGGGGCCTGATGCTGACGGTCGACTTCGACCGCATCGGGCTGGTGCCCGGTGAACGTCTGCTCGACCTCGGCGCGGGCGGAGGCCGCCACGCGTTCGAGGCGATGCGGCGCGGCGCGCGCGTCACCGCGCTCGACTATTCCGCCTCCGACCTGAAAGACGTCGCCGCGGTCGCGGGCGCGATGATCGCCGCCGGCGAGGCCTCGTTCGACCAATGGGCCGGCGTGGCGAACGCCGACGCGCTCGACCTGCCGTTCGCGGCGAACACCTTCGACCGCGTGATCGTGTCCGAAGTGCTCGAGCACGTGTGGGACGACGAGCGCGCGCTCACCGAGATCTGCCGCGTCCTCCGGCCCGGTGGTCGCATCGCCGCGACCGTCCCGACGCGTTGGCCCGAGCGCGTCTCGTGGGCGCTCAACTGGCACTACCACGACACACCCGGCGGGCACGTCCGCATCTATCGCCAGCACGAGCTCGAGCTGAAGCTCGAACGAGCGGGCTTCTTCCTGCGCGGTTCGCACCACGCGCACGCGTTCCACTCGCCGTACTGGTGGTTGAAGTGCGCGTTCGGGCTCGAGAACACCGAAGCGGCGCCCGTGCGGCGCTACCACGATTTCCTCTGCTCACTGATCGAGCACAACCCGCGGTGGGCGCAGGTGACCGAGCGGGCGCTGAACCCCGTGCTGGGCAAGAGCGTGGTGCTCTACGGCGAGAAGGTCGCGCCGACGATGGCGAAATGGGGGAAGCGCAGCCTTGCCTGAGCACGAGCTTCCCGAAGTCGACGGTCTCCTGACCCGCGCCGACATCGCGCAGACGATCGACGCGATCGCCTCGGTGCAGTTGCCCGACGGCAACATCCCGTGGACACCCGGTCATCACAGCGACCCCTGGAACCTCGTCGAGGCCGCAATGGCCCTCGACGTCGGCAACCGCTTCGCCGCGGCCGAGCGCGCCTATGAGTGGCTCACTCGCATGCAGCACGACGGCGGCTCGTGGAACGCGTACTACGTCGGCGACGACGTGAAAGAGCACACGCTCGACACCAACGTGAGCAGTTACGTCGCGAACGGCGTCTGGCACCACTACCTCTGCACGCGCGACGCGGGCTTCCTCGAAGAGATGTTCCGGGTCGTCGAACGCGCCATCGACTTCGCGCTCGACAACCAGCACCCGACCGGCGAGATCGAATGGGACGCGGATCCGCAGCGTGTCGAAGGAAAGGGCGCGCTGCTCACCGGGTCGTCGAGCATCTACTCGTCGCTGCGGTGCGCGATCGCGGCCGCCGAGCGGCTCGGTCGCGAACGCCCCGACTGGGAGCTGTCGCTCGGATCGCTGGCCATCGCGATCGCACACCGGCCCGAGCGCTTCCTCGACAAGGACCGCTGGGCGATGGACTGGTACTACCCGATCCTCGTCGGCGTGTTACGCGGCGGTGCCGCGGAAGCGCGCCTCGCCTCCAAGTGGGACACGTTCGTCGCGCCGGGCCGCGGCGTCCGATGCGTGTCGGATCAGCCCTGGGTCACGGCCGCCGAGACGTGCGAGCTCGTCATGGCGCTCGACGCGATCGGTCTCCACGAGCGCGCTCGATCGCTCTTCGAATGGGTGCAATTCCTGCGCCACGACGACGGTTCCTACTGGACCGGCATGAACTTCGCCGACGACCGGTTCGACGGCTGGGGCGAGTACTTCACCGCCGAACAACCCACGTGGAACAGCGCGGCCGTGGTGCTCGCCGCGAACGCGCTCGGCGGATCGGGCCCCACCGCGGGGATGTTCCGGGGCGAAGGGCTTCCGGGCGGTTTGACGGCCGAGGAGCTGATCGCGGCCGGGACCGCGATCGAGGCCGACCGCGGCGCTCGCGATCGTCACTGACCGATCTCCGGAGTATGCGCGGCGATCGCCGCTTCCCGTCGTACGATCCGCCACGAATGCGGGGTTGGCGGAGAGCACGAACGAAGGCGAAAACGCCTGACGAGGCGACGGCGCGCGCCCTTCCGGTCGAAGCGCTCGTCGTCATGGCGGAGGCCCCGCCGGTCGAACCGGCGGTTGCGCCCGTCGCCGTAGCGGTTCCGCCGCCCGCCGAGATCCAGCCCGAGCTCCTGCGCCTCTTCGAGGTGGTCACGAGCATGTGCGACCACGTGATCGGTTACATCGAGGCCGATCGGGCCGAACGCCAGTTGATGATGGAGACGCTCGCGCAGCTCGGCCGGGTCATCACCGACGGCGCGGCGGCGGCCGCCGCCGCGGCATCCGCGCCGCAACTCTCGCCCGCGGCGCCTACTCCCGCGCCGATCGAGATCCCGACCGAGACGCGTGCGGAGCCGTTCGCGTTCGTCAAGCGCGAGCGCGTCATCGGCGGCTCGATGCCTGCCGGACCCGACCCCGCGATCGGACCCGCGGCCGAACCCGCGATCGAACCCGAGATCGAACTCGCGATTGAACCCGCGGCCGAAACGGCGGCATGCGAGCCGATCGTCGATGCGGTGATCGACCTCGTGGCTCCGGAACCCGAGCCCGAGAGCGCACCGTCGGCGATGATGAAGATCGCGGTCGAAGTGCGCGGGCGCTTTGGTGACCGTTGGGTCGACGGATTCGAGATCTGCGAGGTGATGACCACTCCGGCCGGACCGCGCTACCGGCTCCGGCGTCACCGCGACGGCGTCGTGCTGCCGGAGTTGTTCGACGCGACGAACATCCGCCACGTCGAGACGTTCGATCAGCTCGACGGCGTCGGCATGAACGGCTCCCAGTCGAACCGCACCCAGTCGAACGGCACCGAACAGCCCGGCGCTACGGGATACTGGTCGCGTTCCTGAGCACGCGTAAGGAGCCGGTCGTCGCCACCGGCTCGAAACCGTCGGCCACCGCTCGTTGCCACACGTGGAACGGTGCTTGCCCGCCGGCCTCCGGGTCGTCGAACACGTCGTGGATCGCGAGTGTGCCGCCCGCGACGACGTGCGGCGACCAGTTCGCGTAGTCGGCCGTCGCGACGTCTTCGGCATGACCGCCGTCGATGAACAAGAACCCGAGCGGCGTGTGCCACGCGCGCGCGACGGGCACCGAGTAACCGATCACGCCCACCACGACGGCTTCGAGATCGGCGGCGAGGATCGTGCGCCGGAAGAACGGCAGCGTGTCCATGCGGCCCGTCTCCGGATCGACGACCTCGCGATCGTGATGTTCCCAACCGGCCTGGTTCTCCTCCGACCCGCGGTGGTGGTCGACTGTGAACAACACGGTCCCCGCTTCCCGGGCCGCGGCGCCGAGGTACACGGCCGACTTCCCGCAGTACGTGCCGACCTCGAGCAGCGGCCCGAGCGCACCTGCTTCCCGCGCGGCATCGTGCAACGCGAGTCCTTCGTCGTCGGGCATGAACCCCTTTGCCGCGCGCGCGACCTCGAGCAACCGGTCGTCCATCACGGGCTCAGATCCGGGCAGCTTCGACCCAGCGGCCGAACACGTCGGCCAGGGCGTCGACGATCTCTCCCTGCGTGGCGTAGGCGTTGACCGCGTCGATGAACGCCGGCATCAGGTTGACATCGGGCTCTGCCGCCTCGGCGCGGACACGCGCCAGGGCGGACTCGACCGCGGCGGAGTTGCGCTCCCGCTTCACCTTGTCGAGGCGCCGGCGCTGCTCTTCTTCCACCTCGGGACCGATGCGCAGGATCGGGGGCGGCGGCTCGTCGCTGCCCTCGAGGAACCCGTTGACGCCAACGACTACGTGGCGACCCGAATTCAGCTTGCGTTCGAGCTCGTAGGCGGCGTCGGCGATCTCGCTCTGGTACCAACCTTCCTCGACCCCGCGGACGGCGCCATCGAGCATGGAGCCGTCGCCGAGCTCCTCGATCTGGCGGAACAGCGCTTCCGCCCGGCGTTCCATCTCGTCGGTCAGCGCCTCGACGTACCACGAACCGCCGAGCGGATCGGCGACGTTCGTGACGCGGGTCTCGTGCGCGATCACCTGTTGCGTGCGCAGCGCGATGCGGGCCGCCTTCTCCGACGGCAACGCCAGCGTCTCGTCCATGGAGTTCGTGTGGAGGCTCTGCGTACCACCGAGCACACCCGCCAACGCCTCGATCGCAGTGCGGACGATGTTGACCTCGGGCTGCTGCGCGGTGAGTGACACACCGGCGGTCTGCGTGTGGAACCGCATCTGCAACGAGCGCTCGAGCTGCGCGCCGTAACGGTCGCGCATCCAACGCGCCCATATCCGACGCGCGGCGCGGTACTTCGCGATCTCTTCGAAGAAGTCGACGTGCGCGTTGAAGAAGAACGAGAGACGAGGTGCGAACGCGTCGACCTCGAGCCCGGCGCGCAACGCGAGCTCGACGTACGCGAACCCGTTGGCAATCGTGAACGCGAGCTCTTGCGCGGCGGTCGAGCCGGCTTCGCGAATGTGGTATCCGGAGATGGAGATCGGGTGCCAGCGCGGCATCTCCGTGGAGCAGAACGCGATCGTGTCGCGCACGAGGCGCAGCGACGGGCGCGGCGGGAAGATGAATTCCTTCTGCGCCTGGTATTCCTTCAAGATGTCGTTCTGCAACGTGCCGCCCAATCGTGCTCGGGGCACGCCGGTGGCCTCCGCGTTCGCGACGAACATCGCGAAGATCACCGCGGCGGGCCCGTTGATCGTCATCGACGTGGTGACGTCGCCGAGGTCGATGCCGCGGTAGAGGTCGTGCATGTCGGCGAGCGTGTCGACCGCGACGCCGCACTTGCCGACCTCTCCCAGCGCGAGCTCGTCGTCGGAGTCGCGGCCCATGAGAGTGGGCAGGTCGAACGCGGTCGACAGCCCGTCGCCCCCGGCTGCGAGGAGCTCGTGGAATCGGCGGTTGGTGTCGATCGCGGTGCCGAAGCCCGCGAACATACGCATCGTCCAAAGCTTCGACCGATACATCTCGGCGTACGGTCCGCGCGTGTACGGGTACTCGCCCGGGCGTTCACCGTCGGCCGGTCCGTAGACCGCTTCGACCGGAACCCCCGACATGCTTTCGAACGGAGGGGCGGGCCGATCGGTGGTCACCGCTCCATGCTAGATCCCGAACATGTCGGTAACGCCGTGGTCGCGACCGGCCGTGTAACCCCCGTCGACTGCGAGCGCCTGCCCGGTCACGAACGACGCGTCGCTCGACACCAGGAACAGGGCCGCGGCGGCGATCTCGTCGGGACGACCGAGCCGGCGCAGCTTGTGCTCGTGGCGGATCTGCTCCCGGATGTGTTCCATGCCGGGCATACCGAACACGCCCTCGAGCATCGGCGTCTCGATGAAACCGGGGCAGATCGCGTTGGCACGGATCCCGACGCGGCCGTAGTCGATCGCGAGGTTCTTGGTGAAGATGACAACCGCACCCTTCGACGCGTTGTACGAGCTCCCGCCCGCGGTGCCTTCCAGCCCCTCGACGCTCGCCACTGTCACGATGCTGCCGCGCTCACCGTCGATGGGCTCCTGTCGGAGCATGTGTGTGATCGCATGCTTCGCACACAAGAACGTGCCGGTCAGATTGACATCGAGAACGCGTTGCCACTCGTTGCGGTCGAGCAGGTGCGCGGGACCGCCACCCGCGACGCCGGCGGCGGTGATGACGGCGTCGATGCGGCCGTTCTCGGCCACGACGGCATCGATCACCCCCGCCATCGCGTCCTCGTCGCGCACGTCGCCCTGCGCGAACGACACCTCGGCGGCCGACGCCGGCAGTTCGAGCTCACCCTGGGGCTCGGTCACATCGACGCCGACGACCCGCGCACCTTCGACCGCGAATCGGGTCACGCACGCCAGTCCGATGCCGGACGCCGCGCCTGTCACGAGTACGGATTTTCCGTCGAGTCGACCCATATCGACGTTCTAGTACGGCTCCGTCGGCCGATGGAATCCGGGGGCGGCTCGACTAGGGTCCATCGACCATCGAGTGACCGGGAGAGGGGAAATGCCGGAGCAACAACCCGATCGCAACCTCGCAATGGAGCTGATGCGAGCCACCGAAGCCGCCGCGCTCGCGGCCGGGCGCTGGATGGGCCGGGGCGACAAGAACGCCGCCGACGGCGCCGCGGTCGAGGCCATGCGCGTCGTGCTCAGCACCGTGCAGATGGAAGGCGTCGTGGTCATCGGCGAGGGCGAGAAAGACGAAGCGCCGATGCTCTACAACGGAGAGCAGATCGGCGACGGCTCGCCCCCCAGCATGGACATCGCGGTCGACCCGGTCGACGGCACCACGCTCACCGCGCTCGGCCGGGGCGGCGCGATCGCCGTCATCGCCATGAGCGAGCGGGGAACGATGTTCGATCCCGGCCCGTGTGTCTACATGGAGAAGATCGCGGCCGGACCCGCGGCGGTCGACGTCATCGACATCAACGCTCCGGTCAAGGCGAACCTCGAGGCGGTCGCGAAAGCGCTCGGCGAGAAGGTCAGCGACGTCACCGCGGTCGTGCTCGACCGCGACCGTCACGTCGACATCATCCGTGAGTGCCGCGAAGCGGGCGCACGCATCCGGTTGATCCCCGACGGCGACGTCGCGGGCGCGATCTCCGTCGCGTGGCGTAACTCGGGCAACGACATCCTGTTCGGTGTCGGTGGCACACCCGAAGGTGTGATCGCCGCGTGCGCGCTCAAGTCGCTCGGCGGAACGATCCAGGGAAAGCTGTGGCCGCGCAACGACGACGAACGCAACGCGGCCGTCGACGCGGGCTACGACCTCGACAAGGTGTTGATGCTCGACGATCTGGTCTGGGGCGACGACGTGTTCTTCGCGGCGACGGGCATCACCGACGGTGAACTGTTGCGCGGCGTGCGGTATTGGGGCGACGGCGCCGGGACTCAGAGTCTCGTCATGCGTTCCAAGTCGGGAACGATCCGCGTGATCGACGCTCAGCATCACTGGACGAAATTGAACGCGTATTCGGCGGTCAAGTACGCCTGACGCGCGCTGAGCGCGAAAACCCAGTCTTCCGCCGGACGTTCGCTCCGGCGAACGAAGGTTGGCATCGGCACGCAAACCCTGCTTGATCAGGTCGCGGCGACAACGACCGATTGAGGGTCAGTCCACGAACTGACCCGGGGGTCGTCTTGTCCGTGACTGCCAATCTTCGTACGCGTGTTGCCGTCGTTGCGATGGTGCTGTGCACCACCGGCATCGTCGGCGCTCGGATGTTGGGTGGCGCGGCGGCGACCGATCGGCCTTCCGTATCCCAGTTGGGCTTCTACCCCGGCTACGGAACCGTCTCCGGATTTCGGTCGTTGGAAAACTGGTTGGGCCACGACGCGCGCTACGTCGTGCAATTCTCGGATGCCGCGAACGCGGGCGCGTTCGGCGGAAGCATCTGGGGTCAGACCGTCAAGCCGGGCGCGTTCCAGACCATCGCGTCTCGCACCGGCTTCGTCGAGTCGGTTCCGCTGACCATGGGGCTCGGATTTGGCGCCACCACCGCGCAGCGCGCGGCCGCGCTCAACGCGACGCTGGCGGGTGCGCACGACGCCGCGTACCGGCAGGGCGCGCAGTACATCAAGCAAGCCGGATTCACGAGCGTGGTCCTGCGGCTCGGATGGGAATTCGACGGCGGGTGGATGC
>DASYJT010000408.1:0-6559 GCA_035996165.1 Acidimicrobiia bacterium
GGCGGGCATCGGCGGCTGCACGTAGTTCTCGTTGTAGAGGCAGACGTAATAGAAGCAGTCCTCGGCCTCCGGGCCGTACATGCGCCGGATGCCGTCGCGCACGATCACGCCGACCTCGTACGCGAATGCCGGGTCGTACGCCCGACAGTTCGGGTAGCCGAACGCGTACATCAACGACTGACCGTCGCAGTGCTGCAATCCCTCGCCCGACAACGTCGTGCGGCCCGCGGTGGCTCCGAGCAGGAAGCCGCGGCCGCGCTGGTCGCCCAGCGACCAGATCATGTCCCCGACGCGCTGGAAGCCGAACATCGAATAGAAGACGTAGAACGGGATCATCGGCTGACCCCACGAGGCGTACGCCGTCGAGGCCGCCGTGAGCGACGCCATCGCGCCCGCCTCGGTGATGCCCTCCTCGAGGATCTGACCGTCGGTCGCCTCTCGGTACGACAACATCAAGCCCGCGTCGACGGGCTCGTACTTCTGCCCGAAGGGCGCGTAGATCTTGAACTCGGCGAAGAGCGCGTCGAGACCGAAGGTCCGCGCCTCGTCGGGGATGATCGGCACGACGCGCGGGCCGATCTCGGGCTCCTTCAGCAACACCCGGAGCAACCGGGCGAACGCCATCGTGGTCGAGGCCGGAACCTTCTCGCCGGTGCCCGCGGTCAACTGGTCGATGATCCCGTCGCGGGGGAACAGCACCGTCTTCGAACGCTCGACCCGATCCGGAAGGAAACCGTCGAGGGCGCGCCGCCGTTCCATCATGTACTCGTATTCGGGCGACTTGTATCCCGGATGGAAATAGGGCGCCATGCCACCCTCGAGATCCTTGTCGGGGATCTCCATATAGAGACGGTCGCGCAGCGCCTTCAACTGCGCGGGCGACATCTTCTTGATCTGGTGCGTCGCGTTTCGGGCCTCGAAGTCGGCGCCGAGCGTCCAGCCCTTCACCGTCTTCGCGAGGATCACCGTGGGTGTTCCCTCGTGCTCGACCGCGGTCTTGTACGCGGCGAAGATCTTGCGGTAGTCGTGCCCGCCGCGCGGGAGCCGCTGCAACTCGTCGTCCGACATGTGCTCGATCATCTTGCGCAAGCGCGGGTCGGGACCGAAGAAGTGCTCGCGGATGTACGCGCCCGATTCGACCGCGTACTTCTGGAACTCGCCGTCGACGGTGGCGTTCATCTTGTTCACGAGCACGCCGTCGACGTCGCGGGCGAGCAACTCGTCCCACTGGCGTCCCCACACGACCTTGATGACGTTCCAACCCATGCCCCGGAACGTCGATTCGAACTCCTGGATGACCTTGCCGTCGCCGCGGACGGGACCATCGAGGCGCTGCAGATTGCAGTTGACGACGAAGATCAGATTGTCGAGGCGTTCGCGCGCCGCGAGGTCGAGCGCGGCGGTCGACTCCGGTTCGTCCATCTCGCCGTCGCCGACGAAGCACCACACCCGTGCGCTCGACGAGTCGACGATCTTGCGGTTGTAGAGGTAACGGTTGAACCGCGCCTGGTGCACTGCGTTGAGCGGACCAAGGCCCATCGACACGGTCGGGTACTCCCAGAACGTGGGGAGCCGGCGCGGGTGCGGATACGACGGCAGACCTCGACCCGTCGTCTCGCGGCGGAAGTGGTCGAGCTGATCTTCGGTGAGCCGACCCTCGAGGAACGCACGGGCGTAGATCCCCGGCGCGGCGTGACCCTGGAAGTAGATCTGGTCGCCGTAACCGCCGTCGCCCTTGCCGCGGAAGAAGTGGTTGTAGCCGACCTCGTAGAGCGACGCGGCCGACGCGTAGGTCGACAGGTGGCCGCCGAGTCCGTCGAAGCGGTGGTTCGCGCGGTCGACCATGGCGACGGCGTTCCAGCGCACGAACGCGCGGATCCGGCGCTCGATGTCTTCGTCGCCGGGAAACCACGGCTCCTGCTCGGGCGGGATGGTGTTGATGTAGTCGGTCGTGACCATCGCCGGAACGAAGGCCCCGTGCTCGCGAGCCCGTTCCATCAGCCGCGCCAGCAGGTAATGCGCGCGCGCCTTGCCCTTGACGTCGATCACCGAGTCGAGAGATTCCAGCCATTCGCCGGTCTCTTGGGGATCGACATCGGGAAGCTGGTGAATCGAACCGTCGCTGAACATTCTGGCGTCCAGCGTATGACCGCCGCGCCGCGGTTCGGTGCCAGGAGCACCGGCCGACAGATCGCGGCCGGTGCTCGCCGGGCAACTCATCGGGTGGGCGCGGAGGGATTCGAACCCCCGACCCCCTGCGCGTCATGCAGGTGCTCTGCCAGACTGAGCCACGCGCCCGAGTGAGCGCGCAAGAATAGCGCGCCGGTTACTTTCGCCCCGTTGTCGGGTTACCGTCTCCCGGATGGGACTCCTGAACGGGCGGCGCGCGGTGGTCACCGGAGGCGGTTCCGGCATCGGTGCCGAGACCTGCCGGCGCATGGCCGCCGAAGGCGCGCAGGTGGCCGTGTTCGACCTCGACGGCGACAAGGCCGCCACCGTCGCCAAGGAATGCGACGGAATTTCGTACGCCGTCGACGTCACCGACTACGAGGCGTTGTCTTCCGCGATGGTCGACGCGTCGGCGAAGATGGGCGGCCTGTCGCTGCTCTACAACAACGCGGGCGGCAGCACGCTCTCGCCGATGCACGACTACGACATCGCCGAATGGCGGCGCATCGTCGACCTCAATCTCACCGGCGTCTTCCACGGGTTCAAAGCCGGTGCGCCACTCATCCTGGCTGCCGGCGGCGGCGCGATCGTCTCCACCGCGTCGATCTCGGGTACGCGGCCGGCGGCCGGTGAGGCGCCGTACTCGGCGGCCAAGGCGGCGGTCATCGCGCTCACCGCGAACGCGGCGCTCGAGTATGCGCCGACGATCCGGGTGAACGCCGTGTCGCCCGGCATGATCCGCACACCGTTGACCGAGTTGTTGCTCGAGGAGCGCGGCATCGGACTCGAGGATCAGCAGCGCGCCAAGACCCCGCTCGACCGGATCGGAACGCCGGGAGACATCGCCGACGTCGTGGTGTTCCTGTGTTCCGACCTCGCCCGCTTCGTGACCGGCCAGAACCTGGTCGCCGACGGCGGGATGACCCTGCACGGCTCCGGCGTCGACGGCGTGCTCGACATCGTCCGGGATCTCTTCTCCGCCCGCTGATCCTCTCCAGACGCTGATCGGCGCTTTACGTTTCCCTCATATTCGGGGGCGATGCTGACGGCATGAGATTCACCAAGACCATTGCCACCGCCAGCGTCGCAGCCGTCCTCGGCCTGGCCGGGGTCTCCGTCGCGGGAGCCACGTCCACGTCCACCTCCACCTCGGGTTCCGCGGCGCCCACGACCTCGGCGACGAACGGGGCCGCGACCCCGAAGGCCGGCGCCCAGAACGCCGCCCAGCGGAGGGCACGCCGGCTGAAGATCCGTCGGGGTGCGGCCGCCGTCATCACGAAAACGATCCACATCACCCGAGTCCAACTTCGCACCGAGCTCCGTGCCGGCAAGACGATCGCGGCGATCGCGACCGAGCACGGCGTTCAGCCGCAGGCCGTCATCGACGCGCTGGAGTCCGCGGCCACGACCCGGATCGACGCGGCGCTGGCTGCGCACAAGATCACGCCCGAGCGCGCCGCGCGCCTGAAGCAGCGGGTCGCCACGGCGGTCCCCAAGATCGTCAACAGCTGGCACCCCCGCCACGCCGCGACGAGCTAGGCGCCCGCGTCAGTACGGCGTGACGGCGGCGCGCGCTCCGAGCACCCGGGTCCACACGATCTCGGTGCGGGCCCGGAGCAACGGTGCTCGCAGGCGATCAGAGACGGCGAGTGCGCATTCGAAGAGCTCGTTGACGTCGTCGTCACCCGCCGCGGCCGCGGCGAGCGCCGCGCCGTACGCCAGCGGGACGATCACCCACGACCCGTTGAACGACGTCTGCTCGGTGAACGGTTCCAAGAGGCGGCGAATCACCCGGCCCACGTCGACCGCGCCGAGCATCGACGCGGCCTCGGCCGCGGCGACGAGCGTCCCCGACCAGAGCAGTCCGAGCGGTAGGTCCTCGAATCCGTTCCGGGCCGCGGCGGTCAGGACCTCGAGCGCCTCGCCTCGGGAGTCGGCGAAGGACGCGAGCGCCCGGGCCAGGAGCACGGCGGATCCGGGATCGTCGCCGAGGGTCGCGCGGAAGATCGGCAGTAGCTCGCCGAACCGTCCCTGCTGCCAGCGGATCCAGCCGATCTGCAGCGAGGGCCCGAGTGCGGCGTGCTCGATGCCGTGCCGCGTCCCGATCTCCGTCGCGTGCAGCGCGATCTCCTCCGCCGCCACCAGGTCGCCCGCGAGCCCGGTCCGCCACGCGCGGATGCACGCGCTGTTGTACGTGAGTACCGGCAGTTCCGACTCGCGC
Source organism: Acidimicrobiia bacterium (assembly GCA_035996165.1). GTDB lineage: Bacteria > Actinomycetota > Acidimicrobiia > IMCC26256 > PALSA-610 > PALSA-610. The sequence goes on from DASYJT010000408.1 coordinate 4,391, forward strand.
CCGAGTGCGAGCGCGGCCTCGGCATAGCCGTCGGCTTCGTCGAGCCGCGCCGCCTCTATCGCGGCCGACGCGGCAGTGCTGAGCGCGAAGAACTGCTGGACCGGATCGTGACCGGCGGCGCTGATGGCGACGGCCTCCTTCGCGTTTCGTCGGCGTTCCGCGAGGTTGTGCGGTGTGCCGGTCGCTTGGAAATGGCGCAGCAACACCTCGGAGAGCACACGGTCGTCGGTTCCCGCGCGCGCGTCCGTGAGCGCACCGTCGGCGAGACGCCGCGCTCGTTCCCACTCCGGTGTGAACATCAACTCGGTCGCGAGCCGAGCCAGAAGCTGGCCTCGGACGCCGATGTCGCGCGCACGCTCCGAGGCGTCGCCGAGCACCGCGATGCGCTCGGAGCGCGAGAGCGCGGGCATCGATGCCCAGATCGGTGTCGAGAGTGTCGCGGCCGCGACCAACAGATCACCGTCGTCGAGCCGGCGCGCGATGCCGACCGCTTCCCGCAACGTCTCCGAGCCCGCCGACCCACCGGCCTGACACTGCGCCCCGGCCTGGCGGATCAGGAGACGAGCCCGGGTTGGTTCGTCACCCGCGCGTTCGGCCGCGAGCCCGAACCAGGCCGCGGCCGCGTGCGGGTCGAGATCGCGCAGCGCGGTATCGCCCGCGCACTCGGCCCACACCCGCGTCTTGAGATCGGCGTCGGCGCCCGCGGCGCGACTCCACTGAGACGCGACCGATGCGGCGGACGCGCCGCGGTCCTCGAGCACCAGTGCGATCCGGCGGTGGATGACGGCGCGCGCGTCGAGGTCGATCGACTCGAGGATCGCTCGCCGAGCGAGATCGTGGACGAAATCGAACGCGCCCAGGCGCGTCACGTGCAGCAGCCCGGCTTCGACGGCCCGGTCGACCAGCTTCTCCGTCGACGGCGCGGTGCCGTGAGCCGCGTCCGCGAGCAACGCAATGTCGAACTCGCCGTCGATCGCGGCTGCGATGCCGACGGTGCTCGCGCACGGGCCGCCGAGCGCGGCCACGCGCCGCAGCACGAACTGGCGGATGCGGCTCGTCACGTCGTCGGCGCTCGCAGGGTCGTCGCCACCCGGCTCGCGCAAGAGCTCGCCCAGAAGATACGGATGACCCTGGGTGGTCTCGGTGAGCTTGCGTACGACCCCCGCGCCGTCGGGCAAGTCGAGCTCCGCGAGCAGACGGCCGACCGCGTCCGAGGTCAGCCCCGTCAGCTCGATCCGGTCGAGGAGCTCCCGTTGTTGCAGAGCGCGAGCGAGTCGCTCGAGCCGCGACGAACGGTCGGTCGCGTGTGACCGCGCCGTTGCCAGGACGAGTACCCGCTTGGGTTCGTCGTCGACGAGCAGCGCACCGAGCAACCCGAGCAACGCGGGCCCGGCGCGATGGATGTCGTCGAGCAACAACAGCACCGGTGCGCGTTGCGAAAGGCCGCTGATCCACGACACCACGGCCGAGCGCAGGCGCGCGACGCGCGTCTCGTCGTCGGCGTCGAGTGCGGGCGGGAGACCGGGCAGCCTGCGGCGCAGGGCCGGGACGACCTCGGCCAGATCTCCCGGCCACCGGCCGAGACACAAGGCGAGCTCGGCGTCGCTCAGGTACGCCGACGCCTCGGCCAACGCGTTCGCGATCAAATGGAGACCCGGCTGCAGCGCGTCGGCGCCGTCGACCGCGAGGACGATCGCGTCGTCGTGCACGCGTCGAGCAACCTCGAGCACGAGACGCGACTTGCCGATTCCGGCCTCGCCCTCGACGAGTACCAGCCGTGCGCCGCCGTTCGCAACCTCGCGCAGTCGATCGAAGATCTGCGACTCCTCCCGACGGCGCCCGACGTACGGCAGCCCGCTCGGCGTCCACGCCGGCAACGCCGCGACGATGCCCGCCCGGCGCGCGAGGAGCGTCGGGTCCTGCGCGATCATCCGGCTCCGGAGGTCGTGCAAGAAGGTGCTGGGATCGACCCCGAGCGTGTCGGCGAGATGCCGGCGGAGATCCTCGTAGACGGCCAGGGCGTCGACGCGGCGACCCGCGCGGTACAGCGCGACCATGTGATGGGCGCGCATCCTCTCCCGCCCCGGCTCCAACCGCACCCACGCGTCGATGTCGGCGAGAACCTCGACGTGGCGACCGCACCGGAGATACGACCGAGTCCGGAATTCG
>DASYJT010000409.1:0-1919 GCA_035996165.1 Acidimicrobiia bacterium
CGTGCGAGCGGACTCAAAGCCCTCCACGACGAAGACGCGATCTATCAGGCCGAGGTCGACGAGCTCCGCAACGCGTCCGGGCACGACTGGTATGCGTTCACCGTCGCGTTCAAGGGCGTCTTCCTCGAAGGTCTCGAGGTCGCGTTCCTCGTCGTCACCTTCGGCGGAACGCAGCACAACGTCGGTCTCGCGGCCGCGGGTGCGGCAGCCGCGTTGGTGATCGTGGTCATCGTCGGGATGATCGTGCACGCGCCGCTGACGCGCGTCCCGGAGAACACGTTGAAGTTCGGCGTCGGGGTCATGTTGACCTCGTTCGGGATCTTCTGGAGCGCGGAAGGCGCGGGTGCGAACTGGCCCGGCGGCGACGTCTCCATTCTCGCTTTGCTCGCGGTCGTGGTCGGTGTCTCGTTCGCGATCGTCGCGGCGGTGCGGCGGCAGACGATCGCACTCACCCCTGGGAGCATCCAGTCATGAGATGGATCGTCAACTTCGGTCGCTTCTGGTACGACTTCATCGTCGGTGACGACTGGACCATCGCCGTCGGCGTCGTGATCGCGGTCGCCGCGACCGCGGCCGTTGCCCACGCCGGCATCACGGCGTGGCCGATCCTGCCGCTCGTGGTCGTCGTCGGCCTGGCCTGGTCTATCGCCCGGGTCGCCCGAACCCGGGCGTAATTCGACCGCCGACGCGTCGCGCCGCACCTCGCCGCACCTCGACTCGACGCGTCTATCCGAACGTCCAACGTTGGGCGGCGGTGCCGTTGCACGTCCAGATCTGCAGCTGCGTGGCGTTCGTCAGCGTGGAGCCCGGGTCGTCGAGGCACATACCGAGCGACCGGAGCGTGTTGTCGGCGCCGATCGTCCACTCCTGGTTGGTGCCTCGGTTGCAGTCCCACAACTGGACCTTGGTGCCGGAGGCGGAGCTCGCGCCGGAGATGTCGAGACACTTGCCTTGCGCAGTGAGGACGGTTTTGCCGTTGGCGCTGTGCGACCACACTTGCGCGCCGGTGCCGTTGCAGTCGTACAGCTGAACCGGAGTTCCGTTTGCCGTTCCCGACTGGCGTACGTCGATGCACTTGCCGGTACTGACGCCCGACATGATCTTGCCCGGCCGCACACCGAGGGCATTGCCGGCGCGATTCACGACCGCCCAGGCGTTCATGTAGTTGGGGTGAATCAGGCCCGTGTGCGACACGTTGGAGAACACGATCTTGTGGTCGATCGGGATCGACATGTGTATTGCCGACTGCCACGGCACGACGTCGTCGTTGAATGACCCGATCGTCGTCCAAGTGGTGCCGGCCGTTCCCTGCGGGTTGCCGTTCTGGTTGAGCCAGTTCAGGTCTCCGGAACCCGGCTTCAACGATGCACACTGACCCCACAAGCAGAGGTTCGAATACCACGCGGCCCCGTCGTGCGGTCCGCCGAGGGTCACACCGTCGGAGACGTTGATCGGCGCGGAGAACCCGGAAGTCCCGCTCTGGGCTCCGTAGACCGCGCCGCGGACGATCAGGCCGCCCATCGAGTAGCCGACGACGTCGACCGTGACACCGTGCGACGTGTACGTGTTGTACACGTACTTCGAGAACGCGGCCGCGATGCTCTTCCACGAATCGCGGTCGCCGTAGCCGGCGTACGAATGCAGGTTGAGGTCGCACCTCGTGTCGCCGGAGTAGTAGCCGACGTTGACCAACGAGCCGGTAAAGCCCTGGGCTCGCATCTGGCTCATCATCGTCCCGAACGTGTCGACGCAATCGGTCGACGTGGAAGTCGGGTTATAGCCGTGGACGAACAACACGACGTTGCCCATGCTCGGTGGCGGGCTCGCACCGGCCGGTGCACCCGCCGTCACCATCGTGACGCTTATGAGCGCGAACAACCCCGCGAGCACGCCGAACCTGCGCTTCATCATTGTCCCCC
>DASYJT010000410.1:0-8731 GCA_035996165.1 Acidimicrobiia bacterium
CAACACGTGTGATCGTGCGCGCGCGGCGTGGATGGCCTCGCCGACGGTCACCGGCTCACCCTGGAACCGGCCGTTCGCGGCGTAGACGAGCGCGGCGTTGAAGAAGACGACGATGTACGACAGCACGACCGCGGCAATGAACCCGAGCATCCAGACGAGCGGCTTGGAGCCGGAGTAGTTGCCGCTCCCGTCGCGGGCGATGAGTCCGATCGGCAGCAGGAACACCACTGCGACGACGACCGTCGCGGCGGCCGAGAGCAGCGGAAGAACCGTGAGCTGCTTGTCGTCACGCAAGATGTTCCACGACGACTTGGCGAGTGCGACGGAGTTCTGGAACCGGCTCATCTGCCCTCCCGGAGGCTGCTCCGATGCAGGGTACCGCCCGTTAGATTCCGCCCGTGCTCGTGGTTCGCGCTCCCGGGCGGGTCAACCTCATCGGTGACCACACCGACTACCAGGACGGCTTCTGCCTTCCGATGGCCATCGATCGCGAGGTCGTGATCCGCGCGGAACCCCGAGCCGATGGGCGGGTTGTCGCGCGGTCGGACGCGATCGACGGAATCGTCGACCTTCCGGCCGAGGGCACCGCGTCACCCTCGTCGGCCGAGCCGCGCTGGGGGCGGCCGATCGACGCGGTGCTGCGGTTGCTCTCCCAACCGGGGCGCGCCGCCGTCGGCTTCGACGCGCATGTCACGTCGAGCGTGCCCGTCGGATCCGGGTTGTCGTCGAGCGCGGCCTTCGCGGTCGCCGTCGTCATGACCGCGTCGGAGGTCGACGGGATACCCATCTCGGCCGAGTCGACCGCGCGGCTCGCGCAAAGCGCGGAGCACGCGGCGACGGGTGTGCCGTGCGGCGCGATGGACCAGATCGCGTCGGTGTTCGGCCGGGCCGGGCACGCGTTGCTGCTCGACTGCCGGACACTCGCCCCGGCGCTGGTCGCGCTACCGGACTCCGTCGCCGTCGTGGTCGTTCACACCGGCGTCGCGCGCCGGCTCGAAGACAGCGCGTATGCCGATCGGCGCGACGCGTGCACCGCCGCGGCGGCGCGCATCGGCGTGAAGATGTTGCGGGATGCATCGCCCGACCAGGTGCGCGACGACCCGATCGCCCGTCACGTGGTATCGGAGAATCAGCGCGTGCTCGACTTCGTCGACGCCCTGCGAGCGGGCGATCTCGAGCTCTGCGGCCGGCTCATGGTCGCCAGCCACGCTTCGCTGCGCGACGACTTCCTCGTCTCGACCCCTGAGCTCGACGCGCTCGTCGCGGCGCTGGTCGACGCGGGTGCGTACGGAGCGCGGCTGACCGGCGCCGGATTCGGGGGATGCGCGGTCGCGTTCGTCGCCGCGAGCTCGGCCGACGACGTCGTCGAGCGCGCGGTCTCGCGCTACCGTTCGGCAACCGGGCGGACGCCGACACCGTTCGCCGTGCGCGCGGTCGACGGAGCCGGCCTCGTTCGATAGACCGCAGACTCCATCGACGCAGTTGGGGGAAGCCGTGCCGAGCATCTTCAGCCGGATCATCGCGGGCGAGCTGCCCGGTACGTTCGTGTGGAAGGACGACCAGGTGGTCGCGTTCCTCTCGATCGCGCCGATGATGCCCGGCCACACACTCGTGGTTCCGCGCGCCGAGGTCGACCACTGGATCGACCTCGACCCTGCACTCGCCGCCCATCTGTTCTCGGTCGCGCAGCAGATCGGCCGGGCGCAGGACCTGGAATGGAAGCCGCGGCGCATCGGCCTGCTCATCGTCGGCGAAGAGGTGCCGCACACGCACCTGCACGTCGTGCCGATCAATCATCCGGACGAGCTCAGCTTCGCGCACGCCGATCCGGCGCCCGATTTCGACGCGCCCGCCGCCGCCGCCGTACGGCTGCGCGCCCGACTGCGCGAGCTCGGCCGGCCCGAAGTCTCCGAGTAGCTGCTCCGACGAGCTACCGGCGGTACTGCTCGTCGACGGCGCGCGCGAAGGCACGGTGCACGCGTGTCAAAACGATCTCTCCGTCGTGGTCCGAGGGTTTCGAACCGACCCAACGCAGCTCACCGACGAGCACGAGCCCGAGATACGCGACGAGCGCACCCGCCGCGAGGAGGAGCACCGCCGACCCGACGCCGGTCAGCGCGGCACCGAGCGCGGCCGCACCGGTCACGAGCAGAATCCACGTGACCCGCGTCGACCGGCGGCGCGCCCGGGCGCGCCGCGGTTCCAGCGGCAGGATCGCGGAGATCTTCGGCCCGACCGGCGACCACGGACGTTGTTCCGGACGCAACACGATCGCCACCGGATTCGCGCAGCGCACGCCGGTCTTGACCGAGAGCGCCGGGAGGTCGCCGCGCTCCAGGTCGTCGACACGCACGTGTACGCGCGCCATCAGACGACCTGGCGCAGACGTTCGGCCGCGGCCGGAGTTCGGATCCCCCACCAGAAGAGGTCGCGCCCGTCGACCAGCGTCGTGCGCACGCCGGGCAACGCGTCGCGTACCTCGGCCGCGTGCCGCTCGGTAAACGCATACGGCTCGCTCGGCAGCAAAGCCACATCGGGTTCACGCGTCGCGACCTCGGCGAGCGCAACCTCGGGATACCGGTCGTCGGCTTCGGCGAAGATGTTGCGGATCCCGATGTGCTCGAGCAGCGCCGAACCGTACGTGTCGCCCGCGAGCGACATCCACGGCCGGCGCCAGATCGGGACGAACGCCGACACCCTCCCGGCCGGTTGACGAGTCCCTTTCTGCCAGCGCTCCCACTCGCCGAACGGATGTGGCACTGGGGCACCGACGGCAGTCGCCAATTCGCGCACGGCGGGCCCGACGTCGACGACCGAACGCGGCGACATCGAATGCAGCACGAGGCCCTGCGCGACAAGCGCGTGGGCATCCTCGACGCGGTTCTCCTCGTCGTTGACGACGACGAGATCGGGAGCGAGCGCGACGACTGCCGCGATGTCGACGTTCTTCGTGCCGCCGACGGTGGCAACTCCGTCGACGTCGCAGAACCGGGTGCAACCCACCGGGCGCACACCGAGCGCGATGAGCGTCTCGGTCGCGCTCGGCACCAACGAGACGACTCTCATCCTTGGCACGCCGATCCGGTTGGCGCCGGACTCACATGCGCTCGAGGAGCTGCGCCTTCTTGGTCTCGAACTCGGCGGCAGTGATCACACCGCGGTCGCGCAGGTCGGCGAGTTGCTGCAGCTGTTCGGGGACCGACGGCGTCGCGTTCGAGGAAGGCGCGGCGGCCGACATCGGTACCGGGTTCGCCCAGCTCGCGCGTTTCTTCGCGTTCGCCTCCATCTGGCGGTAGAGCTCTTGTTGCACGCCGTCCGGGTGCCACACGTCGTCGAAATGCGATTGCCCGTCGCGTCCCGCCGACTCGATGTCGAGATCGCCGGCGCCGATCATCCGCTCCCACACTCCCTGGTGGAAGTTGATGTTGTTGATCCGTTCCATCGGGATCTCGACGCCCCGCTTGGCGAGCACTCCTGTGCGATAGATGACGCGATCGTCGGTGACGACGAAGTGCGTGAAGTTCCACTCGAGATACTTGACGGCGAGCCATCCGGCCCAGGCGACCGCGACGATCGCCCACAGGACGAAGAGCCACTTGCGGGCGGGGTCGTGAGTCTTCGCGAGGATGAGCACGGCGACGACGAACAGCGGGATCCCGCTCGCGATGTGCTTCGAGAAGAACCACCAGTGCGGGCGGAGATCGAGGGCGACCTCTTCGCCGTCGTTCAGCAGCTTCTTCGGGTACGGCACGCCAAAAATCTATGCGGAAATTCGAGGCGCGGGTGGGCACTCCGCGGCCCGCTCGACGCCCCGGGCGAATCGGGGACGTACCTCAGGGGCGAACGTCAGGGGCGAACGTCAGGGGCGAACGTCAGGGGCGAACGTCGCCGGGCAGCAGCGCCGGCACTTCGTCGCCCTCGTCCGGATCGAGGTCGATCGCGATGAGGAAGCCCCGCGCCCGCTCGGCCTGGGGGAATCGGTCGACGAGCGCGTCGTGCGCGGGACCGTGGTTGGGGACGAGGAGATGGCCGAGCTCGTGCACCAGCACGTAGTCGAGCACCCACGAGGGGAACGCGGCGAGGCGCGCCGAGACCCGGATCGAGCCGTCTTCCGGAGTGCAGGAACCCCAACGCTGGCGCATGTTGTCGACCCACCGGACCGTTCTGGGACGCGGAAGGCCGTACTCGCGTGCGACACGCCGGGCGCGCGCCGCGATGTCGATCGCCGCCGAGTCGGTACGGCGTCGCATCCGTTCGGCCAACTCCTGGGCGGTGACCTGCGCTTCGTCGATCGACATCCAGCGCGGGAACGAAACCCGCAATCGATCCCCGACCAACACCGCCTCGACGTGCTTGCGACGCGACGTGCCACGAACCAGTTCGATCTCCATGCGCTCCATCTATACCGCGTCCGTGAGACGGCCATCCGCGCGTCTTGTGAATGCTCCGCGAACTACCGCGAGGCGCGCGTCGCGCAGCGTCGGAATGTCCGCGTCGATTCGACGAAATTTCTGCTTGACGCTCTTGGACCGCGGTCGTAGTGTGCGCCCTTACCGGAACGCCGATGCGTCGGACTCCGAAACCGCTTGCGGGATCGGAACGGACGTACGAGCGAACCGGTGCGTGCACCGAACTGCAGGGCGGAGTCCTCCGGGGCGAAGCTCGACGGAGAGGTGCACGACCGGCAAAGTCGGTGGTCGGGCGCCTGCGAGGGCATGCCCGGCGACTCGGCGCCGGAGGGACGGCCCCGAGGAGATCGGAGCTGCTTCGGCAGCGAAGACTACTCGGGGCCTTACCGCGTCCGAGCAGGTGTCACACCGGCTGTGTACGGTCGACACGTGAACGGGCCGAACGTGCGCAACACGCGCGATGCATTGCTCGACGACCTCGACGAACTCCAACTCGCGGCGGTCACGTCGAGCGCGGCTCCGCTCGCGATCATCGCACCGGCCGGCTCCGGAAAGACCCGGGTACTGACCCGGCGGATCGCGTACGGAGCTCGCGAGGAGCGCGTCGAGGCTCGTCACGTGCTGGCCGTCACGTTTACCCGCAAAGCCGCGGGCGAGCTCGTCTCCCGTATCGGCCGCCTCGGCGTCGACGGTCGCATCACGGCCGGCACGTTCCACGCGATCGCGCTCGCCCAGCTCCGGCGCCACGCGAACGAGCGCAACCGCGAGGCGCCCCGAGTCCTCGAACGCAAGGCACGCCTGTTGGCGCCGCTCATGGGCGAACGGGGCGCCGCATCCACCGTCGCCGTCGCCGACGTTGCCGCCGAGATCGAATGGGCGAAGGCCCGTCTGATCCCGCCCGACCGCTACGAAGCCGCGGCCGAGGCCGCGGGCCGGCGTACCCCACGGGGCGCGGGCGAAGTGTCACGGCTCTACGCGCGCTACGAGGCCGAGAAGCGCCGCCGGCACGTCATCGACTTCGACGACGTCTTGAGCTTCTGCGCCGAGGCGATCGCCCGCGACGAGGAGTTCGCGGCCGGGCAACGTTGGCGCTTTCGTCACCTGTTCGTCGACGAGTTCCAAGACGCCACGCCTCTCCAGCTGCGCCTCCTGCGCGCCTGGCTGGGCGGCTCCGACCAGCTCACAGTCGTCGGAGATCCGGCGCAGGCGATCTACGGCTTCACCGGCGCCGATGCCGCGCCCTTGATCGAGTTCGCCCGGGCGTTCCCCGGCGGGCAGACGATCGCACTCGGCCGCAACTACCGGAGCACGCCCGGGGTGGTGGCGCTGGCGGAGGTTGCGCTCGGGTCCGCGGCCGGTGGTGCGCGCATCCGCCCGGAGGCGATCCGTGCCGACGGCGCGGCACCGACGATCACGTCCTACTCCGACGACGACGCGGAGGCGACCGCAATCGCGGAAGCCTGCTGGGAGCGCCATGCCGCGGGCGTGCCCTGGCACAAGATGGCCGTGCTCTTCCGCACCAACGCGCAGTCGTCGCGTTTCGAGGCCGCCTTCACGCGCCGCGGGGTTCCGTTCCGCATCGGCGAGGGTCAACGATTCGCGGCGAGGCCACCCGTCCGCGTCCTTCTCGACCAGCTCCGCGAAGCCGAGCGCAAGTCGCCCGGCCGCGCGTTCGCCCAACAGCTCGCCGACCTCGCGGCCGACGACGAAGCCGACTCCCCCGCCGAGCCCACCCGGTCGGAGGCCGACCGCATGGCCGCCGACGAAGCCCGCTCCTACCGCGACGCACTGCTCGAACTCGGGCGCGACTATCTCGAGGCCGTGGGCGGCACCGGAGGAGTCGGAGAGTTCACGACCTGGCTCGACACCGCGACCGGTGGAGTGACGGGCGGTGAGGCCGCCGGAACACCCGGCGTCGACCTCGTCACGTTCCACCGCGCCAAGGGACTCGAGTGGACCGTCGCGTTCGTCACCGGCCTCGAACGCGGATTGGTCCCGATCTCGTGGTCGACTTCTGAGGCGGCCCAAACCGAAGAGCGCCGCCTGCTGCACGTGGCCTTGAGTCGCGCGGAAGACGAGTTGCACTGTTCGTGGGCGCAGGCCCGCGCCACCGGCACCCGACGCGGTCCCCGCGAGCCGTCGCCGTGGCTCGGCCTCTTGGAGAACGAGGCGAACCACGCACCGCACGGCTTGCTGCAGGAGCGCCGAGCACCCCGGGATCATCTCGCCGAGCTCCGCGACACCCTCGCGGCGGCGTCGCCGCCGAGCCCACCGCCGGCGCGCGCCCGGCGCCTGCAGCGCGGCGGCGAACCCCGCCCGGAATGACCGTTTCGCCGCTGTAGCCTCCGCCCGATGCACGAGTTCGATGCAGCGACCCAGCTGCTCACGAACACGATCTTGGACCTGCTGCGTGCGCTCGCCGAGCTCGACCCGGCACCTCTCAACGGGACGATCTCGCCCTCCGAGGTGGCCGCGCTCGCGCACCCGACGATCACCGCGGCCGGCACCGACCCCGCCGAGGTGCTCGACCTCTTCACCTCGGTGCTCGCTCCTGCGGTGATCCGCGCCGACAGCCCCCGGTTCCTCGCGTGGATCCCGTCGGCGCCGACGAAGGCATCGATGTTGTTCGACGCGGTCGTCTCCCTGGCGTCGATCAGCGGAGTCTCCTGGATCGAATCGGCAGGCGCGGTCTGGGCCGAGAACGAGGCACTCCGGTTCATCGCCGACCTCGCCGGCATGCCGGAGTCGGCGGGTGGAACGTTCGTGCAGGGTGGTTCGGCGGCGAATCTCTCGGCGCTGGCCGTGGCCCGCGACACCGGGCGCCGGCGGATCGGCGACCACCGCCGGCGGCTGCAGTTCGCGATCACACACGACACCCACTCGTCGGTCCGCAACACGATGCACCTCCTCGACGTCGATCCGCTGCTCGTGCCCCTGGTCGACGATCGACTCACCGGCGACGCGCTCGCGAGCGCACTCGCGGCGTGCGACGAGCCGGAAGCGGTGTGCGCGGTCGTGGTCAACGCCGGCAGTACCAACGCGGGCCTGGTCGACGATCTCGCGGGTGTCGCCCGCATCTGTGACGAGCGGAATCTGTGGATGCACGTCGATGCCGCGTACGGCGGCGGCGCGCTGCTGGGCCGCTCGACTCGCCCGCTCTTTGCCGGCATCGAGCGCTCGGATTCACTGGTCGTCGATCCCCACAAATGGCTGTACGCGCCGCTCGACTGCGCGGCGTTGCTGTATCGGGATCCCGCGCTGGCCCGAACGGTCCACGGCCAGCACGCGGCGTACCTCGACTCCGTCAACGACGAGACGGGGGGCTGGAACCCGGGCGACTACGCGTACCAGCTCACGCGCCGCGCTCGCGGTCTCCCGTTCTGGTTCTCGCTCGCCGTGCACGGCTCCGACGCCTATCGCGACGCCGTCGAGAAGGTGATGGAGACGACGCGCGCCGTGACCGAACGCATCCGAACGCTCCCCCACCTCGAGCTCGTCCGAGAGCCCGAGCTCTCCATCGTCTTGTTCCGGCGGATCGGTTGGGACAGCGAGCGCTACGCCCGGTGGTCGCACGAGCTTTCCCGCGACCAGGTCGCGCTGGTGGTGCCGACCCGCTGGCACGACGAGACGGTGGCGCGCCTCGCGTTCCTGCATCCGGACACCACGCTCGACGTCGTCGACGAGATCCTCGCGTCTACGGTTTGAGCACACGATCCGAGCGCAGCCGCTCGTCGGCGCGGCGCCGCAACCCCGATCAGGCTCCGAACCGGTCCCGCAATCCCCGCGCGTAGAACTCGGGCCACAGCTCCTCGCTCGCGGCGGCGGAGTGCTCACGGTCAAGTTGCACGAGCGCGTGGACCAAGTGGCTGCGGATGGGCCGCGTCCCCAACAACTGCGCGAGCTCGGAATGATCGAGCAGCCAGTCGGCGTACCAGGAGGCCCAGTCGTCGTCGGTGCCGTCGGTGATTCGATACACACGATGGTGTGTCTCGGCGACCTCGTTCATCAGTCCGACGATCGTCAGCGCTTCAGCCATGCCCGTCACCCTCTCACTTTTCCGGAGCGTTGCTCCGGCCCCGCCGTAGTCACGCGGCCGCGGATCGGCAGCTACGCGCTGTCGGGGGTGGTGCCTTTCGGCCATTCCCGGAGCCCGTCTCATCTGATGGGTCGTCACCGACGACGTGTTCATCACCAGCTCGGACACGACGGCCGCGATAACGGCGGGGACGACGAACCCGGCACGGCCGGTCGTCTCGGCGACGAACATGACGGCGGCGAGGGGCACCCGATCGCCCGCGCCCAGAAAAGCTGCGACGCCAACC
>DASYJT010000411.1:0-4113 GCA_035996165.1 Acidimicrobiia bacterium
ATCGGCGACGAGCTCCTCTACCGCGAACTCCGTGATCGCTTCGGCGATTACTTCGAGGGCGGCATGGGCGCCGAGGCGCTGCAGACCCTGGTGGCCAATTTTGATCTGGCCAACGAGGCCGAGCTGCTGCGCGAGACGATCCGCAGCGGCAAGGGCCAGAAGAAGATCCGTGCGCTCAAGCGGCTCAAGGTGGTGGCGTCGTTCTTGTCGACGTCGAATTCACCGCTGGGCATGATCCTGGACTGCGTCCCGGTCATCCCGCCGGACCTGCGCCCCATGGTGCAGCTCGACGGTGGTCGTTTCGCGACCTCTGACCTCAACGACCTGTACCGCCGGGTGATCAACCGCAACAACCGGCTGAAGCGGCTCCTCGACCTCGGCGCGCCCGAGATCATCATCAACAACGAGAAGCGCATGTTGCAGGAGGCCGTCGACGCGTTGTTCGACAACGGCCGTCGCGGGCGCCCGGTCACGGGCCCCGGCAACCGCGCGCTGAAGAGCCTCTCCGACATGCTGAAGGGCAAGCAGGGTCGGTTCCGTCAGAACCTGCTCGGCAAGCGCGTCGACTACTCGGGTCGTTCGGTCATCGTCGTCGGTCCGCAGCTGCGCCTGCAGCAATGCGGTCTGCCGAAGCAGATGGCGCTCGAGCTCTTCAAGCCGTTCGTGATGAAGCGGCTCGTCGACCTGGAGTACGCGCAGAACATCAAGTCGGCCAAGCGCATGGTCGAGCGCGCGCGCCCGCAGGTCTGGGACGTGCTCGAAGAGGTCATCAAGGAGCACCCGGTCTTCTTGAACCGTGCGCCCACGCTTCACCGCCTCGGCATCCAGGCCTTCGAGCCCGTGCTGGTCGAGGGCAAGGCGATCCAGATCCACCCGCTCGTGTGTGCGGCGTTCAACGCCGACTTCGACGGTGACCAGATGGCCGTCCACCTCCCGCTCTCCGCGGAGGCCCAGGCCGAGGCGCGCATGCTCATGCTCGCCGCGCACAACATCTTGTCGCCGGCGTCGGGTCGACCGATCGCCGTCCCCAGCCAGGACATGATCATCGGCCTCTACTACCTGTCGGAGGCGCTCGACGGCCTGCCCGGCGAAGGCCGCGTGTTCCGTTCCATCGACGAGGCGTTCGCCGCGTACGAAGAGCGCTTCGGCGGCGACGGCGAGACGGTCGCATTGCACGCCAAGATCAAGGTGCGCATGCCGGTCGGCAAGTTCTCCGCCGACCACTTCGCACGCGCGTCCGAAGACGGCACCCCGCAGAGCATCGTGTTGCGCGAGTACGCCAACAACGGCGCGTCCGAGGTGCTCGTCGAGACGTCGCTCGGACGGCTGTTGTTGAACACCGCGTTCCCCGACGACTTCCCGTTCGTCAACCGGACGATGCGCAAGCGCGACATAACCGAGGTCGTCGGCGAGCTGGTCGTGGGTTACGACAAGGCCGAGGTGGCGAACAGCCTCGACCGGATGAAGGGGCTCGGCTACGAGTGGTCGACGCGCGCGGCGCTCACGATCTCGATCGCCGACGTCACCACGCCTCCGGCCAAGGCCGGCCTCCTCGAGAAGTTCGAGGGCGAGGCCGCCAAGGTCGAGAGCCAGTACGAGCGCGGGATCATCACCGACGACGAGCGTCGTCAGCAGGAGATCGAGATCTGGACCGACGCGACCAACCAGGTCACGCGGGCCATGCAGGATCTCATGCAGTCCACGCCGTTCAACCCCATCGACATGATGGTTGGTTCGGGCGCCCGAGGAAACATCATGCAGGTGCGTCAGATCGCCGGTATGCGTGGTCTCGTCGCCAACCCGCGTGGTGAGATCATCCCGCGCCCGATCAAGAGCAACTTCCGTGAAGGCCTGTCGGTGCTCGAGTACTTCATCTCGACGCACGGCGCGCGCAAGGGACTCGCCGACACCGCGCTCCGTACCGCCGACTCGGGCTACCTGACCCGACGTCTCGTCGACGTCGCGCAGGAGCTCATCGTGCGGGAGTGGGACTGCGAGACGAACCGTGGCATCTGGGTCGAGGACGTGCTCCCCGGCCCCGAGTCGTGGCGCGTGCTCGAGACCAGCCTGCTCGGGCGCTGCCTCACCGAGGACGCCTCGCTCACCGACGGAACGGTCATCCCGCGCAACGTCGAGATCGACGACGACGCGATGCGCCTGCTCGCCGACGACGAGGGCATCACCCGCTTGCGGGTGCGCACCGTGCTCACCTGCGAGACCGTGTCGGGCGTGTGCTCGAAGTGTTACGGACGCATGCTGGCGACCGGCAAGATCTCCGATCTCGGCGAGGCGATCGGTATCGTCGCCGCCCAGTCGATCGGTGAGCCGGGAACGCAGCTCACCATGCGTACGTTCCACACCGGCGGTGTCGCCGGCGAGGACATCACGCACGGTCTGCCTCGCGTGGTCGAGTTGTTCGAAGCCCGCACTCCGAAGGCGGCATCGTTGCTCGCCGACGTTTCGGGCGTCGTTCGTATCGGTGAGAACGAGAAGGGCGAACGCGTCATCACGATCGTCTCCGACGACGGAACGGAGCTCGAGTACGCGGTGTCGCGGCGGGCGCACGTGAGCGTGCGCGACGGCCAGGAGGTCACCGCCGGTGACCGCCTCGTGGGCGACGACAAGAGCCCGCTCGACCCGAAGAAGCTCCTCGAGATCAAGGGCGTGCGCGAGACGCAGCAGTACCTGGTCGACGAGGTGCAGCGGGTGTACCGCGACCAGGGTGTGTCGATCCACGACAAGCACATCGAGGTGATCGTCCGGCAGATGTTGCGCCGGGTGACCGTCTCGGAACCGGGCGACAGTGCGTTCCTGCCCGGCGAGAAGGTCGACGCCCGCCGCTACGCGGAGGAGAACCGTCGGCTCGTCGAGGAGAACAAGCGCCCGGCCGAGGGTCGTCCCGAGCTCATGGGAATCACGAAGGCGTCGCTCGCGACCGACTCGTGGTTGTCCGCCGCGTCGTTCCAAGAAACGACCCGGGTGCTCACCGAGGCCGCGATCGAGGGTCGTTCCGACGGGCTCGAGGGCCTCAAGGAAAACGTGATCATCGGCAAGCTCATCCCCGCGGGAACGGGCATGCCGATGTATCGCAACATCCGCACCGAGGCGCCCGAGTACGAGCCGCTGCCGTTCTACACGTCCGAGGTCGAAGAAGAGATGGACCTCGCGACCTGGCTGCGCGAAGCGAGCTCGAACCGCCAAGCCGAGGCGGATATCGCCCCGGTTGCGGTCGCCACCGACGAGCCGGCGGCTTTCGGCGCCATCAACGAGTCGATCGGTGCGGCCGAGCTCGCGGCTGACGACGGCGCCGCGGATTCGTCCGCGGTCGACAACGGCGTCGGCCAAGGAGATGTCGCAGCCGGCGATTGAACGTGAACGGTGTTCCGGCCCCACTTGGTGATCGCCTTGGGGGCCGGGCATCGGCCCTGCTAGCCTCACCCGTCGGCTCCGAGCGCCTCGACGTGCTCCGGCGGCCCCCGCCCGTAAGTCTCTTCGAGTTTCGAACGGAAAGTTTCAGAGGGAAGACGCGTGCCCACGATTGCCCAGCTCGTCCGCAAGGGACGGGAATCGAAGGCCGAAAAGACCAAGACCCCGGCCCTCAAAGGGTCCCCGCAGCGTCGGGGAGTGTGCACGCGCGTCTTCACCACGACGCCGAAGAAGCCGAACTCCGCGTTGCGCAAGGTTGCCCGCGTGCGGCTCACCTCCGGCATCGAAGTGACCGCGTACATCCCCGGTATCGGCCACAACCTGCAGGAGCACTCGATCGTGCTCGTGCGTGGCGGTCGTGTGAAAGACCTCCCGGGCGTGCGTTACAAGATCATCCGCGGCGCGCTCGATGCGTCGGGCGTCGCGAACCGCAAGCAGGCGCGCAGCCGCTACGGCGCGAAGAGGGAGGGCTAACCCGTGCCCCGCAAAGGTCCGGCGCCGCGCCGGGAGCTGATGCCCGACCCGATCTACCGGTCGGTCGTCGTGACCCAGCTCGTGAACAAGGTGCTCGTACGCGGGCAGCGCTCCACTGCGGAGCACATCGTCTACGCCGCGCTCGAGGAGATCGGCCGCAAGACGGCGGGCGACCCCGTTGCGGTGCTGAAGCGTGCGGTCGAGAACGTCCGC
>DASYJT010000412.1:0-5411 GCA_035996165.1 Acidimicrobiia bacterium
GGAAGTACGGCGTCTCGCTGATCTCCGCGACCGAGAGCATTGACGAGACACCTGTCGGCCAACTCATGCACGGGATTCTGGCCAGCTTCAACGAATTCCGCTCGGCGGAAGACGGCGCCGACATCAAGTACAAGATGGGCGAGAAGGCCCGCCGCGGTGGCACCCTCGGACGCGCTCCTCTCGGATACCAGAACATCCGCGACCGCTTCGACGGGCGCGAAGTCCGAAGTGTCGCAATCGATGCCGAACGTGCGCCATTCGTCCGGCTCGCCTTCGAGCTCTACGCCACCGGCGAGTACACGCTCATACAACTAGCGGAAACCCTCACGGACCGCGGGCTGCGCACGCGTCCGGGCCGCTATCCAGCTGGCCCGGTCTCGGATTCAAAACTCCAAGCCATGCTGCGCGACCGTTACTACATCGGCTCGATCATCTACCAAGGAGTCGAGTATCCGGGGCGACATGAAGCCCTCGTCACCGAGCAACTCTTCGATCAGGTACAACTCGTCCTCGAGGCGAAGTCAGGTAGTGGCGAACGCCAACGAGTTCACCATCACTACCTGAAGGGCAGCATCTGGTGCGGACGTTGCCACGACGAAGGTCGTGAAACGCGCATGCTCATGCAGCGAGCCGTCGGACGACGCGGTATCGAGTACTTCTACTTCTTCTGCCGGGCCAAGCAAGAACACGTCTGCGCTACGAAGTACATCGACATCAGCACCGTCGAAGAAGCGGTCGTCGATCACTACGGCACCGTTCGGTTCACTCCCGAGTTTGCTGACGCGGTACGAAAGGTGCTCGGCGAGACTCTCGGCGATCGAGCCCAGGTAGCCAAGCTGTTACGCCATCAACTGACAGTCCAACACGCCAAGCTCGACCGCCAGGAAGAAAACCTGCTCGACCTCGCCAGCGACGGCGCGATGCCAAAGGACAAGCTCCGAGCGCGATTGCTCCGCATCCAACGCGACAAAGAACAGATCGAAGGACAGCTCGAACAGATCAACGACAGCCTCGAGGTAGGCGCGGCCCTTATCGACGCGGCCCTCCGGCTTCTCGATCGACCGCAAGAGCTCTACCGCCAAGCAGGACCGAAGGAGCGCCGCCTCCTGAACCAGGCCATCTTCAGGAAGCTCTACATCGACGATGAGGACGTAACGGCCAACGTCCTCGCCGGACCGTTCGCCGAGTTGGTCGAGGCCCAAGACCGAGTCAAGGTACTTGCGAGCAGCGCATCCGACATCGACCGCATCCCAACGAGAACCGATCCGAAATCCAAAGCCGACCTACTCGTCTCCGCCCTATCTGTCGGGGGTTGGAGTAAGACCGCCATGGTGGAGGTGAGCGGACTCGAACCGCCGACTTCTACGTTGCGAACGTAGCGCTCTACCAGCTGAGCTACACCCCCGAAGGAGGAGTCAGCGTACCAAAGGGTCAGCCTCCGGTTGCCTGTTGGGCCGACTCGATCGCGGCCTGCAGCCTCGCCGCGACGATTGCCGTAGTGAGGTCTCCGCGGGTGCGTTCCAGCACCGCGCGCAGCGCATCGGTCGTCCGCCGCAGCCCGCCCGTGACGCCGTCGGGATAGTCGATCGTCACCAGCAGCGAGTAGATCTCGTCCATCGCGCGCATGAGGGTCTCGGCGCGGGTCAGCTCGCCGGCGCGCAGCTGGTCGAGCAGCTGGCGGCGGAGCTCGCTCGCGGCTTCCGCGAGGCCGTTGCAATACGGCGCGATCTCGATGCCGAGCTCGGACGGGCCGGGTAACGGCAGATCACGTACCAGCGCGAGCGTCAGCCACGCTTCGGCCAGCTCCTTCTTGGCGTCGTTCAACGGACCGCCGGTGCGCACGTCGGCTTGGCCCGCGAGCGCAAGGTCGGCCGCCGCCAGGTGGTCGCGCGCTTGACGCGCGAGCGTCTCGGCCGCGTCGTACTCCCCGCGATGCGTCGCGCGAATCGAGGACGCGCATGCTTGGATCGCCTGGCGCGACGCATTGATCGTGATCTCGCGGGCGCGGTGCTTCTCTTCGAACGCGGCACGCGCGGATTCGCCGAGAGCTGCGATCTCCGGGCCGCGATCCACACCCGAATGCTACGACGACGCGACGATGGACGCTTCTACGAGGCGTCTATGAGGACGCGGCCCGGCGCAGCACCCATTCGGGCGCCGGCTGGCGCTGCATCGAGCGCACCTTCTCCGCCCGTTCGACCTGGAGCGAACGGGCCCATGCCCACAGCGCCGCGAAGGCGACGAACGCAGCTGCCGAAACGAGGAACAGCGCCCACACGATGGCCGCGTGCGTCGCAATCGCGAGCAGACCGAAACCGCCGACCGTTGCGAGCAACGTGCGCAACACGTCGCGGCGACGCTTCGCGGCGCGCTGACCCGGCGCGACGCGCGGGCGCGCGCCCTGCGCAAGCAACGCACCATTGGTGCGACCGAGGACATCGAGTCGGTAATTGAAATCGCCGATCGAGTCGCTGCCCCGCTCCGCACGGGATCGCAGCATCGGCGGAAGCAAAACGACTGCCCAGAGTGCTGCGAGGATGATCAGGACCACGAATGTCAAGACCTCTCGACCGCCTTTGTTCTCGACAACGCTAACAACGGAATACGAAAAAGTGGTGGACCGCCCCGCGCAATCGCACCGTTCCTGCAGTCTCGCGAGATCACGGCGACTCGACAACTCGTGACCGCAAGGCTGTAAGAAATCAGCGACTTCTCAGAAACCAAACGGATCCGAATCGTCGGTCTGACGACGCCACGTCCCGGAACGTCCGCCGGTCTTTTCCCAAAGTGCGAGGTCGCCAATCGTCATCGAGCGATCGATCGACTTGCACATGTCGTAAATCGTGAGCGCCGCGACACCCGCTGCGGTCATCGCTTCCATCTCGACGCCCGTGCGGTCGACCGTGTCGACATTCGCCTCGACTTCGACGTACGTGTCCTCGAGCCGGAAGTTCACGAGCACTGCCCCGACCAGCAGCGGGTGACACAGCGGGAGCAGGTGCGGCGTCTGCTTTGCCGCCTGGATACCCGCGACTCTTGCCACCGCAAGGACATCGCCCTTGGAGATCGCCCCGGAAGCGATCGCCGAGGCGGTCTCGGCCTCCATATATATGCGGCACCGGGCCACAGCCCGGCGGTGGCTCGGTTCCTTGGCCGTGACATCGACCATGCGAGCCCGTCCCAGCGGATCGAGGTGCGTGAACTCCGGAGGCATGGGCCCGAAGTGTAGGTGGGCCAGGTCAAATGCACGATCTGGCGGGAAACGGGCGACCCCGGCGGGCTCAGCCGCCGATCTGGCTCATCGAGCGATCGGGCCGGACGAAGTCGACCTGTCCGATCCGGTGTCCCGCCCACTTCGTCGCCACCGCGCCTTCGATCGCGAGCGCGAGACGGTCGTCGAGGTCGGGTTCGTCGAGGCCGCGTCCCGCCCGCAGTACCACCCGCAGATCGGTCTCGTCGAGGGCGAACAGACACGTGCGGAACTGACCTTCCGCGGTGACGCGCACCCGATCGCAGTTCTCGCAGAATGGTTCGCTCACGCTGGAGATCACGCCGATGTCGCCGATGCCGTCGCGGAACACGTAACGCTCCGCCGGCTCGACATGATCGGGATCGCCCGGCTCGAGCGGGAACACCGCGTCGATCCGTTCGAGGATCTCGCGCGCGGGAACGACCTTCTCGCTGTTCCACTCCCCTTGCGCGTCGAGCGGCATGAACTCGATGAAGCGAACGCCCACACCTTTGTCGCGTCCGAAGCGGGCGAGGTCGACGACCTCGTCGTCGTTGATCCCGCGCATCACGACCGCATTCACCTTTACCGGCGTGAGCCCGGCGAGCAACGCCGCGTCGATACCGGCCAGCACGCGGTCGAGCTCGTCGCGCTTGGTCAGTGCGAAGAAACGCTCTCGTTGCAGGGAATCGAGCGAGACGTTGATCCGGCGCAGCCCCGCGTCGGCGAGGTCGTGTGCGAGCTCGGGCAGGCGCACACCGTTGGTCGTCATCGCGATGTCGACGCCGAGCGGCGCGAGCAACTGGACGAGTCGCGTCACGTGCGCGCGCACGAGCGGCTCGCCGCCGGTCACGCGAATCGCCTCGAAGCCGTAACGCTCCACGCAGACGCGGGCGATGCGCGCGATCTCCTCGTAAGTGAGGAGCTCCTCGCGCGGGAGCCACTTCATCCCCTCTTCGGGCATGCAGTAGGCGCACCGGAAATTGCAGCGATCGGTAATCGAGACCCGGAGATCCTTGACGCGCCGTGCGAACGGATCGATGAGAGGCACGGCGCGCAGCGTCACCGGTTCAGGTTAGGGGCAGCGTCGATCTGAAGGATCCTGCGTGGCGCCCCGGGGGTGGGTTCGCTCTGGCTCCCCGCTCGGCGCAGCGACCAACTTCAGCCGACGGATCTTCGCTTCCCCGGAGGTGCAGCGTCACGCCAGCCCAGCGCGTCGTCGCACTTGCCACACGGTTGCCGCCTCCCGGCATTGCATTTCGCCCGCCCGGGCGACCCCGTTACGTACATGTTGTACCACTCATAGTGGCATCCGACAAGGGACGAATCGCGCCCGTGACAACCGTCACTGCAGCAAGGGCGTCACTGAAGCAAGAGCAGCCGCACCTCGCCGCCGGCCTCGATCCCGTCGCCGTCGGGGACGAGGGCGAGGGCGTTGGCGCTCGCCATCCCCGACAGCACGTTGCTCGCCTGGGCGCCCGCCCGCTCGCACAAGTACCGGCCGTCTTCGATCCAGGCCCGGACCCGGTCGAGATGGAGCTTGCCGTCGGGCCGGCGAGTCAGCGCCGACACGGTGGTCGCGGCCACCGGCTCCGGCTCGATATCAGTACGGCCCGCGAGCTTGCGCAGCGCCGGCCGGGCGAAGAGCTCGAAGCTCACTCGCGACGACACCGGGTTGCCCGGGAGCCCGAACGCGGGCACCGAACCGAGCATCGCGAACGCGAGGGGCTTGGCCGGTTTGATCGCGACCTGCGCCCAGAACGACGGTCCGCCCCGTTCCTTCGCGACCCGTTCCAACACGAGCTTCACGAAGTCGTAGTCGCCGACCGAGACTGCGCCGCTCGTCAGCAACGCGTCGACCGTGTCGGCCGCGTGTTCGATCGCAATCGTCGTCGAGCGTTCGTCGTCGGCGATGATGCCGCCGTCGACCGCCTCCCAACCAAGCTCCTCGATCAACGCGCGCATCATCGGCCGGTTGGAGTCGCGGATGAGACCGGGTGCGAGCTCACCGCTCTCGACCAACTCGTCGCCGGTGGAGATCACGCCGACGCGCGGCCGCGGATGACACGACACGGCGCGCACGTCGAGACTGGCGAGCACGCCGAGATGCGCGGGCGTGAGCAGCACGCCGGGCGCGAACACGAGATCGCCGGCCTCGACGTCGCCACCGACGGGGCGCACG